>JBMFWU010000006.1:0-68163 GCA_049964955.1 Syntrophobacteraceae bacterium
CAGCCCTTGAGTGCGCCGGCAAAACCGGCAATTGGAAAATAATTGAATAAAATCTCAGAAACTATTCATCGGAACCCTACGGGGAAAAGTTCTATTCAGGGCTCCTTAGCGGCAATCGGGTAATGCGTATGCGCAGTTTGTCGACCACACAAACGGACCTCTGGATAACCTCGGACGGCACTGTCTTAAGAACACGTTCGAGCAAATCGCACATCTCTTTATCAGAGTAGTTCCCGCCACGGAAAAGAATAAGTCCGGGGCCATCCGATTCGCTCAATGCCAAGAGCCGAGGGAAATCCAAATCGGCCGTAATGATACAGCGTCTTTCGCGGCGGGCCATGTCAAGTAGTTCATTGTCCGACGCGCAATCTTTCCCGATATGGTAAGCATGGACATTTTCATGGCCGTATGCGCGGAGAACACCCAACAGGAGAGGGGATACGGGCATATCCAGGAGGAATTTCATCGAGCAAATTCGATTACTTGTTCGTCAGCAAGAAACGCAGCGTACGTAAGCGCCTCATTGAAATCTTCAGGTTCCAGGTATGGGTATGCTTTCAGTATAGATTCCTGAGTCTCGCCGGAGGCCAGTAAACCGAGCAACCTCGACACGGGAAAGCGCAACCCGCGGATGGTCGGATTGCCACCGCAAACATTTGGATTTACGCTGATGCGCTCAAAGCTCATGAAGCACCTCCTGAACGCTCTCTAGGAATTATTACACACCCGGGTTGAGTCAGTTAACGATTGATCAAATAAATTGATGCAATCAACTCGTTTTCCCCGTCTGGATTTGAAGTCCGAGGCATCCCACATAGCCCCGGGGACGGAGAGGTGAAACAAGGGTAGAGCAGAGGACAGGCTTTAAGTTTGCCCCCCTCATCAAACCTTGCATGCAGTTTTCCCATGCACGGCTTCCTCGCCCGCCCGTTGTCGCAGGTCGGGTTATATTTCATAGATTGTTCCGTAAAAATACAAAAGTCTGCTATAGTGAAAATCGCCGGGCGGTGGGACCGCGTACCGGGTCGCCTGGCCCATCCGCACTGCCAATTCGGCAATCCTGATGCGAGGCTCATTGTATCCAACCTTTAGACAAAGGAGGAAAAACATGGGTTTTCAAATAATCAGCGGATGTCCGGCGACGACCGGAGATGATTACCAGCTCAACACCATTTCGGTGCTGCGGCACGCCTCCTCGGTGTATCCCGAGGTGGAAATAGCCTCGCGGCGCGAAGATGGAACCATTTTCCGGTATTGCTACCGGGAGGCCTACGAGAGGGTGTGCCGGCTGGCAAACGGCCTGCAGAGGCTGGGCATAAAGCCCGGCGACCGCGTAGGCGTCATGGACTGGAACACCTATCGCCATTTCGAGCTGTACATGGCCGTCTCGGGCATCGGGGCCGTAATGCTGCAGATGAACCCGAGGCTTGCCCCCGACGACATTGCCTACATAGTCGGCCACAGCGAGACGAGGTTCATATTTGTGACCGAGTCGCTGCTGCCCGTGATCGAAGCGATTGCGAAAAAAGCAGGCACGGTCGAAGGGTATGGAGTCATAACGGATAAAGAACCCGGGGCGGTCGCGACATCCCTTTCCCCCCTTTGGAGCTACGAAGAGCTCCTCAGCGCCGAAGAGCCCCGTTATCCCTGGCAGATGATAGACGAAAAATCGGCCTACAGCGCCTGCTACACTTCCGGGACGACTGGAAAGCCCAAGGGGGTATATTACTCGCACCGCTCGGTCTATCTTCACACGACGGCGGTTGCACTAGCGTTTGGGATAAACGCCTCCGACGTGCTGCTCCAGATGGTCCCCATGTTCCATGCGCAGGGGTGGGGTTTTTGGCTCGCAGCCCCCATGACGGGGGCAAAACTGGTTTTCAGCGGCCGATATGCCCTGGACACAACCCAGACGCTCGTGGATTTGATCGTCTCGGAAAAAGCGAGCGTGACCGCGGGAGCGCCGGCGCTTTTCATGCCCATGCTCCACTACATCCGGACACTGCCGCAAAAACCCGACTTCAGCCGATTGCGCATCGCCTCCGGGGCGACCGAGCCGCCGCTTGCCATGATGCAGGAATTCTTCGAGCTTTGCCGGGCGGAATTCATCCATGCCTACGGGGCCACCGAGACTTCCCCGGTAGCGACCGTCAATCTGTTAAAGCCCGCGCTCACGGGATGGCCCAAAGAGCGGCAGTGGGAAAATCAGAAAAAACAGGGGCTGCCCGTAGCCGGTGTCGAGATGCGGATCGTAGGAGCCGACGGCAACGAAGTGGACCACGACGGGCAAACGGTCGGAGAACTTCTGATCCGGGGGCCATGGATTGCCTCGAGCTACCACAACGATCCCCGCACCGCAGAGTGTTTCCGCGACGGGTTCTGGATCAGCGGGGATGCGGCCACTGTCGACCCGAACGGGTACGTGAAGATCACCGACAGAGTCAAGGACATGATCAAGAGCGGAGGCGAGTGGATCTCTTCAATCGACCTGGAAAACGCCATCATGGCGCACCCCGAGGTGGTGGAGGCAAGTGTTGTCGGGCTTCCTCACCCCAAATGGCAGGAGAGGCCTCTCGCCCTGGTGGTTGTCAAAAAGGAAGCCGAAGGGAAGATCACAAAAGAGGACATCCTGCAATTCATCACCTCCAAATTCGCCAAATGGCAATTGCCCGACGATGTGCTTTTCGTCGATTCCATACCCAAGACGAGCGTCGGGAAGTTTAGTAAAAAGACCATGCGGGAACGGTACGCCGGATATTTCAACTCCCCGGAAAAGTGATCCGTGGCATTTGTTTTTTGAACATTCGCTGTTCGTTACAGGGTATTCGAATCATGCACTTGTGGAAAAAGGTTTGTGTTGGAGCGCTTTCATTTTCAGTCGCTGCGGTTTTGTTATGCCTCCTGTCCTGTTCCCATGCCGTTACAGCGGCCAACGCCGAGAGGCCGAAGGCCATTACGGTCGTAGCAGACGATGATTATCCGCCCTATATCTTTCGCAACTCTCAGGGGAAACTGCAAGGCATCCTGGTAGACCAGTGGGACCTCTGGGAAAAGGAGACGGGGATACGGGTTCGCCTCCTCGGGATGGAATGGGGGAAAGCCCTCGAATTCATGCGAGAAGGGAAAGCGGACGTCCTCGATACGGCATTTATCACCGAGAATCGGGCCAAGGTATTCGATTTTTCGAAACCGTATGCGACGATCCCGGTTAAAATCTTTTTCCACAAAGATATCGGTGGGATCAGCGGAGTAGATTCCCTTGGCGGCTTTACCGTCGGGGTCAAACAGGGCGATGCCTGCATCGAGTATTTGAAAAGTCATGGCGTTACCACCCTGAAAGAGTATCCCAGCTACGAAGCGATCATAAAAGCGGCAGCCGCTAAGAAGATCCGGGTGTTTTGCATGGATGCTCCCCCTGCCCTCTACTATCTCAATGAGATGAACCTTGAGACCAAATATCGAAGCACCCAGCCGCTTTTTTCGGGGCAATTCCACCGGGCGTTCCTCAAAGGGAGGCGCAGTCTTCCGGGCATCGTCGAGGCGGGTTTTTCCAAAATCTCCCCGCAAACATACGCAGAGATCGACAGGAAATGGATGGGATCTCCGCTCAGGCTAAATCCCGAGCGGTTGCAATATCTTTTATATTTCGCAGCGGGGGCCCCTTTTCTGGTCATGATCCTGGCGCTTTGGGTCTACACTCTACGTAAAAACGCATCGCGTCAGACCTCGCAACTGCGCATCACCGTAGACGCATTGATAGCCAGTGAGAAACAATACCGGGAACTGGTGGAAAACGCCAACAGCATAATCCTGCGCATGGATAACGAAGGAACTGTGACCTATTTCAACGAATTTGCGCAGGGGTTTTTCGGCTACACACAAAACGAGATAGCGGGCAAAAGTGTTGTGGGCACAATCGTTCCGCCCTCTGAAAGCACCGGGCGCGACCTGGCGTTCATGATAGAGGACATCGCTCGAAACCCGGACAAATACAGCAGCAACATCAATGAAAACATGCGCCGCAACGGGGAAAGGGTTTGGATCGCCTGGACCAACACGCCCATCCGGTATAAGGACGGGCAGGTTGTGGAAGTACTCTGCGTGGGAAATGACATCACCGAGCGCAAGCGGGCCGAAGAAGGGCTGCGGGAAGCGGAGAAACGCTACCGCACCCTTTTCGAGGGGGCCAATGACGCTGCCTTCATCATAACGCCGGAAGGATTATTCACCGAATGCAACCAGACTGCCCTCAGGTTTTTCGGCTGCGAACAGGTTGCCGACATCTGCGGACACACGCCGTGGGATTTCAGCCCGGAAACGCAGCCCGACGGGAAAAATTCCAGGGAGAAGGCCTTCGAGTTGCTAAATGCCGCGGTTACAGGAAAGTCGCAACGCTTCTATTGGCAGCATGTCCGCAAAGACGGGACGCCGTTTGACGCCGAGGTCTCCCTCAACTGCGTCGAGGTTGAAAATGGGATGGTGCTCCAGGTCCTGGTGCGGGATATTACCGCGATAAAGCAGGCCGAAACCGAGCGCAAGAGCCTGGAGGAGCGTCTGCAGCGAGCGGAGAAGATGGAGGCGGTGGGAACTCTGGCGGGGGGAGTTGCCCACGACCTCAACAATGTGCTGGGGATCGTTGTGGGATACTCGGAACTGCTCATGCTCGACCTTGACGAATCCAGCATCACAAGACCCAAAGTCATGCGGATCTTGAAGGGGGGACAGCGAGCAGCAGCGATCGTCCAGGACCTTTTGACCCTGGCAAGAAGGGGGGTATCCAACCGCAGGGTTTTGAACCTCAATAAGACGATCCTCGAATGTCAAAATTCGCCCGAATTCATCGCGATTTCTTCCAACAATCCGGCCATCTCCATTGAGACCGACCTTGAAACGGACCTGCTCAACCTCTCGGGTTCTTCCGTGCATCTGGAAAAATCCTTTTTGAATTTGGTGTACAATGCCGCCGAAGCCATGCCCAAAGGGGGTGTGATAAAGCTGCGGACGAGAAACCAGTACCTGGACAAGCCCGTTTCCGGCTACGATGAGGTTAAGGAGGGAGATTACGTTGTCTTCAGCATCTCGGATACCGGCGAAGGCATTCCGGCCGAGGACCTGAAGCGGATTTTCGAACCCTTTTACACGAAAAAGGCGATGGGAAGGAGCGGAACGGGCCTTGGCCTTGCCGTCGTGTGGGGAACGGTAAAAGATCACCAAGGCTACATCAATGTCGACAGCGCGGAAGGAAAAGGGACGACATTCACACTCTATTTCCCTGTTACGCGGGAAGAGCAGGACCTCGAAGAGATCTCCCCGGCTGTGGCCCAATACGCGGGGAAGGGCGAATCCATCCTGGTTGTCGATGATGTCAAGGAGCAACTGGAGCTTGCCTGCCTCATGCTGAAAAAGCTGCATTACGCCGTCACCGGCGTACGCAGCGGGGAAGAGGCGGTGGAGCATCTCCGGCAAAACAGGGTCGATCTCGTAGTCCTGGACATGATAATGGACCCCGGGATGGACGGCCTTGACACCTATACAAAAATCCTGGAACTTCACCCAGGCCAGAAGGCGATCATCGTGAGCGGTTTTTCGGAAACCGAACGGGTGACCAAAGCCCAGGCGCTGGGTGCAGGCGCCTACGTAAAGAAGCCCTATATCCTGGAAAAGCTCGGAACGGCCATCAGGAAAGAACTCGACAGGGCTATAGAACCGCGCTCAAAAGGATCACGATAAACATGGTCAGGGGGTAATAGCTGGCCCGGTTGAAGAGCGCCGAGGCATTTTGGCTGTTTTTTTGGCCATAGAGTTTCCAGGCGGGCAGGAGCAGGAGAAACAGGGCTGCGGGAATAGAGCCGACAAAATAGATGGGACTCAACCGAGCGGGAGTGAGCCAGAAAAGAGCCATACTCATGAATACCGCGCCCCCCAGGCACCCCAGAACGATCCGGGCCGAACGTTCGGGCCCGAACCTTACCGGCACGGTCTCCGCCCCCATGCGCACGTCTTCCTCCAGGTCGCTCCAATCGTTTGGAACGTTTTGTCCCCCGATTTCCCAGGAGAAAAACCACAGGAAAAACCCGATCAAAAAAAGCGGAGGAGCCTTGGGCGCAACGGCGCAAATGGCCGCCAGGCCCCCTGCGCTCTTTACCGCCCCGCTCACCAGGGTCCTCGTCCAACTAAGCCGCAACATGAGACAGTACACCGTTTCCGCGAGACACCCGAGGATAAAGATGAGCGCGCAGACGGGATTGAGAATCCACGCGCCGAAAAGGGCGAGCGCTCCCCAGGCGAGCGTCCACACGATTCCTTCCCGCAGGCTTAGCATGCCCTGTGCAAGCGGATGGCGCGCATAGACGGCGTCCGGATCTCCCGCCAGACACTGCAGCCCTCCGCACTCGCGGATCTTGCGCTTGTCCTCTCTGTAATCGACGACGTCATTTAAGGCATATACGGCGGTGTAGCCGGCGAAAGCGGTGATTATACCGATCAGCACAACGCGCAGCGGAGGGATGGCGCCCAGCCAGAAAAGAGCCGCAAGGGCCGGGGTAGCCATATCGAGCAGGCCGTGCGGAGTTCGTGACAGCGCCATGAAGAGTTTCATGCGCGACGGAGTGGAAACGGTCGAGACCCCTGGTTCCATAAGAGCTCCTCGGTTATGAATTTATTGCCCGACAAATACTGTTTTGGTGTTTACGAACTCCTTGAGTCCATAATGGGAAAGCTCTCTACCGAATCCCGATTTTTTCACTCCCCCGAAAGGAAGGCGTGGATCGGACTTGACGATACAGTTTATGGCCACAAACCCGGAGTCTATCTGCCTGGCGAGTTTTTGAGCCTTCTCGATATCCCTGGTCCAGATCGCGGCGCCCAGACCCAACTCGGTTCCGTTGGCCATCCGGATCATTTCCTGTTCGCTTCCCCCCACGGCCAGAGCGGCCATCGGCCCGAAGACCTCTTCCCGCATCACCAGCATGTCGGGGGTGAGGCCGCTCAAGGCGACCGGACGGAAAAAACAGCCCCTGTCGGGCGGCTCCGGCCCCCAGAGAGCTTCGGCTCCCTTTTTCAACGCATCCTGGAGTTGTTTGTCAAGGCCTTCGAGAAACTCTTTCCTGGCGACCGGTCCCAGATCGGTAGACCTGTCCAGCGGGTCTCCGGGTTTAAGAGCGTTCATCGCTGCGACAAATTTTTCCCGGAAGGCATCGAAGACGGGTTGGGCTACGATGATCCGCTTGGCGGCGATACAGCTTTGGCCGGCATTGGCCATCCGGGACCTCACCGCGGCACGGGCCGCCTTGTCGAGGTCGGCATCCTCGAAGACCAGGAACGGGTCGGAACCGCCGAGTTCCAGGACCGATTTTTTGAGCTTCTTTCCGGCAAGAGAGCCGATGCGAGCACCGGCGGCGACGCTTCCGGTAAGAGAGACCCCCTCGACGAGGTCCTGTTCTATGAGCAGTTCGGCGCTCTGCGGACCGATCAGAAGGGTCTGAAAGACGTGATCGGGAAACCCGGCCTCCCGAAAAACCTTCTCCAGCTCGAGTGCGGTGAGCGGGACGTTGGAGGCATGTTTGAGCAGGCAGACGTTACCTGCCGCAATCGCCGGCACAGCCCAGCGCACGACCTGCCAGAAGGGGAAATTCCAGGGCATTATGCCCAGGATGACGCCAAGAGGGTCGAAGACCACATAGCTTTTGGCCGCATGGGTCTCGATCGTCTCACTCTCCAAAAATTTTTCGGAATTCTGATGGTAATAGTCGCAAAGCAGGGCGGATTTTTCAATTTCAGCTTCGCCGTCCCGGATCGGTTTGCCCATCTCGACGGCAATGAGGCGCGCATATTCTTCTTTTTTGCGCCTGAAAAGCGAGGCAAGTCTTTCAACAGGCTTTACCCGGTCGGCAATGGGGAGCCTTTTCCATTTTTCAAATTCCCCCCGCGCCTTAACAACCGCTTCACGGCACGCATCGTCGGTCATAGGATCGAACTCTGCGGTCATCTCGCCGGTGAATGGATTTATCGATTTGAGTGTCATGGTACTCCTCCGCATGAATGTGTGATCAGCAGAGGTAGAATTTACAAGGGAAGGAACCTTTTGTGCAACCCACTTGTTCACTCCCCCGCGGGCGGAAGCCGTTTTTTTATTTCCCGCTTCATAAAATTGATCGATTTGGTGACCGGGATACTTTTGGGACACACGCGGGTACACTCGAAATGATTGACGCAGGGCCAAACGGAGTTCGGCTCGTTTAGCTTTTCGAGTCTTTCCGAAAATCCGCCATCTCTTGAGTCATAGAGAAACCGGTAGGCCCACACGAGGGCCGCAGGTCCAACGTAGTCGGGATTTTCCCCCATGACGGGGCATGCGCTCGTACAGCAGGCGCACAGAATGCATCGGATGGCATCCTCCACCTTCCCGTGATCCTCCGGACTCTGCAGGCTTTCCTTTTCCGGCGGGGAGTCGTTTCGGATGAGAAAAGGGTGCATGGAGCGAACCCGTGCCAGGAAATCATCCATATCGACTATCAGGTCTTTTCGGACCTGGAAAAAAGGCAGCGGCTCGAGGGTAATTTCCTCGGCCCCCGCATAGTCTTTGACAAGCTTCTGGCACGCCAGGGCGCAGACGCCGTTTATGCGCATTCCGTCGGAACCGCAGACCCCGTGGGCGCAGGACATCCTGTAGGCTAGTGTCCCGTCCTGCTCCCATTTGATTCGGTTGAGACAGTCGAGGATGCGTTCCTCCGGCCGGACCTCGACCGAATAGGTCCTGTAGTAGGCCTCTTTATCCGCCTCGGGATCGAACCGCAATATTTTGAACTGAAGCAACATAAAAAACTCCCTTCGGGAAGTCAAAGGTCTGAAAGTCGAAGGTCGAAGGTCAAAGCACGGGACGTGAAGTTTTGATCTTTCGACGTTAGACTTTTGACCTTCCGACTTTTGACTGTTCTTAATACGTTCTGGGTTTGGGCTGAAACCGGGTGATCGTCACCGGTTTTGCGCCAATCGACACCGCCTGGTCGCTCCTTCGCACCAGGGTGTGCTTTAGCCAATGCTCATCGTCTCTTTGCGGATAGTCCTCACGCGAGTGGGCCCCGCGGCTTTCGGTCCGATTGAGCGCAGAAGCCGCTATCGCCTCTGCGAGGGGGAGCATGTTCAAGAGCTCCAGAGCGTCTATCAGATCGGTGTTGAAGCGGTTACCGGAATTATCGATGGAGAGGTTACGCGCCCTTTGTTCGAGTTCGCCCAGGGTGTTGACGACCTTTTGCAGCCCCTGTTCTTCCCGGAAAACCGAACAGCCGTCCATCATGGTCTGCTGGAGCTCCCGCCGGATGGCCACGGCTCTTTCCCCTTTTTTGTTTTCCCGTATCCGGCTGATGCGTTCGAGGGCCTCCCGCTCCGGGGCCGCAGGCGGGTCGATCCAGGGCAGCCGCTCCAGATCTTCGAGGATCTGTATGCCGGCCCTTCTGCCGAAGACGACCAGATCGAGCAGGGAATTGCAGCCCAGCCGGTTTGCCCCGTGCAGGGAGATGCACGAGCATTCGCCCGCAGCATAGAGCCCCGGAACGGGGGTATTGTTTTCATCGGTTACGGCGCCCTCGGTATTAACCGGGATGCCCCCCATCATATAATGGCAGGTGGGGTGAATGGGAATGAGGTCTTTCGCCGGATCGAGTCCCAGGTAGATCTTTACGAAGGAGGAAATATCGGAAAGCCTTTCGGCCAGTTTCTTTTCACCAAGATGAGTCAGGTCCAGATGCACGTAGTCCTGGCCGTTAATCCCTCGGCCCGCCGTAATTTCGGTGTAGATCGCCCGCGAGACCATGTCCCTTGGGGCGAGGTCCTTTATGGTGGGAGCATATCGTTCCATGAACCGCTCGCCTTCGCGGTTTCGAAGAATGCCGCCCTCCCCGCGCGCCGCCTCGGTTATAAGAACGCCCAGTCCCCAGATCCCGGTGGGGTGAAACTGGACAAATTCCATGTCCTGCAGGGGAAGCCCACGCCTGTAGACCAGGGCCGGGCCGTCGCCCGTGCTGGCAAAGGCGTTGGAGGTGACCTTGTACACCTTGCCGTATCCCCCGGTGGCCAAAAGGACCGCCCGGGCGTGGAAAAAGTGCACCTCCCCGGTCGCCAGTTCATAGACCACAAGGCCCGCAACCTGCCCGTCCCGCACGATCAGATCGAGCACGTGGAATTCCGGATAGATCTTTATGCCTTTCTGAACCGCATCGAAATAGAGCGTATCCATGATCACCCGGCCCGAGCGGTCTGCAGCGTAGCAGATGCGTTTTACGGGCGCTTCACCGAAATTTCTGGTATGGCCTCCAAAGAAGCGCTGGGCGATTTTCCCTTCCGGGGTGCGGTTAAACGGCACCCCCATGTGCTCCAGCTCGTAGACTGCCCGGATGGCGTCTTTGGCCAGAATTTCAGCCGCATTCTGGTCGGTGAGATAATCTCCGCCCTTGACGGTATCGTACATGTGCCATTCCCAGGAATCGGGCTCCTCGTTTTCAAGGGCTGCTGCGATTCCGCCCTGCGCCGCTCCGGAATGGGACCGGGTGGGATAGACCTTGCTGAGCAGGGCCACATCGGCTTTGCCGGCGATCTCGGTGGCAGCCCTGAGTCCGGCAAGACCGGCCCCTACGATCACAACATCGTGTTGAAAAACCATGGAAGGTCTCCTGTGCAGAATTGTCTCACGCGAAGCCGCGAAGTCGCGAAGGAAATAGGACTTACTCCACTGCCTGCTGTTCCGGGCAGATAACGGGGAGCGCAAAGGAAGGATGCGCCCCCTTTTCGCGGCTTCGCGTGGGAAAGCTTTTTCAGCCCCTGGCGGCGATGGGTTCGTAGGTGCAGCCCACCGCGCCGCAGTAGTTACCGATGTATTCGGCTTCCGGTCTGTAGAGAGCGGGTTTTTCCTGGGCTTCGGCGAATTTTTCCTCGATTATGTGCGCGCACCACCCCGAGATCCTCGATATGGCGAAAACCGGGGTCATTATGTCGGTGGGGATGCCCATGGAGGCATAGACGGAACCGGAGTAGAAATCGACGTTTGTGTTGATGCCGGATTTCCCCTGGGCGGCGAACTCCCTGCGGCCTTCCTGCTCGATTCTTTCCAGGTATTCATACCATTTGGCATGCCCCGCCTTTTCGGTCAACCGGCGCGCCATTTTTTTCAAGATTTTCGCCCGGGGGTCTTCGGTCTTGTAGACCGCGTGCCCCATGCCCATGATTTTTTTCCCGGACTCGATTCGGTCGCGCACCCAGGGGCCGACCGCATCGACCGAGGGCAGTTCGGATTCGAGTTGGAGGAGCATTTTCATGACGCGCTCGTTTGCTCCGCCGTGCAGACTGCCCGAAAGCGCGCCCACTCCGGCAGCAACGCCCGCATAGATATGGGCGTTGGTCGATACGACCTCCCGGCAGGCAAACGTGGATGCATTGAAGGTGTGATCGGCGTGCAGGACCAGGCAGATGTCGAGGTCGCGCGAGATGTCCGCCCCCGGTTTTTCCCCGGTCAACTGCCAGAGAAAATTGGCGGCGTGAGACAGGGAGTTATCGGGCGGAAGGGCTTTTTGACCGGCCCTGATCCTGTTCCAGGCGGCAACGATTGCGGGAACGCGGGCGATGAGCCTCACGGCTTTTCGGACATTGGCCTCCCGCGAATCGTCGCCCAGTTCCGGGTCGGCCATCGCAAGCATGGGGACACAGGCCTGGAGCACCTCCATCGGATCGGTGCGGGTCGGAAACAGTTCCATGCCCGCAAGGACGAACCCGGGGAGCTCGCGCGCCTGCACGACCTCTTTTTCAAACCGCTCCAACTCGCCCGCACCGGGAAGATGGCCGTTTAACAGAAGAAAGGCCGTTTCCATAAAGGTCGACATTTCGGCCAGTTCTTCGATCCTGTACCCGCGGTAGATGAGGATGCCGTTTTCGCCGTCGATGTAGCTGATTTTCGTATCGGCGACCGTAACCCCCCGAAGTCCGGTATTTTTAACTCGGACCGTGTCAGCAGCCATTTTTCCCCTCCCCCATTCTATCCATGCTCTCTGCCCGCCCGCGAAGCAGGCGGGCAACTCGTCAGCGGCGACACGCCGCCAGCGGCACGCCGCCGCCTACCCTTTTCTGACCAGGTTCAAGGCCCCGCCTTCGACAATCATGCGGCGCATTCTTTCGGAGACGCGCAAAAAGGCCCGTATCGGCTTTCCGTCCACCTCAACCTGCACCTCCGCGGCGCCTTCGGCGAGCTTTTGCCGAATATCCCGATAGACAATCTTCGCCCCGGCAGTAATCAAACTATAGTCATCGGGATTTGCGAACACCAGCGGAACGATCCCGTAATTGCAGAGATTGGCCATGTGTATGCGGGCAAAACTCTTGGCCAGTACGGCCCGCACGCCAAGAAACCGGGGTGCCAGGGCAGCGTGCTCCCGGCTCGACCCCTGGCCGTAGTTCTCTCCACCAACTATGGTGACCGCCCCTGCTGCTTCACACTTGCCGGCGAAATCGGCATCGATCTGGGAGAACACGAATCGGCTTATCGCCGGAATGTTGGAGCGAAGCGGCAGAACCTTGCTGCCCGCGGGCATGATGGTATCGGTTGAAATATTGTCTCCTGCAACCAGCACCACTTTGGTTTCCAAAGACTCGGGCAGCGCTTCGAAGGCGGGCAGCGGGGCGATGTTGGGGCCGCGAACGACTTCGGTTTTGCGCAGCTGCTCGCTCGGTTTGATAATCGAATAGTCGTCGACAATATACTCTTTAGGGTCTTCGACATGGGGATAGCTCATTTGCGCGCCCAGGTCTCTGGGGTCGGTGATCACGCCCATCAGGGCCGCGGCGGCGCCCGTTTCCGGCGAACAGAGGTAGACCTGGTCATCTTTGGTGCCCGAGCGACCCGGAAAATTGCGCGGCATGGTCCGAAGACTCACCTGTCCGGTTCCCGGCGCCTGTCCCATGCCGATGCACCCCAGGCATCCCGCTTCGTGTATGCGAGCCCCGGCACGTGCCAAAGAAAGCACCCCGCCCCCGGCCGTCACATTTTCGATCACCTGGCGGCTGCCCGGGTTGATATTGAGAGAGGTCCACGCGCACGCGTGCCTGCCCTCGAGAATGCGCGCCACCACCATGAGATCGCGGAAAGAGGAGTTGACGCTGCTGCCAACGATCACCTGGTCGACTTTCAGTCCCGCAACTTCGCGCACCGTTACGACGTTTCCCGGCGAACTCGGCTTGGCGATGAGGGGCTCGACCTTGGAGAGATCGATTTCCTCATATTCATCGTAGTCGGCATCGGGGTCGGCGCTGAGGGGGGCCCAGTCACCGCCGCGTCCCTGGGATTCCAGGTAGGCCCTCGTGTTTTCGTCGGAGGGGAATATGGAAGTCGTGGCGCCAAGTTCGGTTCCCATGTTGCCGATCGTTTCCCGGTCGGTAGCCGAAAGGCTCGCGACCCCCGGGCCGTAATATTCGACGATTTTGCCCACACAGCCTTTAACGTCGTAGCGCCGAAGCATTTCCAGGATAACATCCTTGGCGCTCACCCAGTCGGGGAGTTTTCCGGTAAGCTTAACCCCGAGGACTTTGGGACAGGGAAGGTGATAGGGGTGTCCGGCCATCGCCAGAGCGACATCGAGGCCTCCGGCGCCAATCCCCAAGACGGAGACTCCCGCGGCCCCCGGAGTGTGGCTGTCGGAGCCAAGCAGGGTCTTGCCGGGAATGCCGAACCTCTCCATGTGCACCTGGTGGGAGACCCCGTTGCCCGCCGGGCTGAAATGGAGCCCGTACCGGGCCGAAGCGCTCTGCAGGTATATATGGTCGTCGGCGTTCTTGTTGTCTGTCTGTATGATATTGTGATCGACATACTGGACGGCAAGTTCGGCAGCTATCTTGTCGATTCCAAGCGCCTCAAACTCCAGCATGGCCATGGTTCCCGTGGCGTCCTGGAGAAGGACCTGGTCGATCCGGATGGCGATTTCCTCCCCGGGAACCAGCCGCCCATCGACCAGATGGGCTTCGAGTATTTTGTGGGTCAAATTCTTAGGCACCGCTTCCTCCTGTTGGCCTGCCGCAGCGATTCTGCCCTTCGCTCGCTGCGCGAGCGTTTCTGCGAGTTCACAGATATGTTTATAGACCGATGAAAACTAAGATTATAAAAGAATATTGTCAATTACAGAGTATCGAAGCGGTTTTAAGCAACGTAAAAAAGAGGAAAGGGACTGCACTCGATTCGATATATCGGCAGTCCCTTCCGAATTTCCTAGGGAATGAGCGGATGCGGATATCTACTTGACTTTTTCGCTGAGGGTTTTGCCGGCTTTGAATTTGACAACTTTGGAAGCAGGGATTTTGATCTTTTCGCCGGTCCGGGGATTGCGGCCCTCGCGCTGTGACCGGGCGCCGACGCTAAAGGTGCCGAAACCAACCAATGTAATCTTGTCGCCATCCGCCAGGGCGGTGGAAACGGCGGAAACAAACCCGTCGACTGCCTTTTCGGCCTGGGCCTTGGTGATTCCGCTTTCGTTCGCAATTTTTCCAACCAGTTCGGCTTTAGTCATCTTCTTTCCTCCTCAAGATGGTCAGGTAATATAAAACTCTCTCCTCCTCAAAACCTCAGAAACACTAGATATTCTGAGCACCTCCTCATTTCGCGACACCTGCTTGCAAATAACAAAACACCCTCGCCATTCCAGGGGAAAGGCCGCAAAACTCGCGCCCACTCAAGTTTTGCCTGAGTTCAACTCTTATATCCGGAATAATTGTTTTGTCCATAAAAATCGCCACAGGGGGCGAGAAAAAATGGCCTCTGCTCTCAATCGAGGGGAGTATGTCAGGCAAATGGGACGTGCAGGAGTATATTCATTCCATAGATCTTTGCACTTTATAGACGCCTCTTTCGTTTTTGAGAGCAGAGATGACCCGCTGCAAGTGCCTGGAATCTTTGACCTCTATTCGCAAATGGCAGACACTGGCGGTGTCCACCTGGCGATCGACCCTGAGTGTCATGACAGTAACGTCCATGTGGCCCAGTACGGCGTTCAGGGCGGCGAGCACATCCCTTTCGCCCGAATAGACGACACGGATATCGACGGGGAAGAGCAGCTCTTTTCCCGAATTCCACTGCACGTCGATCTTTCTGCCCTCAGCACTTCCCCGCTGGAGATTTTTGCACGAAGTGCGGTGAACGGTAATTCCGCGCCCCCTGGTAATGTAGCCCATCACGGGTTCGCCCGGAACCGGGTTGCAGCATTGAGCCATCCGGATGAGGATATTTTCGAGCCCGTCGACCTTGATGCCCTCTTTTGAAGGAGCACGCTTTTTCTTTTCGACGACTTCCTCCCGGGGAGGTTCCTCTTCGGGGGGAAGGGCCGTAAGCTTTCCGATCACCTGATAGGGGGTGATTTTGTGATAGCCGATGCCTGCCAGAAGATCGTCTACGCTTTTTAGCGAAAACGCCCTGGCCGCTTCGGCAAGCTCGGGGGAGTTGAGATAATTGTTGAAGTTCAGCCCCTTTTTCCGGAAGTCCCTTTCGCAAAGCTCCCGCCCCTGGGAGATCGACCGTTCCCTCTCCTCGGTCTTAAACCAGTGTTTGATGCGATTTATCGCCTTGGAGGATTTGACCTGTTTCAGCCAGTCTTTACTGGGCCGGTGGCCTGCCGAGGTGAGCACTTCGACGGTGTCGCCGTTTTGGAGTTCATAGCGCAGAGGCACGAGTTTTCCGTTGACCCTTGCCCCAACGCATCTGTGTCCGACCTCGGTATGGACCTCATAGGCGAAGTCTACCGGTGTTGCGCCCCGGGGAAAAGCCTTGACATCGCCTGCGGGCGTAAAGACATAGACCTCATCGGGATAAAAGTCGACCTTGAGCGTTTCCAGAAGCGAAGAAGCGCCCATCCCTCCCTCCAGATCCCGGCTCAATTCCATAATCTGGCGAAACCAGGAAAACCGCCGGGTCTCCGCCCGATCGACCTCGCTTACGGGTTTGTTTTCCTTGTAGAGCCAGTGGGCGGCAATGCCCTCATTGGCGACCCTGTCCATCTCTTCGGTGCGGAGCTGCACCTCCATGCGTTCGCCGTACGGACCGATCACAGTAGTGTGCAGAGACTGGTACATGTTGTTTTTCGGTCGTGCGATATAGTCTTTGTACCTGCCTTCCACCGGTTCCCACAGCGCATGGATGAGGGCCAGAGTCTCATAGCACGATTTCACCGAATCCACGATGGCGCGGAAGGCTGTCAGATCGTAGATACGCGTCAGGTCCAGTTTCTGGCGCTCCATCTTCAGATAGATGCTGTAGATGTGCTTGGGGCGCCCGTAGATGCGGCCCCTGATCCCGAACTCGCTCATCCGCGCCTTCAGTATTTGCTCGACTTCCCGGATGTAGCGAATGCGGTCCTCTTCGGTTTTGGCAAGCCCGGCCGCGATTTCGGCGTAGGCCTCCGGGTAGAGGCGCTTGAAGGAATAATTTTCGAGGTCCTGTTTCATCCAGTCGATACCCAGCCGGCCCGCAAGGGGCGCATAGATATCCAGAGTTTCCCGGGCCAGATCGGCGGCCGACCGATGGCCTTTTTGAAGTGTTCCCCCGATGCCGTCCAGGCGGTCGGCGAGTTTTACGAGCACCACCCGGACATCGCTCGAGATCGCCATGATCATCTTGCGGATGTATTCGGCCTGACGCTCCTGGCGGTTTCCGTAGGCAATCTGGGTAAGTCTTGTCACGCCCTGAACGATCCGGCAGACCTCGGGGCCGAACATCTCGGCCAGTTGATCGGGCGTCGCGTATTCTTTCCGCAGCGAATCGTGCAGCAGGCCTGCGGCGAGGCTTTCTTCGTCAAGGCGCATCCGGGCAAGAATCGCCCCGATAGCCAGAGGGTGCTCCAGATAGGGACCGTCCCCGACGTTATATTTGTCCCTGTAGGCCTTGGAGACAAAAACATAGGCTTTTTCCAAAAGCCCGGTATTTGCCTGCGGCATATACTCCAGGACGAGATCTATCAATTCATAGAATCGCAATGAATCCCCTCCGGGGGAAGTTATCTCACTTTTTCGCCCGTCATCTTTTCGATCTCGGTGAGCAACCGATCGAGCAGTTGGTCTTCGGGCACCTTTTCCCCTCGCATGCCTTTTTTGAACAGAATGCCCTGGCCCCTGCCCCCGGCTATGCCGACATCGGCCTCCCTGGCTTCGCCGGGTCCGTTCACCACGCATCCCATGACGGCGACCTTAAGGGGGGTTTTTACCTTCTTGAGCAAATCCTCAGCCCGCTGCACCATCGGTATCAGGTCGATCTCGGTGCGCCCGCAGGTGGGGCAACTCACCAGTTCCACGCCCCTTTGGCGAAGCTTCAGGGCCCTTAAGATCGACCAGGCGACAAACATCTCCTCTTCGGGTGCAGCGGTTAAGGAAACCCGCAGCGTATCGCCGATTCCTTCGAGCAGCAGCAACCCGATCCCCAGGGCCGATTTTACCGCCCCGCCGACCACGGTCCCCGCTTCGGTCACCCCCAGGTGCAGGGGGCAGTCGGTCTTATCGGCCAGGAGCCTGTAGGAACTGATCGTATCGAGCACATCACTCGATTTGAGAGATACCTTTATCAGGCCGAAATCGTTATCTTCAAAAAACCGAATGTGTCGAAGAGCGCTTTCCACCATGGCCTCGGGGGTGGGATGCCCGTATTTTGCGAGCAAATCCTTTTCCACCGACCCGGAATTGACGCCGATGCGCACGGGCGCCTGCCGCTCTCTGGCCGCCTCGATCACCTTTTGGAGCTTCTCCGGGCCGCCGATATTGCCCGGATTTATGCGAATGGCGTCGGCGCCCGCGCGCATGGCCCCGATGGCCAGGCGGAAATCGAAGTGGATATCGGCGATAAGAGGGAGCCGAATCGCTTTTTTGATTTTGGAAACCGCTTCGACTGCCTGTTCATCGGGAACGGCAACGCGCACTATTTCACAGCCCGCGTCCTCGAGCCTTTCGATCTGGGCGACCGTGGAACGCCAGTCGCGCGTATCCGTATTGGCCATCGACTGGACCGAAACCGGCGCCCCCCCGCCGATCGCAACGCTCCCTATGTGGATTTGCCTGCTCACCCGGCGCTTAATTTCCAAAATCAACCCCCTGTTCCTGTATCCGATATCTGATCCGGTTAAATCAAATCGTTAATTTTAAAAAAATTCCGCTGGATTTCCAATCACCGGGAAGGATCGCCCACTAACGGTAAATCAAATAGTTAACGTCCATCCGAAAACCTCCTGGTGGGCAACGCTTCTCTTTTGCCCACCCTACTTCGATCCGCATCGGGCGTAGGATTCGTAGGTTGGGGTGAGCGAAGCGAACCCCAACATCCCCGGGAAATCCGGCACAACCCGCATCTTAGGCCGGGATTCCGGATGAACTGACAATCAGTAGATGGTCCGCTCTTCTTCCCGCTTCCCGCTCCCTGCTTCCCGCTTCTTGAATGTTTAATATGAACCCGAAATGTTGTAAATGGAAGTAGCAATCACGGCGCATTCGCGGGACGGGTGGCCGAAGCGTTTTTCCGGACCGCATCATTTTGAAAGAGGATGGAACGAGATGCAAATTCTTTTTTGCGCTTCCGAAGCAAGCCCGTTTGCCAAAACTGGGGGGCTGGCCGATGTTGCCGGTTCGCTTCCTGAGGCGCTCCACAAGCTGGGCTGCGACGTCAGGATCTTCATGCCGCTCTACCGCTGCGTGCGTGAAATGTCACCGAATCTTGCGCCCCTGGGCGTCGGAGCGACGGTCACCATCGGGCCCCACGACTACCACGTGCACTTTTGGCAAGGCCGCACCGCATCGGGCATCCCCGTCTACTTTCTGGAAAAGGACGAATTCTTCGACAGGTCTTACCTTTACGGCAGCCCCATCCGCGGGGATTATGAAGACAACGCGGAACGATTCATCGCCCTCAGCCTCTCGGTGAGGCATCTCTGCGAGGCCGCCGGGTGGTTTCCCGCAATTTTTCACCTCCACGATTGGCAAACCGGGCTGATTGCCCCCCATTTCCGGCTAAACTGGCGCTATGACCCAAGGTTTGCCCGCTCGGGCACCGTTTTCACCATTCACAACCTGGCCTACCAGGGGGTTTTCCCCGCCGGGTTTTTCCCCCTGCTCAATTTGCCTGCCGCCGAATGGTCGTTCCAGGGGATCGAATTTTGGGGCCAATGCAACCTTTTGAAAGCGGGAATCGTTTACAGCGATGCTCTTACGACCGTCAGCCCCGGGTATGCGGCGGAAATCACTACGGCTGAGTTCGGCTTCGGGCTCGATGGAGCGCTGCGGGAGCGAAAAAAGGACCTGCGCGGAATCCTAAACGGAATCGACCCCGAAGTATGGGACCCTCTTACGGATTCCTTTCTACCGGCCAATTACGACGCGCACGACCTTTCCGGCAAAAAGGCATGCAAGCTCGCCCTGTGCCGGCAGGCGGGTTTTTCGGAAAGCACCTTCGAGTTTCCCCTTCTGGGCATGATCGGGCGCCTTGCCGCCCAAAAAGGCTTCGACCTGCTCGAAAAAATTTTGCCCGATCTGATGAAGCTGCCGGTCAACCTGGTGATCCTGGGCGCCGGAGACATCGCGGTCGAAGAAAAGCTCCGGAGCATGGAAAAGCGGTTTGCCAACCGGTTCAGGCTTACCAGCAGCCATGACGAGCAAATGGCGCACAGGATCGAGGCGGGCGCCGACATTTTCCTGATGCCGTCTCGCTTTGAACCGTGCGGGTTAAACCAGATGTACAGCCTGCGCTACGGGACGATCCCCGTCGTCCACGCAACGGGAGGACTCGACGATTCGGTAGAAGACGTTCTGATGCACCCGAACTCCGGAACGGGCTTCAAGTTTTACCAATACGAACCGGAGCCTTTTTTGAAAACGATACGCTCGGCACTGGAGCTGTTCGAAAAGCGGCAAAAATGGGAGGAGATTCAACAGCGTGCGATGGCCCGGGATTTTTCCTGGACCAGGTCGGCCAAACATTACCTCGGGGTGTACGATCGCGTGTTGCGCCAAAGACGCGATTTGGAGACCGGGTTGATATGAGATCCGCCGGCCGGGGGGTGGATTTTCAAGAGACAGGAATCCACGCTCCTATCTTCAAAGATTCGGATTACGAGGGGAAAATGACACCGAAGGAGCGCCACTCCGAACAGCTTTCCAGCCTCTCGTCCAGGGATATGTATACCGCATTATTCCCCGGACACTTGCAGCTAATCCCGGGAATGAGCGATCTTTACGAGCTTGAACTTGCCTTTCTTGAAAGCAAACTTCTCACCGATGACGAAGTTATCCGCCGTGGCGCCTATTTCGCCCGGGTTGGAGGATGTCCGACCTACCACGCCCAGATATGCAGCGGCGAAACATTGAGACTTCCGAACTTCTCATCGGCACGGCTGAGATCTTTTTTTGAATCAAAGCAGTTTAAAACAAGCTACGCCACCCACGGACTCTTTCCCTATAGAGGCAAGTTTCACCCGCAGATGGTCAAGGCATTGATAAATATTATGGGGCTAAAGCCGGGGGATACGATTCTCGATCCGATGATGGGCTCAGGGACGGTTCTCATCGAGGCAAGCCTGATGGGGATAAAATCGGTCGGCGTTGATGTCAGCCCATTCTGTCAATTCATGGCCCAAGCGAAATTGGCTGCGCTGAAAATGCCTTTAGATCCTGTCCGCAATGCTCTCAAAAACTGCAAGTCAGTTTTCAGCTATTTTCAAAAACTCGTCGGTACCCCCGAACCCGGCTCTCTAGTGCCGCAACAATGTTCCAATTCTTTTTTTCATGAGCCTCCCTCAGATTACCTTCATGAACCCGAAGTTGCACCAGGGCCATCCGCATCCAGCGCATCCAAGTTGACCGGGAATTTTTTGAAACTTGCATATCTGGATAGTGCGGGCTATACCGCCAGAAGCACTCGGAATACTCCTTACGAGCATTTCCGAGCCGTCCTCCAGCGCTATCTATCCGCCGTAGAAAAGATTCAAAATGTTTTAGCCGGTTTAGACCTGGAATTAGCTCCAGGCAATCCTTTGAGTGGTGATGCAAGACATCTCCCGATACAGGATTCCAGCATTGACGGAATCCTTTTTTCCCCTCCGTATAGTTTCGCAGTCGATTACCTAAAGAACGATTCTTTCCACTTGGAATCCATGGGAGTCGATTTAAAGAATTTACGAGAAAAGATGGTCGGCCTTCGTGGAAGGGACTCAAGAATGAGGTTTGAGCTATACAAAACTGATATGGGAGAAGTGCTTTCAGAATGCGCCCGCGTTTTGCGCCCCGGAGGGGTTTGCTCCATTGTCGTGGGCACTAACGACAGCCAGATTGGCAAAATGCTCGGTGTCCACCCAAGCGCCGTTCCGGGCATTGATGAACTCCTTGTACAGATGAGCGAGTCTTGCGGATTTCGCTCACTTCTCAAACTCAGCCGACAGATAATCGGGATAGCGAATACAATGAGGACCGAGTACATCCTGATGTTAATGCTGGAGTGAAGTGGCGCTACTGGAGCGCTCTTCCGTCGGTCCCTTTCGGAATGCGCGGCACAGAAGGACTCACCGCATCCTGCTCGACGGCAATTACAACCAACAGGCCATCCTTCACGGTTAGAGCTCCCCAAAGGCCAAAATATGGCTCGATTTCAGAGTAGTTACCAACACGGTCGGTTAGATATTTATACATGGCGCGAGTAGGCAAAACCAACGCGCCGCCAATGAAGATGCCCCGAAGCATTCCGAGAGCCATCTTGTTGAGGGCTCGATGGCTTGAGGAGATATTACCCGTCTCCCATTCCATACAAAAAAGGCGGTTGCCGACCGGGATTGTCGCGTCAATAGGTCCGGGGCGTCTGAGAGTAGCAACGTCGACGCGGGTTTCCAGCTGCCAGCCAAGTGACCGGAGGTGTTGCATGCAGGCTTGTTTAATTGGTTTCACGCCGCTGCCCTCGCCCCGCTTTTTGCCCGGCTCATCACGAAGGGTGAAGGAGCCGGAATCGGGCGGCCACTGAATGGAGAATATCGCGTTCATAATGTGGTCCTGGATCATCTTCCAATTATGTGAAGATGAAAATTCACCCACATCAATGAGTCTCTCAACCCTGGTGATCTTCATGAGTCGTTTTCATCAGGTCGCTCAGGACTCAGTCCAGAGGCGATTAAGACGCGCTCCACGCCAGAGACGATTTCTGTCGGCGATGCCTTCAAGGCGGTAGCCAAATGGAAAACCGTTTTAAGGGACGGGCTCTTTTGGCCTCGCTCGAGCTGGCTGATGTATGTTCGATGATATCCGCTCTCGAAACCGAGCTCTTCCTGTGATATCTTTCGTGCCTTGCGCAATCCTTGCAAGGTCAATCCGAACGCTTCTTCGACGGTCAAAGGCGCCCCCCCAAAACTTTTCGGCATGTTGGAATTGATTTTGCGTGTATTATTATGTAGACTAAAAATCTACAGACTATAGTATTAACTTCAATTGAGCTACTCGAGGTTTTGCAGGTGAGCTACTCCGAATTCTTTAAGGCTCTGGGGATGGATACTGCTGACAGATTTGCCGTAAAAAAGTTCGCTGACATCTCCGGCGTGCCGTTGGAGCGTCTTTGGCATTACAACGAAACCAACACCATTCCGTCGGGGCATGACCTGGAAAGAATCTGCTCGGCATCAGGGATTTCTCCTGTCGAACTGATGCTCAAGATGGGCATCTTGAACCGCCGCGTATTGAATGCATTGAAGTCAAAGGCGAAAGATGTCTTTGAACTGATTCAAGGCGATATTGAACGAACTTTGGCCCCTCCGGAACCTCAGCCGATCGTCTTCCAGACCGAACTCGGAACACTCCATCAGGGTGACTGTCTGGCGCTCATGAAGCATATGGAAAGCGACAGCGTCGATTTGGTGTTTGCCGATCCGCCGTTCAATCTGAAGAAACTTTACCCCTCCGGGGTAGATGACGATTTAAAGGAGGCAAGATACCTGGAATGGTGCGAGGACTGGGCGGCGGAATGTGTCCGCGTGCTGAAGCCTGGCGGCAGCCTTTTTTTCTGGAATCTGCCCAGGTGGAACACCCACATTTCCGCTTATCTCAACGCTCGCCTGACATTTCGTCATTGGATAGCCGTAGACATAAAATATAGCCTGCCCATTCCGGCGCGGCTGTACCCGTCGCACTATTCCCTACTCTATTACTGCAAGGGTGAAAGGCCCAACACTTTTCATCCCGACCGCCTCCCCATGGAGGTCTGTCCGGAGTGCAAAACCGATCTGCGTGATTATGGCGGGTACAAAGACAAAATGAATCCTATGGGGGTCAATATGACAGACGTTTGGATGGATATAGCCCCTGTGCGTCATTCAAAATACAAGAAGCGCAAGGGAGCAAACGAGCTGCCTGTAAAGCTTCTTGACAGGATCATCCAAATGGCCTCCGATGAGGGCGATCTAATTTTCGACCCGTTCGGGGGGGCGGGGACATCATACGTGGTAGCAGAGATCAAGAAGCGACGATGGATCGGGATCGAGTTGGGGCCTGTGGACGATATTGTCGACCGCCTGAAAGCAATCAACACCGAAGCCGATTACATCGGAAAAATTCGTCGTAACTACAATTCACTTTTTACCGAAGAGACTCTGGCCATCCGCCGGCAACTTGGACTCTGGACCTGCGAGTCGGTATGCAAAACCAACAGGCGCAGCCGATAAGATGCTCCCCTTGAATTTCCATCATGCTACCAACCGGAACAAAAAAGATTTATAGTACCGGCGAGGGCCTGTCCTTCTTCACCGGGATTTTGGAGAGGAGAAACACATGGAATGGCGTGAAGTGGTCGAACATGCAAGTTTGAAAGACCTGCCGTTCAAGATCGAAACCAACGAGTGGGGGCAAATCGTGATGACGCCGGCCAGAGGTAGACACGGAATATACCAGGGCATCATTGACCGGACGCTTGGCAAGCTGGCCGCAGAAGGACAGATTTTTATCGAATGCCCGGTACAAACCTCCGCGGGAACCAGGGTCGCCGATGTGGCATGGGGCAGCAGTAAATTTTTCAGGAGAAACAGGGACTATGACAATCCGTACCCTGAATCCCCCGAAGTCATTGTGGAGGTAAAATCGCCCTCCAACAGCGAGCAAGCAATGAAGTGGAAAGCGGCGCTCTATTTTGAGAAGGGCGCCAGGGAAGTTTGGTTCTGCGACGATGAGGGAAATATGCGCTTCTTCACTCCGCAAGGGGAAATGAAAAGAAGCGCGATCTTCAGAGAATTTCCCGAACGCCTCGCCATCGAGGCTCTCTAAATTTCCACCATGCTTTCCTGCAAGAGGTCTATATCGGCTATTTCCTCTTCGAGATAGGCCTTGAGCTTCTTTTTTAGCCGGCTTTCGATCTGGCGGACGCGCTCGCGGCTGATCCCGAACTTATCGCCGATTTCCTGCAGGGTCATCGGCTCCTCGGTCAGAAGCCTTTTGTCAAAAATTACGGACTCCTTGCCCTTGAGCTGCTCGCGAAAGAGCATGAGTTTGTCGTGCAGAATGGATTTGGCTTCCTGGTCTGCGATCTGGTCGTCTACGGGCAGATCGTCGGAGGGAAGAAAGGACTTGTGGGTATCCTCCGAATCTTCCTTTAAGGGGCTGTCGAGCGAGATTTCCCAGCTGTTGAGCCTCTGGTCCATTTCGATAATCTCGGATTCTTTTACGTCGAGACGACGGCTCAGCAGTTTGGGGGAAGCTTCGATGCCCTGGGCCTCAAGGCGTTCCTTTTCCTTGCGCAGATTGAAAAAAAGTTTTCTCTGCGCCTGGGTGGTCCCGATTTTGACGAGCTTCCAATTGTCCATGATGAACTTTATGATGTAGGCCTTGATCCAGAAAGAGGCGTAGTACGAAAACTTGTATCCCCGGTAGGGGTCGAATTTTTTGACCGCCTGCATGAGCCCGACGTTTCCTTCCTGGATCAGGTCCATGAGGTTTTGCATCCAATAGCGCTGAAAATCCATGGCGATTTTGACCACCAGACGCAGATTTGCGGTGATCAGCTTGTAGCCCGAATCTATATCGCCCTTCTCGCGATAGCGGATAGCCAGATCCATTTCATCTTCCCGGCTGAGGAGCGGATAGCGCTTGATCTCATCGAGATAGAGACGAAACGGGTCGAAAGAAACAGGCTGGTGCCTTTCCTGGACGCTCGCAGAGGAGGCCTCTTCGTTTTTCCCGGCGTCTGCGGCCGCGGAAGACTTTTTTGTTTTACCGTTTTTTGGCATGAATCGATCATCCCTCTCAAAGCGGGAGTTAAATCCAGCGGCTCCCCGAAGCAGTTCGTTCACAATTTGTAAATAGTAAAACATCCCCCCGCCAGATGCAATTTTTTCTTCAGAGCGCTTGATTTTCCGGCGCCTTTTCATTATAAATCCGGAGTCAAAAAATGAGAAGGGATCGTCAACCTGCAACCATCATGAAACCCTCCGCACCCGAACATATCGCACGCATTATTCCCTATCCACCCGGGAAACCCATTGAAGAGCTGGAGCGCGAGTACGGCATTAGCGGCTCGATAAAGCTTGCGAGCAACGAAAACCCTCTTGGCCCCTCGCCAAAAGCGGTGGAAGCCATCATATCCGCAACGTCCAAACTGCACCGCTACCCGGACGGAAGCGGGTTTTATCTGCGGAAAAAGCTTGCGGAAAAACATGGCCTTCCCCTCGACACCATTCTTCTGGGAAACGGTTCCAATGAAATCATCGAATTGGTCATACGGGCCCTTTTGACTCCGGGCGACGAAGTGATCATGGCTTCGCCCTCCTTTCTTCTCTACAGCCTGGTGGCCCGGTGGATGGGGGGAACGCCTGTCTCCATTCCCCTTTCGGCAGATCTCGGGTTCGACCTGGAGAAGATGGCCGGGGCGGTTACCGCCAAAACGAAGGTGATATTCCTGACCAACCCCAACAACCCCACCGGCGGGGTGATCGGCAAGGCGGATTTTGAGACGTTTCTTTCGCGCGTCCCCCCGGGAGTCGCGGTGGTTCTCGACGAAGCCTACATAGAATTCAATACCGACCCGGATACGCCTCGCGGGTTTGACTACATAGGCGGCAATTGGCCGTCGGTGATCGTCTTGAGGACATTTTCGAAGGCCTACGGCCTGGCAGGGCTTCGCATAGGCTTCGGCGCCATGGACCCCGAGGTTGCGAGCTTTCTAAACCGTGTCAGGCAACCTTTCAATACCGGATCTTTGGCGCAGGCGGCTGCTCTTGCCGCCCTCGAAGACGAGGAGTTTTTGCAAAAAACGCTGCACACCACATGGAGCGGCCTGCAGTTTCTATATGAAGAGATTGAAAAGATGGGCCTGCGCTACATTCCCTCGCAGGCCAACTTCTTCCTGATAGAGGTCCCCTGTGAGGCGAAACTCGTCTACGAAGCCATGCTTCGCCGGGGAGTCATTATCCGCTCGATGGCCTCCTACGGCATGACGCGCTTCATTCGGATAAGCGCCGGGCTCCCGGAGGAAAACCTGCGATTCATACGCACGCTCGGGGAAGTTCTGGCCGAGATTTCGCCGGCCGATTCGAGCGGGCAGGAGGCCCACGCAGCTGCGCTCAACTCGGTTCCAAGCGGAGCGCAGAGCAGGTGATCATCGCAATCGACGGCCCGGCCGGCGCGGGAAAAAGCACCGTCAGCAAACTGCTGGCAAAACGGCTTGGCTTTGTCTACCTCGATACGGGCGCGATGTACCGGGCGCTCGCATGGGCCTTTGCGAAAAACGGGCAAGAGGCCCCTTCCGGCGAAGAATCGCTGTGCGCAATGCTCGCGCAGATGGAGCTTCGCTTTGCGATAGAAAACGAGCGGCTCGCGATCTCCTGCGGGGGAAAAACCCTCTCGGAGGAACTTCGCAGCCCGGAGATCTCCGAGGCGGCCTCCAAAATCTCCCGACTGCCCGCGGTGCGGGAATTTCTGGTGGACCGGCAAAGAAGGCTGGCCATCCAGGCAACGGGCATCGTCACCGAAGGGCGCGACACGGCCACTGTCGTCTTTCCAAACGCCGAGCTCAAGGTGTTTCTCACCGCCGATATCAGGACGCGCGCCAAAAGGCGGCTTGCCGAATATCTCGAAAAGGGGGCAAGCATGAGCCTGGAGCAAACCGAAAGGCTCATCGCCGAGCGAGACGAGGCTGATTCCAGGCGCGACCATTCTCCCCTGCGCCCGGCGCAGGACTCGGTTTACCTCGACACCTCCGGGCTTGCGATCGAAGAGGTGGTGGAAAAACTGGGAGAGATGGCGGAAAAGCTCGGAAGCGGGAAGAAAAGAGCCGAAGCGGGAAGCGGGAAGCGGGAAGCGTGAAGCGGCGTGGCGCCGCTGCCGGATTGCCCGTTGCCTTCGGCGGCGGGCCGGCGTTTCTCGGGGCACAGAACTTTACGATTGCTTAATGGCAATCTGTTTGATACAGTTTCTAATTCAGGCTGTATGCCAAAAACAAGGTAAGGGGGCACGATAGACTCGATGACCGTAAAAGATGAAATCCAAAAACAAACCCTTGAACCGGAATCCTTTTATTCCTCGGACGAGCAAGAGACCGATGAAGAAATAGGTTCCATGCATGACCTTTATGAGCAAAGCTTCCGGAATATCCAGGAAGGCGAGGTGATCCGCGGACGCATCGTCCAGGTAAGCGATGACTTCGTCATGGTGGATATTGGATACAAATCGGAAGGCCAGATTCCCATCCACGAATTTCGGGATGAAACCGGAAAGCCCAGTGCGGTGATCGGGGATGAAATCGACGTTTTGCTCGAGTTCCATGACGACGATGACGGCACGGTACACCTGTCGAAGGAAAAGGCCGCCAAGATAAAGGTCTGGGACGACATAAGCCGGATCTACTCCGATGACGGCATTATCGACGGAAAGGTCACAGCGAAGGTCAAGGGCGGTCTGGCCGTCGATATCGGGGTGCAGGCGTTCCTGCCGGGCTCCCAGGTGGACCTGCGACCCGTGAGAAATCTCGAGTCGCTGATCGGCCATGTCTTCTCTTTCAAGGTACTCAAGTACAACAAGAAGAGAAGAAACGTCGTTCTTTCGCGCCGGGCGCTTCTGGAAAAAGAGCGCGAGCAGATGAAATCCTCGACTCTTTCCACCCTGGAAGACAACAAGGTGGTGGAAGGCATCGTAAAGAACATCACCGATTATGGTGTGTTCGTGGATCTGGGCGGAATCGACGGTCTTTTGCACATTACCGACATGAGCTGGGGTCGGGTGGGTCATCCTTCCGAAATGTTCCAGATCGGCGACAAGATAAACGTGAAGGTCTTGAGTTTCGACCGCGGCAGCGAGAGGGTTTCCTTGGGGCTCAAGCAGTTGATAAACGACCCCTGGACGCAGGCCGAGGGCAGGTATCCTGTCGGGGCGAAGGTGCAGGGCAAGGTGGTCAGCCTTACCGATTACGGCGCCTTCATCGAGATCGAAGAAGGCGTAGAGGGTCTCATTCACGTCTCGGAGATGTCCTGGACCAAGAAGGTGCGGCATCCCTCCAAGTTTTTGTCGGTGGGCGACGAGGTGGAGGCGGTGGTGCTCAGCATCAACCCCGAGAGCAAGCGCATCTCGCTGGGCATGAAGCAGCTCGAGTCCAACCCGTGGGATGTGATCGCGCAGAAATACCCGGTGGGGACCACCATTGCGGGCAAGATCAAAAACATCACCGATTTCGGCATCTTTATCGGGATCGACGAAGGCATAGACGGCCTGGTGCATATCTCCGACATCTCCTGGACCAAGCGCGTCAAGCACCCCTCGGAAGTCTTCCGCAAGAACCAGGAAGTCCAGGCGATCGTGCTCAATATCGACAAGGATAACGAACGATTTTCCCTGGGCATCAAGCAGCTGGAATCCGATCCGTGGGAGAGCATTCCGTACCGCTACCCGATTGGCAGCGTCGTGAGTGGTCCGATCACAAACGTCACCGATTTCGGCCTCTTTGTCGAACTGGAGGAAGGGATCGAAGGGCTTGTCCACGTCTCCGAAATCAGCAAGGAGAAGGTGAAGTCTCCGGTCGGGCAGTTTAAACCCGGGGACACGATAACAGCCCGGGTGATCAACATCTCTTCGAAGGACAGAAAGATCGGCCTTTCGGTCAAGAAGATCGAAGAGCAGGACGACCGGTCCAACTACGACGAGTACATGAACACCAGCAGGGCCGCGACTTCCAACCTCGGCGAACTTTTGAAAGAAGAGCTCGAGGCAAAGGCGCAGGCCAACAGCACCGCACCCACGGATAAGAACTGATCGGTTTTTCCGTGGGTGAAGGTCGGGCGATGAAAGTACGCGGCTGCTTAATCGGGGTGGTGATCGGGGTCCTACTGACAATCACGCTCACCTGGCTCGTGGCAGGCACGGCTCTGTTCAAAGGCAGCCGCGTAGGCGAAATCGATATAACGGGAACCATACTCAGTTCCCGTTGGACCTTGGAGCATCTGAAGAAATTCCGGAAAGATTCCTCCATCAAGGCGATTTTGCTGCGGGTGGACTCACCCGGCGGGGCCGTTGGACCGTCGCAGGAGATATATCGGGAAATCCGGCGAACCGTAACGGTAAAGCCGGTAGTTGTTTCGATGGGTACCGTTGCCGCCTCGGGGGCGTACTATCTATCCTCGGCGGCAACGCGCATCGTTGCTGACCCCGGCACGATCACCGGGAGTATCGGCGTAATAATCCACCTGCCCAATATGCAGGGGCTTTTCGGCAAGATCGGCTATAAGACGGTCACCATCCAGAGCGGCCCTCTCAAAGATATCGGAGACCCCGGCCGGCCCATGACCCCGCAGGAACAAGCGCTTCTCCAGTCAACGATCGACACCAGCTACAACCAGTTCGTCCGCGATGTTGCCGGCGCACGGCATTTGCCCGTAGCCGAGGTGCAAAAGATTGCCGACGGCAGGATCATCTTGGGCGAAGACGCTCTCAAGCTCAAGCTTATCGACCGGATCGGCAATTACGAAGACGCACTCGAAGAAGCCGGAAAACTCGGTGGCATTAAAGGCGAACCGCAAGTCGACGAGGCCAAAAAGGGCGGGTCGTCCCTTTTAAGTCTTTTATTGGGCAGCGAAGCCGGCGAAAGAATACACGATATCCTCGCCGATTCCTCCTCGGCCTGCCTGATGTATAAACTGCAACTCAAGTAAAAAGTTGAAAGCAAAAAGTGCGGAGCTCTTTTACTTTTTGCTTTTTTCTTTTTTCTTATTTGCTCTGAAAAGGCGAAATATCGCCGGCGCCTTCCCGCAGGATTTCCGGCGTATCGTTTAGAAGCGAGATGACGCTGGAAGGGATTCCGGGAACAACGCCCCCGTCCACGATGAGATCTATGGCATAGCCGATTTTGTCTTGAATTTCCCGCGGTGTAGACAAAATATCACTTGTTTCCGGATCGGTTGCGCTCGTGCTGATTATCGGGTGGCCGAGCGCCTGGACAATTGCCAGGCAGATCGGGTGGTCGGGGACGCGGATCCCGACGGTCTGCCGTTTGGTGAGCATGATGCGGGGCACCATACGGGAGCCTTCCAATACGAAGGTGTAGGGCCCCGGCAGATGCCGCTTCATATTTTTGTAAGCGTAATTGGTGACCTGGGCGTATTCGCTCAAATTTTTGAGGTCGCTGCAGATGAAACTGAAGGGCTGCTGCTTCGATCTGCGCTTCAGAAGGTATATCTTTTCGATAGACCCTTTGTTGAGCAGATCGCACCCAATGCCGTAGTAGGTGTCGGTGGGATAGGCTATTATGCCTCCGGATTCGAGCACCTCCACGATTTTTTTGATTTTTCGGGGCTCGGGGTGGTTCGGGTTGATTTCCTGAATCATGTGCGATCGTCTCCTCGTTAGGTAGTCAAACATAATGACAAGTGAAAGGTGCTGTCAAGTAAGGAAAGAGGTTGCGGACGCTTCCGACGAAAACCATTTCGCGGGGATCGACATCGGTTCGCACACGACGCGTCTTTTGATCGCCCGCAGATCGGGAAACGAGCTTGTTGCGGTCCGCGCGGAAAGAAGAGTTACCCGACTGGCCGAGGGATTCGAGCGCTCCGGAAGCATCACCGAAGAGGCACAGCAAAGAAACCTCACGGCCCTGAAGGAATACGCCGCCATCCTGCGAGACTACCGTGTGGAGAAGGTTTCCTGCGGAGCGACGGGGGTGGTGAGGCGAGCGAAAAATTCTGACGAAACGCTCGCGCGCATCGAGTCCGAAACGGGTCTTGTCTGTTCGATTTTGTCTGAGGAAAGCGAGGCGAACCTTTCGGCAAAAGGAATCCTCAGCGTCATCCGCCTCGGCGGAGAACATCCGGTACTCTTCGATGTAGGGGGGGGGAGCACCGAGTTCGTACTGCCGATAGAGAAGGATGGGACACGCTGCGCGAGCCGGCCCATCGGGGCAGCGACCCTTACCCAGGCCTACCTTGCGGCCGATCCGCCCGGGATGGAAGCGGTAGAGCGGGCGGCGCTCGCGGCCCGGGAGCAAATCGAGACGGCAAAAGAGCAGTTGTATGAAAATCTGCATAAAAAAGGTAAAATGCAAAATTCCGGGGGAGTTTTGCTCGCGGGAACGGCTGGAACGGTCACCACCCTGGCGGCGATGCGTCTGGAGATGACGCGCTACCTCCCCTACCGTGTAAACGGGCTGGTCCTGCCCCTGGAGTGGATCGATGCGACGATCCGGTCTTTTGCGTCCATGGAGCTTTGCGAGCGGCGCAAAGTAGCGGGGCTTGAGGCCGGGCGTGAAGATATCATCCTTGCCGGGGCCGTTATCGTTTCCCAAATCCTTTCGTCTTTTGGCTGCGACCGCTTTACCGTCTCCGATGCGGGCCTCCTAGAAGGGATAGTGATCGATTCGATCGAACGGGAATCGGGACTGGAGGGTACCGCGGCGGGAGGTCCAAAAACGCGCTTGACATGGCGCCTTGCGGAGAGATAAAGGCCCTTTGATAATTAATCGAAAGACATATAAGACTCGGAGAAAATGATGGAGCCCAAGACTGCTTTTGAGATACCCGAAGCGTTAACCTTTGACGACATTTCCCTCGTTCCCGGCTATTCCGAGGTCCTGCCCGTAGAGACCGTGGTCGAGACCATGCTGACCCGGGAAATCAAGATGCACATTCCGCTGGTGAGCGCCGCCATGGACACGGTGACCGAATCGGAAACGGCGATCAGCATGGCGCGGGAAGGCGGGATAGGCATAATTCACCGCAACATGAGCATTGCGGCCCAGGCGCAGGAAGTCAACAAGGTCAAAAAATCCGAAAGCGGCATGATCGTCGACCCGGTGACCGTAGATCCCGACCAGCAGATCGGAGATGTGTTCGACCTCATGACGCGGTATCACATTTCGGGGGTTCCGGTGGTGCGGGGCGACCAGCTGGTGGGAATCATCACCAACAGGGACCTTCGGTTTGAAACCGACAGAACGATTCGGGTGGCCGATATCATGACCAGGGAAAACCTGGTGACGGCCCCGTTGGGCATATCGCTCGAAGACTCCAAGAGGCTGCTGCAGAAAAACCGGATCGAAAAACTCCTGGTGGTCGATGAGGCGGGCCGGCTAAAGGGGCTCATCACCATAAAAGATATCATGAAGGTGAAAAAATATCCGAACGCCTCCAAAGATCTTTTGGGGCGGCTGCGCGTGGGGGCCGGGGTGGGCATCGGCAGGGATATGCTTCCGCGAGCCGCGGCGCTGCGCACCGCGGGGGCCGATGTCATCGTGGTCGACAGCGCCCACGGCCATTCGCGAAACGTGATCGAAGCGGTAAAGACGATCAAGGCCGAATTTGCCGACATGCAGGTGATCGCGGGCAATGTGGCCACCGCCGAAGGGACCATGGCGCTCATCGAGGCGGGGGCCGACGGTGTGAAGATCGGCGTTGGCCCGGGATCGATCTGCACGACGAGGATAGTCGCCGGGGTGGGCGTTCCGCAGGTTAGCGCGATCATGGCGTGCGCGCGGGTAGCCCGCGCGAAGGGTATCCCGATCGTTGCCGACGGCGGAATCAAGTACAGCGGAGACATCGTCAAGGCCCTGGCTGTCGGGGGTGATAGCGTGATGATCGGGGGCCTTTTTGCGGGCACCGACGAAAGCCCGGGAGAGACAATCCTCTACCAGGGCCGCAGCTACAAGGTCTATCGCGGCATGGGATCTCTTGGCGCCATGCGGGAAGGCAGCAAAGACCGCTATTTCCAGGACGACGTGTTCGAACCCAAAAAGCTCGTCCCGGAAGGAATCGAGGGCAAGGTGCCCTACCGCGGGCCGGTTAGCGATATCCTGCATCAACTCATAGGGGGGTTGCGCGCGGGGATGGGATATCTGGGGTGCGCTTCGCTGGGCGAGCTTCGCGCAAACGCCAGAATGGTTCGAGTCACCAGCGCGGGGTTGCGCGAAAGCCATGTCCATGACGTAATCATCACCAAGGAAGCGCCCAATTACCAGGTGGACTTGAAATAACACCTTGCAGAAAACGGATACGACATGTTCGATAATTTGCATCAGGAACGAGTGCTCATCCTCGATTTCGGCTCGCAGACCACCCAGCTTATCGCGCGCAGGGTGCGGGAGAGCCACGTCTATTGTGAAATTCACCCCTTCAATATGGACGCCGCGAAAATCGAGGAATTCCACCCCAGGGGCATAATCCTTTCGGGGGGACCGTCGAGCGTGCACGAGGAAGGCGCTCCCCTGATCGACCCTCGAATCTTTACGCTGGGCATCCCGATTTTTGGCATCTGCTACGGCATGCAGCTCATGGCCCACCTGATGGGAGGGGCGGTAGAACCGGCGCAGATGCGCGAATACGGCCCCGCAGCCATAGAAATCGACCTGCCGGGAGATGTTTTCAACGACATCGAAAAGGCGGGTCAGCGCGTCTGGATGAGCCACGGCGACCGGATACTCCAGCTTCCGCCCGGCTTTGTGACAATGGCCCACAGCGATAATTCCCCGGCCGCAGCCATGGGGGATTCCAAGCGCAGCCTCTACGGGGTGCAGTTCCACCCGGAAGTCGCGCACACGCCCTGCGGCAAAGACGTACTGGAAAATTTCCTGTTTCGTGTCTGCCGGTGCCGTCCCGTCTGGACGATGAAATCCTTTGTCGAGTCGGAGATCGATGCGGTTCGAAAAAAGGTGGGAAACGACCAGGTGATTTGCGCTCTTAGCGGAGGAGTGGATTCCTCCGTGGTTGCGGTCCTTCTCCACAAGGCGCTGGGAGAGCGGCTTCACTGCATTTTCGTAAATAACGGCCTCTTGCGAAAAGGCGAAGCGGAAACCGTCCAACGGGTATTCCGCGACCATTTCGAAATGAACCTGATCTACATCGATGCCTCGGCCGAGTTCCTCGACCGGTTGCGGGGCGTGACGGACCCCGAGCGCAAGCGCAAGATCATCGGAAACCTCTTCATCGAGGTCTTCGAGCGGGAGGCGGCACGCATAAGCGGGGCACGCTGGCTCGCCCAGGGGACGCTTTACCCCGACGTGATCGAGTCGGTGTCGTTTCGGGGGCCTTCGGCCACCATTAAGACCCACCACAACGTGGGGGGCCTTCCCGAAAGAATGAAACTCGCGCTCATCGAGCCTCTCCGGGAACTTTTCAAAGATGAGGTGCGGCTGGTGGGAAGAGAACTCGGGCTTCCCGAGAGGATCATCATGCGGCACCCTTTCCCCGGTCCCGGCCTGGCCATCCGGCTACTCGGAGAGATCACCCCCGAAAACCTGGAGATACTGCGCGAAGCCGATGCGGTGATCCAGGAGGAGATCGAGGCCTGCGGCTGGTACGAGCACGTCTGGCAGGCATTCGCCGTGCTGCTCCCCGTACGGTCGGTAGGGGTCATGGGCGACGGGCGCACCTACGACCAGGTGGTGGCCCTTCGCGCGGTGGAGTCCGTAGACGCCATGACCGCCGACTGGGCGAGACTTCCCTACGACGTGCTGGCGCGGATTTCAAACCGGATCATCAATGAAGTAAAGGGCGTAAACCGCGTGGTCTACGACATATCCTCCAAACCTCCGAGTACGATTGAATGGGAGTAGGTAACTACGGCGAGACTCACCGGTTCTACCGGTATCAGCACCGAAAACCGCAGGGATGGGAAAGCTTTCGGGTGAGATACCGGGAAACCGACCTCTGGATCCGGGCAAGATTGAACCTGGAAAAAGAGGCGATGGAGGCCGTGTTGAGTTTGCGCCTCCAACTGGAGCGCTACATCGCCTCGCACCAGGATTTTTTACACTCGCTCGCCCCGCTTCCCGACGATCCGTTCGCCCCGCCGATCGCGCGGCGCATGCTGGAGGCTGCGACCCGCGCCGAGGTGGGGCCCATGGCAAGCGTTGCCGGCGCCTTTGCCGAGGCCGTCGGGGTTTTTCTTTCGCGCTTTTCCGATTCGGTGATCGTCGAAAACGGCGGCGACTGCTACCTCAACCTGCAAGAAGACACCACGGTCGGGATTTTCGCCGGCCCTCATTCCCCCTTTACAGGCAAGATCGCCTTGCGGCTCGGCCCGGAGCGCTTTCCGCTGGGCGTTTGCACCTCCTCTGCAACCGTTGGCCCCTCTCTTAGCTTCGGCAAGGCCGATGCGGTGACCGTCCTGTCCAAAAACGCCGCCCTTGCCGATGCCGCCGCCACCCGGCTCGGCAATATGGTCAAAACCAGAGCGGATATAGACAAAGCGCTCGCCCTCGCCCCCACCCTCGAATCTATCGAAGCGGTCCTGATCGTCATCAAAGACAAAATGGGCGTATGGGGTAATGTCGAACTCGCGCCGGTTTGAATCCCTGCTAAAGCCACTTCACAGGGCTTGACTACTCACGGGAGAATAATTATCAACTCGCCTGTGGCGGGTTACATAATTGCTGACTGTCTAAACAACGTTGCGACGGTTTCATCGGTTCCGGCTCACAAGACGCTTCCTCCCATTTTACCATCACAGCGCCTATAGCCTGTCATTTCGGGCAGATATGCCCATAGAGGGAACAGTAAGCTGCTCTTTGTAGATAAGTGCGGGCGATTTTCCAGGGGGCTGTAAAAGCACACAATTTCCCGAATATCGATCTGATTGCAGAAAACGGACACTGTTGCAGTTCGTTGTAACGGTGTTTTTCGCCGGCTTGCTTTTCCGCATGGATCGGCAACAGGCATGGTCGGGGACTCTTTTCTCATTTTCCAGTGAGGAGGTGATAAGGAATGGCCCGCGTTTGGGCAAAGCGTAGGACGAGTTGGGGCAGAACAAATTGACCTTGAAAATTTTAACTTTTGTGCCTTGAGGAGGAAAGATTATGAGGAAGTATATCGTTGCATTGATGGTTTTGTGCGTCGCGGTGGCCATGACGCTTAGCACGGCCACCGCCGAAGAGATCTGGGATTTTCACCTTCGCGGGCATACGGAAGGATTGTCCCTGGGAGCAGCGCCTCCTCCGGGGGTCTATATGATCGATGAAACATTCATTGCGCCCGCATTCAAGCTCTATGGCGACGACGGGCACACGATCCCCGGACCCAAACTGTTCGCATTTGTCAACATTCCCACCTTCGTGTGGTCGACGGGATATAAATTTCTGGGCGCTGACTACATGTGCGGTTTCATGCAGCCCTGGGACTATACGAACCTTACAATTCAGCAAAACACATTTCCCACAACGTTTGAGGGCGGTTCGCAGTGGGGCGCCTACAACACCGTCCTTCTTCCGGCCATGCTCTCCTGGCAGCTTCCGTTCAATTTGCATGGAATGCTCGGCTTCGAGGTCGGACTAAACGATGGAACGACCTCACCGGGGGACAGGGTCATCGCATACTCAGTAAACCGTGTAAAGTATGCCAACCCGTACCAGAGTGACGGCGGCATCTATGCGGAATCGAGCAACGACACCTATGTCTTTGCGCCCCTGTGGGGACTCAGTTGGCTGTGCAACGGCTGGAACGTGAGCGTTTTCGGCGAATACGACTTTTCCACCAAGGACACCGATACGAACTATCAGTCGGCCGATGAGATCGGCATGGACTATACCGTCGCCTACAACTGGCGAAAATGGACTTTCGGGTTTGGCGCCGAATCGCAATTCCAGGTGGGAAATGACAAATTCGCTTCCCAGGTACCCAGGGCACCCACCGGCATCTTCAGCTACCGCAGTCAGCCCGGGACAAGGGCTGAAAACTTCACCGCCGGCCCGCTCATCGGGTACAATTTTGGAGCGGTGGACACGATGTTCATCTACAATTTTCCGCTCTATACCAAAAACGACTTTGGCGGCCAATGGTTCGAATTCCGTATCCTTGTTCCGCTGGGAAACCCGTGTGACTGGATGAAATAGATTCGATACCGGTCCATGAAACAGGAGGTTGCGCCCATTGGGCGCAGCCTCCCCGCATAAAAGTGGTCAATCCCGAAAGGAGATCGTATAGTACAGGGGGGGAAGAAAAAAGGAGACGCAAATGGAATGGCGTGAAGTGGTCGAGCATCCAAGCCTTCAAGACCTTCCTTTCAAGATCGAAACGAACGCGGAAGGATACATCATGATGGTCGCGGCCAAAAACATTCACAGGGAATATCAGGCGCGCATACATGTCTGGTTTAAGGTGATGAAATATAGAAGGTCGTTATTTTTTGAGGCGGGCGCCAAAGAAGTTTGGTTCTGCGACATAGAGGGCAATATGCGTTTTTTCAATCCCCGAGGGGAATTGGAAAGAAGCGGGATGTTCGCAGAATTTCCGGGGCGAATCGAAATCGAGGAGCAAAGAAGCAAACAGTAACGGGCAGACGAAGCGATCGATTATGCGGACCCGCCTCCCCCAACCCCGACGTAGCGCACCCTCGCGCCTTTAGAATTTACAACCTTCCAGGTATTGAAATTACTTGTTTTTTAAGAGCCTGTTGGTATAGTGGTTAATTTGAAACCATACCGGGCTTTATCCGGCGAAGCATCGAGGGATGACGTGTCCAAAGCGATGAAGATAGTGGTGATGTCGGATACTCACCTCGATAGACCGACCGGCGAATTCGAAGCCATTTGCGCGCGGTTTTGCCAAGGCGCGGATATGGTGATTCACCTGGGGGACTGGGATAGAGTCGGCGTGTTGAATTACCTGGAGCAGTATCCGCTTGAAGCGGTGTCGGGAAACATGGACGATACTGCGATCAAACTGAGGCTTCCGGCGCAAAGAATAGTGAAGGCAGGCGCATTTCGCCTGGGGATCACTCACGGATGGGGCGCCCCGGGGGGGATTCGCCAAAGGATAGCAGAGCAATTGAGCGAGGTCGATGCGGTCCTTTTCGGCCACACCCATCAACCGCTCATCGCACGCGAGAACGGAATATTCTGGTTTAATCCGGGGTCTGTCTTTCTCGGGCGCGGGAAGCACGGCAACTCGATCGGACTGTTGAAAATCGACGACACGATCGAGGGCGAAATAATTACTCTCTAGTGTCCATCCGGAAGGAGCGGGGAAGAAGTGCACAATCTCTGGGCGCCGTGGCGCGTTGAGTATATCTTGGGCAAAAAGCCGCCCGGCTGCATTTTTTGCAGAGAATATCACGGTCAGTCCGACGAAGAGCGTCTGATCCTTTACCGGGACGACCTTGTAACGGTGATGATGAACAAGTTCCCGTATAACAACGGCCATCTGCTGGTTTCTCCCGTACGCCATCTGTCGAGCCTCGACGACTTGACCGCCGAGGAAGAGCACAATCTTATGGACATGGTTAAAAAATCCACGCGCATCCTGCGGGGAGCCATGCATCCGGACGGATTCAATATCGGGCTGAACATCGGACGGGAAGCCGGGGCGGGCTACGAGGAGCATCTCCACTTCCATATCGTGCCCCGGTGGCGAGGGGATACCAACTTCATGGCGGCTCTTGCCGATATACGCAGCATACCCGAACACATCCGGCAATCCTACTCAAAACTTCTACCATCCTTCAGGAAGGAGAGCGTTGATGAGGCTGTTTAAGCTGATCATAACTCTTGTAATTCTCTGCCTGATCGGCATTTTCGTCTATCAAAACCTGGCAGTTCTGGTAAAGCCCGAAACCTTGGCGTTCAATCTCTACTTTGTGAAGCCGACCCGCCCTGTCAAAGTCTATCTGCTCGTCCTGGTCCCACTCGTCATAGGCTTTCTGTTAGGCCTGATGATCATGATGAAATTCCATTTTCAGACCCGCCGCAAACTCAAACGCGAACGGATGGAAAAGGAGCAGGTGCAGGCTGCCCTGACCCAGAAGCTGGTAAACCCGGCGCCGGCAAATGCGTCTGTCTCCCCCCCTCCGGAGGCCCCGACGGGAAAAGAAGGCTAGCGAAAAAAAATTCAACCTCATCGCACAGTATGCCGATACCTGATGTGAGGATAGAGCGAAGTGGCGAATCAGCGCTGCCTCGCTCGCCTTCTTCGCGGGCAGGCTAGACAGCAGAGGCGAGGTGAAGTTGCGATGAAGTCTCGGGCGAATACAGTCGCCAGTTCGGCCGCAACCGGCCGATTTATGGAAAACGAAACGCCCGGGGAGGCGGGGAAGGCTTCTTACAGCGTTTCCGGGGATGGTTCGGCGCGGGGAAAGGGGCCTCCGCCAGCCCCTGGGGTGTCCTCAGCCGAAAGGATCGCCAGAGTCATCGGGGACCTTCCCGCAATGCCGCATATCGCCGCGCAGCTTCTCGACAAACTTTCCTGCGAGGATACCTCTCCCCGAGAAATCAACCAACTGATTACCAAAGACCAGGCGCTTGCCGCCAGGGTCCTCAAACTGGCCAACTCGCCCTTCTACGGCGCTTCGCGCTCGATCGCGACCTTAAACGATGCTCTCCTGTTCATGGGATTTGATTCCATCAGATCTCTCATTTTGACGACAGTGTTAAAGAGCATGTACTCCCGGGTGGGTCTTGCCGAAAAGCTTTTCTGGGAACATTCCGTGGGCTGCGGCCTGGCGGCCCGAAAAATTGCGGACGAGGTTCGCTACCTTCGCAGAGATGAGGCCTATCTCGCCGGGCTCATGCACGATGTGGGCAAAGCGGCCCTTTTTTGGCACGCCCCGGGCCTGATGCGCGAAGTCATTCGAGATGTCTTAAACGACGGCCTGGACTTCCTGGAGGCCGAACAGCGCAGGTTCGGATTCACGCATGCGCAGATCGGCGGATCTGTGGCACACGCATGGTGCTTCGTAGCCTCAATAGAAGAGGCTATAGCCGGTCACCATCACACCGAACAGTCCGGTTCCACCCTGGAACTGACTCACCTGGTGAGCGCGGCCGACTCCATCTGCCACAAACTCTCCGTGGGTCCGATAAGAAAGCCCGATCTGGACCTCAACGAAGTGAAGAGCATCAAGGCCCTTGGACTGACCCCGGATCGGGTCGCAAAAATTCTCGAGGCCTCGGAAAAAGAGCTTACGCCGGCGGCTGCGGATATTTGAGGGTTGTGTCGGAAAAAATGAAGAGGTTACGCCAAAAAAGAATAAACCTTATCTTGACCAGTGCCGATTAATAGAGTGGATAAAGAAGATATTGACGGACAAAGGTGGAGTTCAGATGAGGTTACAGACGAATAAGCCTGCCGAATCGGAGGGCGGGAATCGATTGGCGGGGAAAGCAGGAAGGCTCCCGGAGCCGCAAGATTTTACCGCAGATGCCCGGGAGGGAGGACAAACCCCGCCGCAGGACCCGGAATTGCCTTCCGCGATACGCATCGCCAAAGTGGTCGGAGATCTCCCCGCGATGCCTCATATCGCCGCGCAGGTGTTGGACAAGCTCTCCGACGAGGATACAAACCCCAAGGAAATCCACCAGCTGATTACTCAGGACCAGGCGCTCGCCGCAAGGGTCCTCAAAGTCGCCAATTCGCCTTTCTACGGGGCTTCGCGCTCCATATCGACCTTGAAAGACGCCGTCATGTTCATGGGATTTGACTCCATCAGATCGCTCATCATGACGGCGGTGCTAAAGAGCATGTATTCGAAAGTGGGCCTTGCCGAGCAGCTGCTGTGGGAACATTCGACAGGCTGCGGACTGGCGGCCAGAAAAATAGCCGACGAGCTGCGTTTTCCGCGCAAGGAAGAAGCCTATATGGCCGGGCTCATGCACGACGTGGGTAAAACCGCGCTGTTTCTCCACGCCCCCGGGACGATGCGCGACATTATGGAAGAAGTCTACAACGAAGGTTTGGATTTCGCGGAGGCCGAACAACGCAGATTCGGCTTCACGCACGCGCTGGTCGGCGGAGCGATCGCCAACAAATGGCGCTTCGCAAGCACCATAGAAGACGCTATAGCCGATCACCATGAACCGGAGCCAGGCCCGACCCCCTCGCAACTGACTCAGATAGTGAACGGTGCCAATGTCATCTGCCACAAGCTGGAGGTGGGCCCGACCCGAAGGCCCGACATGGACCTCACGCAGGTGAAAAGTCTGAAATTCCTGGGACTTGGTCCGGAGCGGATCGAAAATTTAGTTGCAGCGATCGGAGAGGCGCTCCGGGCAAACGCGATGCCGCTTTAAGATTCGCGCGAAAAATCTCCGCCCGCCCGCGAAGCAGGCGGGCAACCCGGCAGCGGCGGCTCGCCGCTAAAAGAGTATTTGTCCAGATATCCCCTGGGGGTAACCATCCATCCTTTCCAGAGATAGGTCCGGCTGTTTCCAACGATAATCACGGTCTGCATGTCCACCTCGCCCACCGGCAAATCCCCCAGGGTGCAAAGGCGCCTCCACTGCCCTTCGCGCATGGCCTTGCGAACGATCCCTGCGGGGGTTTCCGGCGAACGGAAGCGAAGAAGAATGGCAAGCGCCTTTTCGAGCACATCGGGGCGACTCTTGCTGCGGGGGTTGTAGAGCGCCAGGACGAAATCGGCCTCGGCGGCAGCACTCAGCCGTTTTTCTATGAGCTGCCAGGCAGTCAGGTGATCGCTGAGACTAACCGCTGCAAAGTCATGCATGAGGGGCGCGCCCAGGAGGGAAGCAGCAGCGTTGAAGGCGGCAATGCCCGGAATCACCCGCAGGAAGAAGCCCCGAGGGTGGTCCGGCGCCGAGGCCTCTTCGCCGGCGCGGGAGGTTGCGCTCCACTCCAGGACCTCCAGGTCTCGCTCCCTGCAGATATCCAAAACGAGCCCGGCCATCCCGTAGATACCGGCATCACCGCTGGAAAGCAGGGCGACGTCTCTACCGGCCAAAGCATATTCTATCGCCTCCCGGCAGCGTTCGACCTCCTTTCGCATTCCGCTGGAGACAACGGTTTTGTCGCCCAGCAGGTCCTTTACCAAATCCAGGTAGGTCTTATAGCCCAGCGCCACCTCCGCCGACTGGAGCGCCTCGAGCGCTTCCGCGGCCATATACGATCTGGCGCCGGGCCCCAGGCCGATTATCGAGAGTCTACCCGGGCGACGGCCATCGTGCAGTTGCCCGCTTTCCTCTTGGGCGCCAGCAACCTGTCCGTTCCCGCACTCCAAAGAGCGCTCGCTTCGCATACGCTTTCAACTCCTGCATGCCGGGCAACCGTTTGCGACGGATTGGGGACCGCAATGGTCTCAATATCCCGGCGGGTGCAAAAATAAATCGGCCGGTCGAACACCCGGACCGCATCCAGAAGTCCGGGTTCGTCGGCCTTGAGGTCAAGGCTTGCGAAATTCCGTATGGAAAGGGGCGAAAGCCCGCTTTCTTTCAGTTTTTCCCTAATGAAGCCGACTATTTCCTCCGAACTCGTCCCCCGGTTGCAGCCAACCCCGATCACGAGCTTTTCCGGGCGGATTTGGAGACATTCCACACCCGGCGGGGCAAGCCGTTCCGAAACCCATATTCCGGGACCTCCCCGCATGGCCGCGCCATCTTTTCGGGCATCCACCACGCGAAACCCGTGCCCCGGGGGAAGAAAGGCGAGGAGCAACCCCTCCGGATCGAATATCCACACGGGTTCTTCATCCAGAATCGCAGCCTGGATTCTGCTCGCCATGGCCAGGTTTTCGATCCGCAGCCCGGCGCTTTTGGCCGCGAGATCTATAGCAGGCTTTTCCTGAATATCGGAGGCAGTGGTAATGACCGCCCTGCCGCCTGTAAGAGCGGCCACCTTCCTGGCCAGTTCGTTGGCGCCGCCGATATGGCCCGAAACAAGGCTTATGGCGAAGGCGCCGTTTTGATCGACGACAACAACCGCCGGGTCGATCGCCTTGTGCGCGAGCAGGGGAGCTACCGTTCGCACCGCTATGCCGCAGCTCATTATGCAGACGATCCCGTCATAGTCGAACCATGCGGACCGGAAGACTTCCGAAAGGCGCCCGAACGGAATCATCCTTTCCGTTGCGTAGCGATCGTTACAAAAGCAGGCACTTCCCGGCATCTGCAAGGAGAGCCTGCCGGCCAGTTGCGCTCCCTTGCGGGTCAGGGCGAAAATCGCCGTCTTTCCCCTACCCGTCTTTTTCGGCATCCCGGAACTGATGACTGAAGGATTCGTCATAAAGCTTGGACCTTTTGATCCCCTCGCCTCCCGGCGCCATTTCCCCAAACACTTCGCCGACGAGTATCAGCGCCTGCCGTTCGATTTGCTCCGAGTGCACCAGGGAGGCAATGGTATCGAGGCTGCCCCGCAAAAGCTTCTGCTCCGGCCAGCCCACCCGGTACGCCACTACGACGGGCGTGTCCGCCGGATAGTGCTCGCGCAATTGGTCAACAACCTCTTCGATGCGCTGCACGCTCAGGTATATGATCATGGTTGCGCGGTGCGAGGCAAGGGCCGCCAGATCTTCCTTCCCCGGAACAGGAGTTCTTGCCCCGAGCCGTGTCAGGATAACGGTCTGGGAGAGCTCGGGGATTGTAAGCACTTTTTTGGCAGCGGCCGCGGCGGCAAACCCGGCGGTTACCCCCGGAACCACCTCGTAGGCAATTCCATCGCTGTCGAGAAGGGCCATTTGTTCCAGGAGCGCACCGTAGAGGCCCGGGTCTCCCGTGTGGAGCCGCACCACGATTTCCCCCGCCTCATAGCCTTCTTTAAGGAGCGCATGCGTCTGCGCAAGCGTAAGAGAGGCGCTGTCGAACGCCAAGACATCCTTTTTGCAATACCGAAGCAAGATTTTCGGGACCAAAGAACCGGCGTATACGACGCGGTCGGCTTTCTCGAGCAGCCGCATCCCTTTCACCGTGATGAGTTCGGGGTCCCCCGGACCTGCCCCGACGAATCGAACAGGCTCATTCATATCGTCATCCTCTGCGCGACAAGAATTGAGGGGGATTGTGCGTGGAGTGGTCGGCTTCCCCCTTTCGCTCATAATTGCACCATTTTTCCCATCTTGGAGCGTGCCTGTCAAGGCAGAAGCGGGGAGCGGGGGTTTTAAGCCCAAAACCGCCCTATTTTTGGAATCCCTTAAAAACAGCTATCCACTGTACGATAACTTGGAAAGGCCCAATTGCAAGGAGTCCGAGATAACTGCGCAGGATATCGTCCAGCCCAATGCCACAAGGGCCTACTGGAAAGCTCTTCTTGGCCTTGACCGGAAGTCCGCACAAACCATTGATACAGTATCCGACGAGTACGAGTCCAGAGTTGGAGGTATAAAATTCTTTGTCGGACTGCTCGATAATAATGCGCTTCATGTTCACCTCGCAAGTGAGTTTCTGTGAGGCGAATGCATACCACAAATAATTAGTACTTGCAAATAGTTATGCTAACAATAGAGACAGTTTCATATTTGTAAACTCACGGATTCAGGGAGACGTCGGAATACTGAGAGCACACAGTCTGTGATGGACGGGGCGGGGCGATTGGAGCAGAAGCTGAGCGGCACATAGCACAGACGATCGACATTTATTTCAGCTATGATACTGCGGCAAGTAGTGCCACGGTACAAGCCCGCTTATCTGCCCTCTTTCAAAGGTTTCAAAGGCGAATCGGCTAATAAAAAAAATCACTAAAATGGAGGAGCAAAGATGAAATGTACCACTTTCAACCTTTTTTACTTTGTACTATTTTTATGATGCTGTTATTCCCTATCAATAGTTATTCCAAAGATAAACTACCTTTACATAATGGGCTATATGTACGAAACGGCTTGTCATGTAATGATGCCCCTAATGCATATATCGTTAACTATTGTGGAGGTAATAGTGGATTCGGTGACGCCCATACAATAGTAACTATTCTACACGTAATTAACCACGGCCATACGTATACCATTACATAACAATTTCAAGGGGATGGCGGACTAGGCGGCAATGAAACATATATATCCAGACAGACCATTACAATAATAAATAGAAAATCATTTATAATATACAATGATTCTAAAATGCAGAAACTTACAGGAAAGAAAGAATATGGATATCGCTGGTGCAGTAACTAAGTAAATACAACTTTTGCGTGATTCATTCATTATCTCCACATATCCCGGATACCTGAAAACGCATGAGTTTTCAGCGGTCTGCCTGAGGGACACCCAAAATCCCGCACCCGTGGCCACTTCAAAATCCCCCACCTGTCGTTTTAATCTTTCGATCTTTCTCTATATTATATGATCTCAAGTTTGCGGGTGACCTCCTGAATTTCGTTTTGGATGAAAGATCGCTGGCATATCCCGCCCTGCCTCCCCCGTTTCTCTGATTCTTTTCACCAGATACGCCAGAGCATATTTCATGTCGACGAGGTCAAAGCGTATCCTGCCCTGAATCTCTTCTTTATTAATTTCACAGTTTTTCAAAAATTCCGCGATTTTGGACTTAGGACACGGCACGGAACGGTAAGGGTGAGAGAATGAATCTTCTGTTGCGTCGCGAACTGTTTCACGTTTCCTGTTTCTTTCCTTGGAGACCACATGTTTTTTCTTTTCGAATCAACGGTTTTGCACTATATTTAGTACTCGCTAAGGAAGCATTCCGCATATTTCTTCAGGAGCGATGCGATGGAAAACTTTGATCCGGTTATAGTCGCCTTCTGCTGCACCCAGTGAGCCTACGCTGCGGCGGACCTGGCAGGTTCGATGCGATTGACGTATCCGAGCAGTATAAAGATAGTCAAAGTGCCGTGCACGGGCAGAGTGGCCGTCATCCATCTCATGAGAGCGCTGGAGAAAGGGGCGGACGGCGTCTTTGTCGCAGGCTGCATGGAAGGCGACTGCAAATATCAGCAAGGCAATATACGAGCGAGAAAGCGGGTCGAGTACGTGAGGAAACTGCTCCAAACCATCGGGCTGGAACCCGACCGGGTCGCCATGTACAACATGTCCTCGGGAGAAGGGCCGCGGTTTGCCGAAGTTAGCCGTGAGATGAGCGAAAAGGTCCGCCAGCTCGGTCCCAACCCGATACGGGTCAAGGGGGAGGGGAAAGAGAAAGCCGCCTGATCGGGTGCTCTCCGGGCTTAGCGTAAGAATCGGTCAGCGTCCAAGCCACAGATCTGCGAGATGGACTGCAATCTGTTCGAAGGGCTCTATCCTTACTTCGTCTTCTTCGGCAAAGCTTGCCAGAAGAGACCATCTGCCCGACTCGAGCCTGAAGGCGTCCATAGTCCTTGAAATCGGGTCGATGAGCCAGATGTGTCCGACATTGTGGCGGGCATAGATGGGCATTTTCTCTATTTTGTCGGTTCGAAACGATTTCGGCGAAAGGATCTCGCACACCCAGTCCGGGGCCGCAGAAATCCAGTTGTGCTCCTCTTCGATCGGAAATCTTTCCTTCTTCCATCCCGCCAGGTCGGGAACCAGAATATCCTCTCCCAACCCGATTTCCGGTTCGATTATAATGATCCACCCGCCCGGTCCTCCTCCCCGCCCGAAATGGTAGGGAGGAATCAATATGCCCCCCAGGTGCGATGCGGCCAGGGTGTGTCTCCTCGCCGGCCTCGGGGTGGCGATCAGCTTCCCGTCAATGATCTCCCCCGTCATGTTTTCCGGGATTTGATAGAGGTCCTCATAGGTCGCCCTATTTTTTGCGGGTTCACTCATATCGCCATTCTCCCTGTCCAGTAACAATTGTAATCCTGACGGCACGTGGTGCAACCCGGTTCATGGCTTCAAGGCAAATTTGCTCAGCTCATGCAGCTTTGCGTATTTCAAAAAAGTCCCCGTTCCTTTGGAAAACGATATGACGAACCCGTCGAAGCCGGCGGTAAAGCCGAGTCGTAGAAAATAGTTTCTGAAAAACATCCAGGCGCCGCGAAACAGGGCGTCGGCCGGTCCCGCCCGTTTGCCTGCGGAAAACATCTGCTCGGCTTGTTCGGTGGAGTAATCGTCGAGTTTTCTGAAAATTTCCGAGTAGGAAGTGTAGCTGAAATGTTCGATGCAGCAGGTAAGCCTACTTGTAACGCCCTCGACGACGAGTTTTTCATGGGTGAGCCCCTCGAACCTGCTCCTCTCTTTTTTAAAGAGCCGGGTGACCTCGTCGGGCCACCAGTCGGTTGAACTGATCCATTTGGAGTGAAAGAGGTTTTTTCTCCGAAACGAGTATGCGTCGGCGCTCGCCTTTCCGCAGACCAGTTCCCCAATTTTTTCGGCGGTTTCGGCGGGAACACGTTCGTCGGCATCCAGTATCAGGACCCAGTCGCACGAGCACTTGTCAAGAGCGCTGTTTTTCTGAGGACCGTACCCCTTCCAGGGTTCGACGAAGAACCTGGCGCCGAACTTCGCGGCAATCTCTTCGGTCCGGTCGATGCTCCCGCAGTCGACGATCACGACTTCAGCTGCAAAGGAAACGCTTTCCAGGCAGCCCGGCAGATCCACCTCTTCGTCTTTTGTGATGATCGCAACGGAAAGAGGGACTTTATCCATACCCGATTCTCCCGGTGAAAGAAAAAGCGAAAAGCACCGCTTCAGTGGCAAGCGCGGGCCATATTTCAAAAAAGATCGTATTCCATTTTGAGCAATGAGGCTATACTCAATTGCTTCACATAACGGATCGCACGGAGACTTGAGATGGACGGAATGCACTACGAGGGCTTCATTATCCGCCCGCCCAGCGAGGCGGACAGCATACTACTTCAGGTTACTCTCGGATGCTCGCACAACAAATGCACCTTTTGCGGGTCGTACAAGGACAAGCGCTTTACCATCAAAGAGGATGCGGTAATCGATGCGGACATCGACTACGCCTCGAAAAACCTTCAATTCCTGCGAAGGGTTTTCCTGATCGACGGAAACGCGTTGATCATCCCGCAAAAAAGGCTCGTACGGATACTTTCCGCCATTCGGGAAAAGATGCCCTGGATTCAGCGGGTCGGGACGTATGCTGACTCACGAGCGATCCTGGGGAAAACCGATGAGGAACTGGCGGCGCTTCGCGAGCTTGGCCTGGGGATCGTTTATTTCGGGTTGGAAAGCGGCGATGCGCAGGTGCTCCGGGAGATCGGGAAAAACCAGTCGCCCGAAAAGATGATAGAGGCCGGCCAAAAGGTGCGGGCCGCCGGTATGAAGCTTTCGACGATGGTCATCCTGGGGCTTGGCGGGCGCGAAAGATCTATGGAGCATGCGCGCGCGACCGGGAGGGCCCTTTCGGCAATCGATCCGAACTATACCGGAGTGCTAACGCTCATGATGCACCCCGGAACCCCGATGGAAGCGGATGTTAAGGCCGGCCGGTTCGAACTGCTCACCTCGCGCGAGATGCTCGAAGAGCTCAGGGAAATGCTCGTCCACACCAATATGACGCGCGGCATCTTCATCGCCAACCATGCCTCCAATTACCTTCCGATGCGGGTCAGAATGCCCGCGGATAAAGAGAAAGCCATAGGCATGCTCGATGCCGCCCTGAGGGGCGAGACCTCCCTCAAGCCCGAGTGGATGAGAGCGCTCTAGCGGCGAGTCGCCGCAGCCGGGATCGCCAAGCCCATCCGGCCCGCTGCCTGCGGTGGTGGGCAGCCATTGTTATCAGTATGGTTAGGCTCCAATTCTTGAGAGCAATACTGATGCAGCGTCTGGTTTATCAGGAGGAAGATACTTTTCCATTAGATGTGCGGAGGATTTAATTTTTTTTATCCAACTAGAAGGAAGATGCGCCAATATTCGTGAGGATTCACTTACAAGCTCATCCTGTTGAAGAATACGCTTTGCTATTGCATTAATCTGCATGTAATCTTTTTCTTTTTTACCACCCTCTTTCCGCAATGGTGCTACCAATAATTTGTGCACGAAAAATGCAGGCAATGACGGAACTGATATCTTACCAACTTGACGTATACAGATCGAAATCGAATTATCCATCAAAATATCCAAATAGCGTAATGCTAGAGATGACACTTTCAGCCCTTCAACGTTGATCTTTCCGTCAGGAGCCCCTTTCCCCTTATCCGGGCTTAGGAATTCGACTATTAGACCAAAGCCCTCATATATCATAGCTCCGTTAGGTCTAAAATTTAGAGTAAATCCCAAGTCTTCCAACAGGTTACCCAAGTCAACATCTTGTCCTTTGTATGAAACAGGAATAGCTAAATCTATATCCAAAGTGACAAAGGGGTAGAACTCTACACCCATATAGTTTTGGTATACTTTGAAACACCAACTTCCAACAAGCTCAAGCCCAAAATCCCACAGTCCTAAGTCTATCAACTTTTGAAAAAGTTTTTGAATAGGTTCAGAAAAATCGTGGCTTTCGATCATGTGTTTTGAAACCCCAATGGCCTTAAGCGATGTACGGGCAACAGCAATCTCCTTCAAAAGTTGTTTCCGCTTTATTAATTGCTTTTGGATGGTATTAAGAGAATCACTGCTTACTTTTCCAAGGTACACGTCTTTTATCTTATATCCACTCCGAACATGGAGATAATTGTAACCTTTACCCCGTATAACTTTTTGCTTTACCGAGCCTCTAGGGATTCCAAGGACTGCTGCGGTCAGTTTTCTCTTCCTCGAAAAATAGTATTCTCTACTTTCCTTTAAGACATCTTCCAGCACCATTCGGGCCTCCTCTTTAGCCAATTTGGGAGAAAGGACGTGGAAGTTGTCCAGCCCCGTTCAACCCCACAAAGAGAAAACTGTGAGATTGTGGGCTAAAAGAAGTTTACCCCACAAGACGAAAACATGCAAGGTATGTGGGGTAATTTTTGCAATGCCGGCCTCAATCGTCATTCACACTCTGGTTCAAATCGGTGGCGCGATGGTCACAAGCGCGCGCATATCGGTTTTGGCCTTAAGGCCGTGGGGTTCGGAGATATCTGAGACGAGCACGCTTCCGCGCTTTGCCGGTAGCACTGCGCCATCTTTTCCGGTAAACTCGCCCTCCCCTTCCAGGATCACGATACTCACCTGCCCTTCGAGGTCGTGAGCATGAACGGGAAGCTCCTGCCCGGCCTTGAAATTGAAATTGAGTATTTTGAAATAGGGGGAGTCGTGGACGAGAAAATTGCGAAAGTTCAGATCGGAAAATCCGTTTTCAAATAAGTCTGTAAGCTTCATATCAACAGCATCCTCCCTTGTACTGGTCGACGGAACAGGAGCAGCCCGAGCTTCTGCCAAACGCGCTGTTTATCACCGCGGAGGCGCATCCTACGCCGACCTGCACGGACACAGCGCTCTCGGGGCAGTTGCGGGCGCATGCCCCGCACTCGATGCAGGAGTCCCGGTCGGCAATTCGGGCTTTTCCGCGCGACATTTCAAAAACACCGCGGGGACAGACCGTCGTGCACATGGCGCACCCGGAACACGCCTCCCCATCCAGCTTAAGGGTCACCACCTCTTTTAGATAGACCAGTTTGCTCATAAAACACCTCAACCCGCGAAAATCGAAACCACCCAAAAAACCGTTCCCAGCGCCACCGCTGCAACCTGCGCCGGAACGGCCCACTTCATCTCCTTTTTCACCCCGGAAAGTGAAGTGAAGGTGGAGCAGCCGGTAAAATTCATGGCCAGGTATGCGGAAACGGCGGGAATCACGAGTATCCAGGCCGCCGTCTCGAAAGATCCTGCCGGGTGCAGCCTCCACAGCGCGTTTCGCAGAAGAAGAAAGAGCGGAGTGCACACTATTGCCGGCCAGATGCCTTTAACAGAAAAGGCCCTTCCGGGGAGCCAGGGAAGGAGCAAAGGCGTTAGGACGCAGCCCGCAATGATTGCGGTAAGCAAACCCAGGGCCGATACGCCACCAAATCCCAGAGCATGCCGCAGGTAGCCGCCGTGCCCGCTGAAACCACCCAGTATAAGTAAAAAGGGAAGCACCGCCAGCAAAGTCCTCATGGCGTGGACCAGCTCAACCGGAATAAGCGCCATTCTCTCGGCGATACCAAAGGTCTTGATGCGCATTCCCGGCCCGGCCTTCATGCCCGCATCCAAAAACGCGGGAAGGTCTTCGGCCCGCACCGGACCATAGACCACCTTGAACCCGGACATCTTGAGGACCTCGCGGGCGGATACGCCCGGAGCGCCTAACTGGGGAACGATGACCCTTCTGTGCTTCACGACTCCGGCAAGTCCGCTCGATTCGATTCTGCCCGCCAGTTCCTCCGTTCCGAAAGTCCCCTTCCCGGCCGCGCACCAGACGTTTATCCCCTGAGTGTCCAGAGCCAGGATCCAGGCGCTTCTGTCCGGACCGAAAGAGTTGCGCAATCGATCGAAACTCATCTTGAAATTGGCCGAGACGAGAACCGGGGAATCGGCGTGAGGCCGGCCCAGCGCGTAGAGGCCAGGGTCTACCTTATAGTTCGCGCGTCCGATACCCCACCGAACTTTCCAGCCGCCAAGCAGGTCCGGTAAAGTCAATTTCGACTCAACCCGAGGCGCCCTGCCTGCGGGGGTCTCCACGAAACCGGAAACGAAAGGCTGGTCCAAACCGGGAAGACCCGCCCGGGCCTTCGTCGTCTTTGGCCCTCAGCAGGGCCCCGCGCTCTCGAACCCGACAACGGGGCGAGTATTTTCTGCGATTCGATTCACCGAACATCCCTCACGTATGGTAGATTTGGCAAACATCATATCAGTATATCGTATCTATCGGAAAATCAACAGGCGATGGAGGGCATAATACCGACAGGGCAATATCCTGTGTTGTACGCCCGCCGGAATAGGTTACAATATTTCCCGGCATAAATTTATGGAGCTACAGATTCGGAGAGATTTCATTGCCAAACGTTAGCGTAAACGGCGGTAGATTCACCCTGGATGCCGAGCAGGGGGAGAGCCTTCTTTCCTGCATCAGGCGAAGCGGACTGGGCACCGAATCCACCTGCGGAGGGCGTGGGGTGTGCGGCAAATGCCGCGTAACCGCGCAGGGCGAATTGAGCCCGCCCGACGAGGTGGAGGTTGAACTGCTGGAGGGGCAACCCGCCGAGGTGCGCCTCGCGTGCCGGGCGAAGGTCGCAGGCGATGTTTCACTCACCCTGAGCGATTCCTGGACACGGCTCCAAGCCGCATCCGCTCCCCCTATTGGCGAGATAGCCCTGGACAGCCCGGTAAAACGGGTTCTTTTGCCCGAAAAAGGCCGTGACGCCACCCCTTATGTCCAAACCCTTCCTTTTCGGGTCGCCGATCCCCGACTTTTGGACAAAATCGAGACGCAGAACAATAACCATGCCTGCGGGGTCTTGTTTGAAAACGAAGCCATCGACATTCGATTCGACGGAGCACCGCTTTTGGGCGCCGCAGTGGACGTGGGGACAACGAGCCTGTCGCTTTGTCTGTTCGATCTGGAGACCGGCGGCTCGTTAGGTTCCAGTTCGGCCCTCAATCCCCAGACCGCCTACGGCGGAGACGTCATAACGCGCATCGAGTATTGCCGAAACGAACGGGAGGGCGTATCTGTCCTGCGTTCGACCCTACTCGAACAGTTGGGGGCGATGCTGGACGAAACTCTTGGCCGGAACCTCAGGCGGGAACAGGTGTATTTGATGAGCGTCGCCGGAAATACTACGATGCTCCATATACTTGCGGGCGTCAACCCGCTCTCGCTTGCCCTGGCGCCCTTTCGGCCCGCATTCCTGAAACCCCTGGTCCTGGAGGCGGAGCGCTACGGCCTGCCAATGGCCCCGCAAGGGCGGCTCATCCTTTTACCGGGGGCCTCGGCCTACATAGGCGCAGATATTATCGCGGGACTTCTTGCGATCGACTACCGGTCCCTGCCCCCGTGCACGCTCTTCATCGATATCGGCACCAACGGAGAAATCGTATTGATCGAAAATCCCGAGACGCTTTTCGCCACATCGTGCGCGATGGGTCCGGCGCTCGAAGGCATGAACATTTCCTGCGGCTGCCGGGCAGTCCCCGGGGCAATCGACACGGTCACTGCGGAAGATGGCGCGGAACTGCGATTTTCGACTATAGGGAATCTTCCGCCTGTGGGCATTTGCGGGAGCGGCCTTATCGATCTTATCGCCGCACTGCTTTCGATCGGCGCCATCGCCCCCGGCGGGGCCTTTAATGGATGCGGAAAACTTTCGGACCGGTTGCGCGGGGACCGGTATCATCTGAGCGAAAACATTTTTTTGAGCCAGAAAGACATTCGCCAGGTCCAACTCGCAAAGGGGGCAATGAGCGCCGCAATCCTGACGCTTCTCGACCGGGCGGGCCGCTCGGTCTCGGACCTGCAACAGATAATCGTGGCGGGATCTTTCGGCTACCATTTAAATCCCGGGAGCCTCAAACGCATAGGGCTTTTGCCCGAAGACTACCCGGGACCGGTCACGTTCGTTGGCAACTCCTCTCTATCCGGCGCCTCCCTGGTCGTGCGAAACCGTACGATGCTTGCCGAGATGGAGCGCCTGGCCTCCTCGATCCGTGTCTTGGAACTGGGGGCCCACCCCGATTTCAGCAAGAGGTTTCTGTCCATGCTCGGATTCTCTAATCAGAAGCGGGAAGCGAGAAGCGGGAAGCGAGAAGAGAGCCGCGTTCCGACTCTTCCCCGATAAAGCGACTTGTCGCCACCACGCCCAGCCCGCCCAGGCCCGCCCGCGGCGGCTGGCCGCCAAAAAAATTTCAAGCCTTTAGCCTTCCCCTCCGATTACTTCACTGAATGGACCGGTGAGCCATTATCCCCGACTCCATATCCACTCGGATATACCCGTATTCGCTGCAAGACATACGAAGGGATTTCTATGAAATTCGAATTATCGGAATCCGACGGCGCCATGGTCCTCAGACTCGAGGGCGAATGCACCGTCGAATGCGCAAGAGAACTCAAAGACGCCCTGTTAGACGGACTGGAGAAAAGCGAACAACTCGTGGTGAATTGTTCAAAAGTAACCGACGTCGATATTTCGTGCCTGCAGCTGCTCTACTCGGCCCTTGGCTCCTCGGCGAAAATGGGCAAACGGCTCCTGCTCGATGCCGATTTACCGGAGCGGCTCAGGAGACTGGCAATAGATACCGGATACTCAGGGGCGCTCGGTTTTGAGGACGCCGGCGCGCATCAGTCTGGAGAAGGAAAATAATGAGCGACAAGTGCATCATGACAGCTGACGATTCAGCCAGTGTGCGCCAGATGGTCAGCTTCACACTCAAAAACGCGGGATTCCAGGTAGTCGAGGCCGTGGACGGCAGGGACGCGCTTTCCAAGCTGATGAATACCCCTGTCCACATGCTCATCACCGACCTCAACATGCCCAACATGGACGGGATCGAACTGATACGGGGGGTTCGAAACTTGGATTCTCCCCGGAAATTCATTCCCATAGTGATGCTTACCACCGAGTCGCAGCCGGAGAAAAAGCAGGAAGGAAAATCCGCCGGCGCGACCGGGTGGATCGTCAAGCCCTTTAAACCCGAACAGTTGCTTGCCGTAATAAAGAAGGTGCTGGGATGATAGAAAGCCTTATGGAAACCTTCAGGGTCGAAGCGGCCGAACTGCTCTCGGAGCTTGAAACGGCGCTTCTGGACCTGGAAACGGCTCAGGAAAACGAAACGGCCATGAAGAAGGTTTTTCGGTGCCTGCACACCATCAAGGGTTCAGGCGCCATGGCCGGTTTCGACGACATAGCCTCTTTTGCGCACGAACTGGAAAACGTATTCGAAATAGTGCGTCAGGAGAATATTCCGTCTTCCAGGGAATTTGCCGACCGCATTCTTTCCGCGATCGATTCGATCAACTCCATGCTCGAGGCGCCCAACTCCGCGGAGTCCAAGGGCCGGGCGGAAGAAATCATCTCCTCGTTGAAGAGCCTGCTGGCATCGGGGACTGTTCCGGCAAGCGATGGGACACTCCCGCAGGGTTCTTCCCCCGGCCGGGGGGCCCCGATTCCCACAGGAGGAGAGGACGATTCCGGAAAACCGGTGGCCTATCGCATTCTTTTTCGCCCCAACCCGGATATCTTCAGCCGGGGAACGAATCCGGCACTCCTTTTGAAAGAACTGCGCGACCTCGGGCAATGCTTGATCACAGCCTGCCTGGACGACATTCCCGATCTGCGGGACCTCGACCCGGAAGAATGCCACACGTACTGGAACATCATTCTCACGACCGCTGCGGGCGAAAACGCGGTGCGGGACGTTTTCATTTTCATTGAAGATGATTGCGAACTGAAGATCGAAGCGATCGGCGAAAAAGCGGCCCTCGAGGAGATGGCTCCCAAAAAGCTGGGAGAAATGCTGGTGGAGCAAGGCGAGTTGACCTCCGCGCAACTGGCCGAGGTCCTGAGCAAGCAGAAGCGGCTGGGCGAGATGCTGACCGAGGAGGGCCTCGTAAGCCCCGGCAAGGTGCAGGCCGCCCTTATGGAACAGAGTCACCTGCAGGAAATCCGGGAAAAGCGAAGCGAACAAAAGGATCAATCCCTGGCATCGGTTCGGGTCCCGGCAGCAAAGCTCGATTCTCTTGTCGATCTGGTTGGAGAACTGGTAACGGTCCAGGCAGGGCTCACCCAACTTGCCTCCACGAAAAAATTCCGTGAACTGCGCTCCATCGCCGAACAGGTGAATCGACTCACTTCCGAGCTTCGCGACAACGCCATGAGTTTACGAATGCTCCCCATCGGGGTGGTCTTCAGCAAATTCAATCGCCTCATTCGCGATCTGTCCATGGAACTGGGAAAAGAAGCCGTCCTTACTACCGAAGGAGCGGAGGTCGAACTGGACAAAACGGTTATCGAACGTCTGCGCGATCCCTTGGTTCACATGATTCGCAACAGTGTGGATCATGGCCTGGAATCGCCCGAGGTGCGGCTTGCGGCAGGCAAACCGGCCCAGGGCACCGTGCACCTTTCCGCGCAGCATTCGGGTGCCCATGTGCTGGTGAAGATACGCGACGACGGCGCAGGCCTCGACCCCAATGCAATCCTGGCCAAGGCTATCGACAAGGGATTGGTGCAACCCAATGCCGCGCTCTCCGAAAGGGAGATATTTTCGCTCATCTTCGCTCCCGGCTTTTCCACAGCCCAAAAGGTGACCAACGTATCGGGGCGCGGAGTCGGGATGGACGTGGTCAAGGGCGCCATCGATTCTTTGGGCGGCTCTATCGAGATCCACAGCAAAAAAGGGGCCGGGACGACCTTCACACTCGAACTGCCCCTCACCCTGGCGATTATAGACGGCCTTCTGGTAAAGGTCGGGGATGCGCACTTCGTTTTGCCGCTCTCCTTTGTCGAAGAATGCGTGGAATTGCAAAAACGGGACAAGGGAACAAAGGATGGAAGGCAACTCGCCTTTATCCGCCAGAAAATCGTTCCCTACCTCCGTTTGCGCGACCGATTTTCCATCCCGGGCGCCCCCCCCCCCATCGAACAGATCGTCATAACGGAGACGCTGGACGGCAAAGTCGGCATTGTGGTCGATAAAGTTGTCGGACAGCATCAGACGGTCATAAAGAACCTCACGAAAATCTATCGTAATGTGACCGGGATTTCGGGCACGACCATTCTCGGGGACGGGACCGTTGCGTTGATAGTCGATATTCCCAAGATGATCAACTCCTTCGCACAGGAAGAGATCAGCGCAGAAGAAGCCGTACAGTAATCCCTGTTTTTTGACCCGAACTGTCCAAACCGACATGTAGTCGAAACACGGAAAAGGGGAACCATGCTGAAGGATATGAAAATTCGAACGAAAATTGCGAGTGTGCTCTCCATCGTAGTGGTGATTATTTTTGCCGCCCCAGCGGTGCCGGCCACCAAGGCGGTTCAGATCGGGATAGCTCTTTCCGGCGTTTTCACCTCCCTTCTCCTCGGTTTTCTCGTGATCCGCAGTATCGGGGGAAGTGTCGAATCACTGCTCGCTGAAATGAAGGCTCTGACGGATTCGGTTCTGAACGGCAGGCTGGATGTTCGGGGCAACCCTGAACGGGTCGGATTGGAATTCAGAGGGGTTGTCGAGGGATTCAATCAGGCACTGGGCGAAGTTGCCGGATCTCTCGCTCCGGTGGGAGAATGCATTGCAAAAATCGGCAAAGGAGAGATCCCCGAAAAAATCGCTCGGGAATGCAAGGGCGATTTCCAGGACATCAAAAACGATCTCAACACATGCATCGAGGACCTCGGAGGATTGCTCAAATGCAACGCCGTGCTGGATCGGATGGCCCTGAACGATTACACCAAAAAGGTGGAAGGGACCCATTCGGGAATTTTCGGCTCCGTCGCGAAAGCCACCAACGAGGTGAGAGACAGGCTGGAAGCCATAGGAAGGATATTTACCGAACTCTCCACGGGCGAGACCTCTCAGCTGGCGATGTATGAAAAGATCGGCAGGCGCAGCGCTGAGGACGTCGCCCTCCCGGCAGCCATCAGGAACATGCGAAACGTCAACCTGTTGATAAAGGATGTGACGTTGCTCTCGGAGGCGGCGCTGCGAGGCGACCTGGCCACACGTGCCGATGTGACGAAACACGAGGGAAACTTCCGCACGATCATGGAAGGAATAAACCATACCCTGGACGCAGTCGTCACCCCTCTTAAAGTGGCGGCCGGTTACGTCGATCAAATCAGCAGGGGCGATATGCCGCAGAAGATCACCGAGGAATATAGGGGAGATTTCAACGAAATCAAAAACAACCTCAACACGCTGATCGACGCCATGGCTCATATCACCGAAACGGCTGAGGAGATATCCTGCGGAAATCTCACCGTTAAAGTGGCCGAACGCTCCGAGCGGGACAAACTCATGCAGGCGATGTCCAAAATGGTGAACGGCCTGCGGGAGATCGTGGAAAACGTCCAAAACGTGGCAACCCAGGTGAGGGAGGGAAGTAGAGAACTCAACTCGGGCGCGGAAGCCCTTTCTCAGGGTGCGACCGAGCAGTCCGCCTCGGTCGAAGAGATTTCCTCTTCGATGGAGGAGATGGCGGCAAACATCAAGCAGAATTCCGACAATGCCCAACAGACCGAAAAGATAGCGGTAAAGGCCGCAGGAGACGGCAAGGAAGGCGGGGAAGCGGTCGGACAGACGGTATCGGCGATGAAGGAAATCGCGGGAAAGATCTCGATCATCGAGGAAATCGCCCGGCAGACGAACCTGCTTGCGCTAAACGCGGCAATAGAAGCGGCCCGGGCGGGAGAACACGGAAAAGGGTTCGCCGTTGTGGCCTCCGAGGTGCGAAAGCTTGCCGAGCGGAGCCAGGAAGCGGCCGGAGAAATTAACGAACTGGCGGCAAACAGCGTAAAGGTGGCCGAGGGGGCCGGAAGCATGCTGGCCCGAATCGTCCCGGATATCCAGAGGACCTCCGACCTGGTCCAGGAAATCAATGCGGCAAGCAACGAGCAGAGCACCGGCGCCACGCAGATCAACAAGGCCATTCAGCAACTCGACCAGGTCATCCAACAGAATGCCTCGGCTGCCGAAGAAATGGCCTCGACCTCCGAGGAACTCTCCGGGCAGGCCGAGCAACTCATGAAAACGATCTCCTTTTTCAAAGTCGATGGCGCCAGTGCGCGCGCGGCGGCGCTCCAGAGCAACAGCAGAGTCGCCAAAACAAGCGGACCTACACAACAGAAGAAGGCAAGACTCAAGGAAAGTCGCCCCTCTCCCGCAAAAACGGGAGGATTTGCACTGGACTTTGGAGAAGGATTTACCGCAGACGTCGAAGACGCCCATTTCGAGCAATATTAAATACGACATGAGTGAAGTTTAAGGAGTGTGTACCATGTTGCAGAACTTGAAAATTGAAACAAAGATTGCCGCCACGCTTTCGATCGTAGTGGTGATTTTTCTGGCCGCCTGCGGAGCAGGCTATCTGGGAATGAGCCATTTGGCGCTGGCTGCGACCACTTTACTCGGTTTGTTGGCTTCCATTCTTCTCGGGTGTTTTTTGATCCGGAATATCGGCCGCACTGTCGCATCCTCGCTTGCCCAAATAAGGGTCCTGGCGGGGTCGGTTCAAGCCGGCAGGCTCGATGCCCGTATCGATCCCGAAAAGGTCGGTTTCCAATTCCGGGAGGCGGCAGAAGAATTAAATCAGGCCCTGGAGGAGATTGCAGAATCCCTTCACCCTGTGGAGCAATGCATTGCCGCCATCAGCAAGGGAGAAATCCCGGAGAAAATCGACCGGGAATGCATGGGCGAATTCAACGAAATAAAACAAAGCCTCAATACATGCATCGAAGAACTGGGAGGCCTCACCGAGTGCCATACGGTGCTCAAGAAAATGGCCGTAAACGATCACACAAAGAAAGTCGAGGGGGCCTATTCGGGGCTCTCGGCGTCGCTGGCTGAAGCCACAAACCTGGTACGGGAAAGGCTCCTTGCCGTAACGAGGATGTATTACGAACTCTCCACGGGCGATACGTCGTCGTTGGCGGGGTATGAAAAAATCGGCAGGCGCAGCGATGAGGACGTCCTGATCCCCGCGATCATCAAATGCATGCAAAACGTCAACCTGCTGATCGAGGACCTGACGGAGATGACCCAGGGGGCCGTTGCCGGAAACCTCTCCAAACGAATGGATCCAAACAGGCATCAGGGCGCCTATCGCAGGATAGTCGAGGGGGTAAACGACACCCTCGATGCGGTCATCAGCCCCCTTAAAGCGGCTGCGCACTGCGTGGACCAAATCAGCAGGGGAGAGATTCCCCCGAAAATCACCAAGGATTACAAGGGAGATTTTAACGAGATCAAAAACAACCTCAACAACTGCATCGAGGGAATGGGCGGGCTTGTGGAATGCAATACCGTTCTGCAACGGATTGCCGTAAACGATCACACGAAGAAAGTCGAGGGAGTCTATTCCGGGCTTTTCGCCTCGGTATCCGAAGCCACGAACCAGGTGCGGGAAAGGCTCCTGGCGATAACGAGGATGTTTACCGAAATATCGACGGGCGATACGTCTGAGCTGGCGGTCTACGAAAAGATCGGAAAACGCAGCGACGAGGACGTAATAATCCCTTCGATTGTCAAATGCATGCAGAACATCAACATGCTGATAGAGGACATGACCTTGATGACCGAAGCCGCTGTAGGCGGAAACCTCGCCAAACGGGTGGAGGTCGGCAAGCACCAGGGCGCCTATCGAAAAATAGTGGAGGGAGTAAACAATACGCTCGATGCGGTGGTCGGTCCCCTCAAAACGGCTGCCGATTGCGTGGCGCAAATCAGCAGGGGCGAAGCGCCTCCGAAGATCACCCACGAATACAGGGGAGATTTCAACGAAATCAAAAACAACCTGAACACGCTAATCGATGCCATGGCCCAGATCACCCATACGGCCGAGGAGATAGCCGCCGGAAATCTTACCGTAAAGGTGGTCGAACGCTCCGATCAGGATAGCCTCATGCAGGCGATGACCAGGATGTTGAACGGCTTGCGGGACATCGTGGAAAACATCCAGACCGTGGCAAACCAGGTGATGGTCGGAAGCAAAGAGCTGAGCTCGGGCGCGGAAGCCCTTTCCCAGGGGGCAACCGAACAGTCCGCTTCGGTCGAAGAGATTTCGTCCTCGATGGAGGAGATGGCGGCAAACATCAAGCAGAATTCGGACAACTCGCAACAGACCGAAAAAATAGCGGTCAAGGCCGCCGGAGACGCCAAAGAAGGCGGTCAAGCCGTTGGGCAGACGGTATCGGCGATGAAGGAAATTGCGGGAAAGATTTCGATCATCGAGGAAATCGCCCGCCAGACCAACCTGCTTGCGCTAAACGCGGCCATCGAAGCGGCCCGGGCCGGAGAGCACGGAAAAGGGTTCGCCGTTGTCGCCTCCGAGGTGCGAAAGCTTGCCGAACGAAGCCAGGAAGCCGCCGGGGAGATAAACGAACTGGCTGCAAGCAGCGTAAAGGTGGCCGAAGCGGCCGGAAACATGCTGGTCCGGATCGTTCCGGATATCCAGAAAACCTCCGACCTGGTCCAGGAAATCAATGCGGCAAGCAATGAACAGAGCACCGGCGCAGGACAAATCAACAAGGCCATTCAGCAACTCGACCACGTCATCCAGCAGAATGCCTCGGCTGCCGAAGAAATGGCCTCCACCTCCCAGGAACTCTCCGGGCAGGCCCAACAGCTCATGGGGACGATATCCTTTTTTAAAACCGGCGCTACTGCCGCTCCGGCAATAAAGCCTGCCGCCGCGGTGAGGCCTGCCGCCCCGACGACAAAGACGACCGGCAACGGCAAAGGCGCCAAATTCGGCGCGCCGGCCCGTCAGAAACAGTCAAGGCGTGAAATCGACCAACCCGCTCCCGCAAGATCGACAGGGTTCGAACTCGATTTTGGGGGCGGATTTTCCGGAGACAGTGACGATGAGCATTTCGAGCACTATTAGGAGGCCCTTCGATGACAGCATCTGATGAGATGGAAGCTTCACAATATTTGACGTTCAAGCTGGCAGGCGAGGTGTTCGGGTTGGGGATTTCCCGGGTTCGCGAGGTCCTTGACTACACTCCCGTGACCAGAATTCCCGAGGCCCCCGATTTCATGCTCGGAGTGATCAACCTTCGGGGAAACGTCGTTCCGGTACTGGATATGCGCCTCAAGTTCGGTATGGCCTCCAACGAAAAGAAGGCAAATACGTGCATCATCATCGTCGAAATCGAACTCGAAGGGGAGACCATACTGCTGGGGGCGCTGGCCGATTCGGTGCAGGCAGTGCTCGAAATCGGCCCCGACCAGATGGAGCCTCCCCCAAGGATGGGCGCAGGCCTGAAGTCAAAGTTCATCAAGGCCATGGGCAAACATGAAGGAGGGTTCCTCATCATCCTGGATATCGACAAGGTGTTTTCCACAGAAGAACTTGCAATGACGCAGGAACCCGCGCAGGCCCTGGCTGCCGCCTCGTAAAAGCAAAGAGCAAAAGAGCGGGGGGATGTTCCCCATAAGCGCTAACTTGATCCGTGTCCAGCCGTGTCCAAGGGTCTTTGGAAAAGCAAGTGACACGGATAGACACGGATTAACACGGATGGAAGGCAATCGGGCGGCGAGAGGGGCCTGTCAGCCAAGGTCGAAGTCGCTTTTGATATCGAGTACAAAGATGCCGGAGTGTGCTGCTATGACCTTTTTGTCTCAACTCGCGGCACTCTTCCTTCCATGTTCGAACGGGCACGATTGAGCTTCTCAAGTTAGCGCTTATTGAAATGTTCCCCCCGCGCCCCCCCGGGAGCCGCGTTGCGGCGCGGGACGCCCCTAAAAAATCATTCAAGCCCCGTCTCTTCCCATCCGATTACAGACTTGACCGGTGTTGCTCCTTCTATTGCTCCAGGTCGAGCTCTTTTCCGGAATCAACGTTGTTTGCCGCGCCACAAAAGCATCGAAAAGGAGAAACGAGTTGAGAAACTTGAAATTGAGAACGAAGATAGCCTGTGCATTTTCGATCGTTATGGTAGTGCTCCTGGCCGCTGCCGGAGTCGGCTACCATGGAATTGCCCTGCATGCAGCCGATTCCTCCATGAGGGCGGTGCTGGTGGGGGCCATTTTGTTCGCCGCATTTCTCGCCCTTCTCCTCGGCTTCCTTTTGATTCGAGATGTCGACTCGACACTCGGGTCGCTCCTGACGGAAATAAAGGACATAACGGATTCGGTTCCGGCAGGCAGGCTGCATGTTCGGGGAAACCCCGAAAGGGTCGTCTTGGAATTCAGGGACGCTATCGACGGATTCAATCGAGCAATGGACGAAATTACCGGCTGGCTCGCTCCTGTGGGGGAATGCCTTGAAACGATGAGCAGGGGCGAGGTCCCCGAGAAAATCGTGCGGGAATGCGAGGGCGAGTTCCTGGAGGTCGGAACGCGCCTCAACAAATGCATCGACGAACTGAAGGGCCTGGAAGAGTGCAACGCAGTTCTTGGCAGGATGGCGGTAAACGATCACACCAGGAAAGTCGAAGGAACCTGCTCGGGGCTTTTCGGATCGATATCGGAAGCCACCAACCAGGTGCGGGAACGGCTTTTGGCGATGACCGGTTCGTTTATCGAGATGTCCACAGGCGAAACGAAGAGTTTGGCCAAACTGGAGAGCATCGGCAGGCGAAGCGATCAGGACGTTATCCTCCCGGCGACCATCAAAAACATGCAAAGCATCAACCTGCTCATAGAAGATGTGAGCTCGCTTACGGAGGCGGCGCTTAGAGGAGATTTGACCACACGGGTGGAGGCGACCCGGCACGAGGGGAATTTCCGAAGAATCGTGGAAGAAATGAACCATACCCTCGATGCGCTCGTCGGCCCGCTGAAAGTGGCGGCCGGCTATATGGATCAAATCGGCAGGGGCGAGGTCCCGCCCAAACTCACCGAAGATTATAAGGGCGATTTCAACGAGATAAAAAACAGCATCAACAACTGCATCGACGGCCTGGAGGGCCTGGTGGAATGCAATGCCATATTGAAGAGGATGGCCGTAAACGACAACACCCGAAAGGTAGAGGGGATCTATTCGGGGCTTTTCGCCTCCGTTTCCGAAGCCACCAACGAGGTGAGGGAACGGCTCCTGGGGATAACGAGGATACTCGTCAGCGTCTCCATGGGGGATACCTCGGAGTTGCCGGTGGCTGAAAAAGTGGGTAAGCGCAGCGACCAGGACGAGGTAGTCCCCGCGATCATCAAATGCATGAAAAACATCAACATGCTGATAGATGACATGACATCTTTGACGGAGGCGGCAGTTGGAGGAGACCTCGCCAAGCGGGTGGAGGTCGACAGGCACCACGGCGGCTATTGCAGGATCGTCGAGGGAGTAAACAACACTCTGGATGCGGTTGTCGGGCCTCTCAAAGTGGCTGCCGATTGCGTGGATCAAATCGGCCGGGGCGGGATTCCCCCCAAGATCACCGAGGATTACAAGGGTGATTTTAACAAACTCAAAGACAGCATCAACAACTGCATCGACGGACTGGACGGTCTTGTGGAATGCAACGCCGTATTGAAGAGAATGGCCGTAAACGATCATACCCGAAAGGTCGAGGGGACCTATTCGGGTCTATTTGCCTCGGTGTCGGAATCCGCAAACGAAGTGAGGGAAACGATGCTGAGGATAACGAAGATGTTTGCCAATATATCCATGGGAGATTTTTCGGAGTTGGAGGCATACGAGAAAATCGGCAGACGTAGCGACGAGGACATGCTCCTGCCTTCGGCCATCAAATGTCTGGAAAACCTCCACATGCTGATCGATGATATGACCCTGATGACCGAAGCGGCCGTCGGGGGAAATCTTGCCAGACGGTTGGACCTGGACAAGCACCACGGAGGCTATCGCACGATCGTCGAGGGGGTGAACAATACGCTCGATGCGGTGGTCGGCCCTCTCCAGGTGGCTGCGAGCTACGTGGATCAAATCAGCAAGGGGGAAGTGCCCGGCAAGATCACCCGGGAATACAAAGGGGATTTCAACGAAATCAAGAATAACCTCAACTTGCTGATAGACGCCATGGCAGAGATCACCGAGACGGCCGAGCAGATCGCCGCGGGAAACCTCACCGTAAATGTGGTCGAACGGTCCGACAAGGACAGCCTCATGCAGGCGATGTCCAAGATGGTGCAGGGCCTGAGAGATATCGTAGAAAACATCCACACCGTGGCAAACCAGGTGATGACGGGAAGCAAAGAGCTCAGCTCGGGCGCGGAAGCCCTTTCCCAGGGAGCGACCGAGCAGTCGGCCTCGGTCGAAGAGATTTCCTCTTCGATGGAGGAGATGGCCGCCAACATCAAGCAGAATTCCGACAATGCCCAGCAGACCGAAAAAATTGCGGTAAAGGCCGCTGGAGACGGCCGTGAGGGCGGGGAAGCGGTCGGACAGACGGTATCGGCGATGAAGGAAATCGCGGGAAAGATCTCGATCATTGAGGAAATCGCCCGCCAGACCAACCTTCTGGCGCTAAACGCCGCCATCGAAGCGGCACGGGCCGGAGAACACGGAAAAGGGTTCGCCGTTGTCGCCTCCGAGGTTAGAAAGCTTGCCGAACGGAGCCAGGAAGCGGCCGGGGAAATAAATGAACTCGCCGCAAACAGCGTGAAGGTGGCCGAAGCGGCCGGAAACATGCTGGCCCGGATCGTTCCCGACATCCAGAAGACCTCCGACCTGGTCCAGGAAATCAATGCGGCAAGCAATGAACAGAGCACCGGCGCAGGACAAATCAACAAGGCCATTCAGCAACTCGACCACGTCATCCAGCAGAATGCCTCGGCTGCCGAAGAAATGGCCTCCACCTCCCAGGAACTCTCCGGGCAGGCCGAACAACTCATGAGCACGATCTCCTTTTTTACGATCGATGCTGTCTCCGCCCCCGCGGCAAAGACAGCGGGAAACGGTAAAGGGGCCAAAGTCGGCGCTCAGGACCAACGCAAAAAGGTAAAGGCCGAAAAAGAGCGCCCCACTCCCGCCAAAAAGGGAGGGATCGAGTTACACTTCGGGGGCGGAATCAATGGAGACGGCGAAGATGCCCATTTCGAGCAATTTTAGGAGACCTTCCGATTGTTCCTGAAAAGGTTTCTCACGCGAAGACGCGAAGGCGCGAAGAGATAATGCTCTTCATTGCTTCGACTGATGCGGCGAACGTAAGAGGAAATGGAAAAAACTCCGGGGAAGGAGCAGATCCCTCCCCTGTTCCCGTATGCACCCTTCTGTCTAGCCTCCATCCGGAAACCCTGAAACGTGACGGGTGTTCGAACCCAAGTCCCCCTTTGGAAAAGGGGGATTTAGGGGGATTTCCCTAACAAATCAGCTGCATACCCCTTTAAAATCCCCCCGCCCCCCTTTGCAAAGGGGGGAAAACCGTTCCAGCCCGCGCCTTAGATCGAGATAGGGTGGGCAAAAGCGCAGCGTTGCCCACCAAGAGGTTTCCGGACGGATACTATCCATTTCTTGATCTACCGGATTATGATAGTGTATGAAATGGATTGGTCGATCCCCACAACAATCCGGCCCCCCCTTTAACGAAAAATGCGTAACGAGCCTTGAGACCAGGAAGGGATGTTTCCATGACGCAATCGAAATTGTCTGAAAAATTCAAACGTGGTGCGGAGGTCGTCTGCAGGCAGGGGCTGATCACGTTCCCGGTTACGCAGACCGCCATTGCCATTATCGAAAACGTGGTGGGCGAGGTCGAAGAGGAATTGGACCTTATCTATGCCTTCCGTGAAAAGTCTTCCCAGACCATGGAGCAACTGGTCGCCTCCAGCGGGTTTGCCGAAGAGAGGATAGAAAAGCTCGCCGACTCACTGGCCAAAAAGGGGTTCATTTTCAATCAGCCAAACTCCGCCGGCGTCATGGTGTACCGGCTGCTGCCCCTCATGATGGTCGGGCTCATGGAATACAAGTTCATGGGCGAGCTCACCGGCAGCCGCGAGGAAAAGGAACTGGCAAAGCTTTTCGAAAAGCTTTTGACCGAACTCCGTGATGTGACCCAGCGCAACTACGATCACCTTCTGCCCCTTTTTTCCGCAGCCCCGGCCATAGATCGCACCGTTGCGGGCGGAATAACCGCAGACGGCAAGACCATCCGCATCATTCCGGTCGAAAAATCCATTGGCGCCCCAGAGGAATTTATCCTCCCCAGCCAGACGGTCGAAGAGATCATCAACAAGTTTGACGACATCGCCGTGGGACACTGCTTCTGCCGCCAACGGCGGAACCTGCTGGGGGAGCCTTGCAAGACGAAGGCGCCCGTCGAAAACTGCTTTTCCTTCGGCAAATCCGCCCGACACACCAGCGCCCAGGGATTTGCCCGGCAGGTTGACCGGGAGGAGGCCTTACGGATACTAAAAGAAGCGGAACAGGCCGGCCTGATCCACAAGGCGTTTCACCCGAACTCGCGGGAATCCAGCCCCGAGACCAGCATCTGCAACTGCTGCAAGGATTGCTGCGATACCCTGCGCACCTGGCGCGACGGCACTCTTCCCATGATCAATTCCACCTATCACCTCGCGGTGATCGATGCGGAGACGTGCGTGGGATGCGGCACGTGCGTGGAATGGTGCCCGACGGATGCGATCGCGCTAAACGAAAACGGCGTCGCCGAGCGCGATGAAAACGCATGCCTGGGCTGCGGGGTCTGCGCCCGGTTCTGCCCGGAAACCGCGATCTCTCTCAAAGAAGGACTGCGCAGGGTGTTTATCCTTCCGCCGCGGTTGCGAAGCGCGTAGCAGAATCCATGGATTTCACTCGCGGGCGGGAGACTTTCGAAAACCTGTTGCACGATATGGATGTGCTCGCCGACGAGGCGCGCGGATGTCCGGGGGCGCTCGACCTCAAGGGGTTCTCCCCCGAACGGGTCGAATGCGCCTACCATCACCTTTTCGATATGGCGCGGCACGACTCCATCGAGACCAGGGTGGCCCCAATCAGCTGTGAAATGGGAATCGCGGGATGTGTTCTTGAGGGGAAAATGTTATATAGAATATAGGAGCAGCTGGAGGCTTCATTGATGACCAGAGGCCAGAAAATCAGCCAAAATTTGAAGGCCGTTGAAAACGCCGTTGCTCAGCAACGCCTTGAAGGATTGGATGTCCCGCCGGAGATTGTCGAGGAAATGAACCGGGCGGCCAGAGGCGAGATCGAGATCGAGGAAGGCATACGCAACACAGTCCGCAGGTTCACACATGGCAAAATACGAGGACCAAGACCATTACCTTGATCCCGAAAGCGGCGTTCTCAAGAGCAAACTCGGCAACGAAGATGAACATGTCGAAAAATATGTGCTTTGCGTCAATAGCCGGACCTTTACGGAATTTTCCGGGGTTCCAGCTGAAAGCTCCGGGATGCAACGTTAGATGCCATGGACTTTCCGACAAGACTGGTCCGGTAGCATAAAACGCAACAGCGTTAGCTCCGACTATATAAAAACTGGTTAAATCCCAGCGACTTGTCCAGTCATGCAGTTTGACGTCCGGGAACGGGTTTTATGTCAACTTCCCGCTCTTGGGAGAATCTAATCGGGGGGAAAATTATGTTCTGGTTCGATCGCA
>JBMFWU010000007.1:0-11442 GCA_049964955.1 Syntrophobacteraceae bacterium
GCCCCGGATTTATGGCACAAATCGCCCACGGGGTCAAGTGTGTCTAATTGCCAGCCTTTGCAAAGGGGGGCAGGGGGGATTTCAAAGGAGTATGCAACCGACTCAATTGCAAAATCCCCCTAAATCCCCCTTTTCCAAAGGGGGACTTGGGTTCGAATCACCCGACGCGTCCGGGGTTTCCGGGACACCCTTACCTGGGAGAAACAGATGCCGAATATTTCACTTGCCGGAATCTTTCCACCGATCCCCACACCCTTCAAGGCCGATGGTCAAATCGACTATGACCACCTGCGCTCCAATCTGAGTCGCTGGGATAATGAGCCCCTGGCCGGGTATGTCGTTTGCGGCTCAAACGGCGAATACGCATACATGTCGCCCGAAGAGCGCGTAGAACTCGTTCGCGCGGTGCGGCAAACCGCCTCTTCCGACAGGGTGCTGATCGCAGGGTCGGGAATGGAGTCCACTTTCGAGACGATCGAACTGAGCCGCCGCATGGCCGATGCGGGCGCCGACGCCGTGATTGTGGTGACGCCCTGCTATTACCGGGGGCGAATGACGCCTGCGGCCTTCGAACAACACTACCGCCAGGTGGCCGACGCATCCCCTGTTCCGGTGGTGCTCTACAGCGTTCCTGCGAACACCGTGGTCGACCTGCCGGCCGATGTGGTCATCCGGCTCGCCGGACACCCCAACATCATCGGCATAAAAGACAGCGGCGGAGACATCGCCAAGATGGGGTACATGGCCTACGAGACGCGGAATGAAGATTTTCAGATCCTTGCCGGATCGGCCGGGTTTCTGCTCGGAGCGCTGACGGTCGGGGCAGTTGGAGGTGTGTGCGCTCTGGCCAACATTGCCGGGACCAAATTGGCGCAGCTTTGGAAATTTTTCTGGGAGGGAAACTTGGCCGACGCCAGCCGGATCCAACTGCCGCTCATTGAGGCCAACGGGGCGGTGACCTCTCGATTCGGCGTGGCAGGCCTTAAAGCGGCGATGGATATGCTGGGCTACTATGGGGGCCCGGTGCGTTCGCCGCTCCTGCCGCTGCCGGAAGAGGACAAGGCGACGCTTCGGAACATCCTCGCCAAGACGGGGCTGTTATAGAAAAAGACGCCAACTGAGCCGCGCAGCGGCGTGGGGGTGCAGGGGGCGATAGCCCCCGCGCTTTTTACTTATTCCGGCATCCAAAAGGGGCCCGCTTTCCCCATCTCTTTCAAGGACCGGAACATTACCGCGGCGTATTCGTGGACTTTTGCCAGATAATCGGGGTCCAGCCGATTTCTAAACAGCGGTCCGCTGAAGATCTCCGCCCATTTGGACAACTCCATCATGGACTGGGCGGACGCAGGGTCATACTGGGGCCACTTTTTCACATGCTCTTCCGACCGGAAGAGGTTCATGCGGCTTCAGGCCCTCCCCCATGTCGCTTCGCCCTTCAGCACCTTTGCAAACCCAATGTTTAGATGCCCCACGGTAGTCGTTGGATTCACTTCCAGAATTTCTCCGTCGCGCATGAGAACGGTGATGGGTTCGCCGCAGTCGAGGCAGCGCGTGTCGATGCGAACCAGCGTTTCGGGAAAAAGCCAGCGCACGGCCAGCGATTCGAGCCCTCACTGACCGTACCACTTTTGTTTGCCTCCGATAGTCACAAGATAGTGGGTCGGGACATTGGAAAATGGCGCCCAGGATTCGACATAGTCGGTGTCTTTGGCAAACCAGCAGGCAAGGGAGGCCTCCGCTGCCTTGTGCTGGGCCTGTCTTGCCTCCTCGGGGGACAGGCCCAGAGTTTTCGCCAGTTCGGTGAAGTGGGGCGCCCGCCCGGTTCCGATAAAATGCTCCATTACGGCCGTGTAGGTTCGCTGTACGAGCGTTGTGTCTTCCATATAGATTCCTCCTGTTTACGAGGAAGGTAAGGGCATTGCGGATCGAGTCAATCCGTGTGTTCCCAAGACTTCTATTGACATAGATAGTGTCGATGGATAGGATTGGCGAAATCAATTTATTTTCATGGATCATTTCGGGAAATACGGGCGGAAACGACCGTCAACAGGAGGCGGAAAGTGAAGGGAAAGCTGTTAGCTGCAATTTTGTTCATTTTTATGCTTGCGTTCAGCGGCGTTTGCCTGGCCAAGTCGGGGACCATTACCTACGACATTACGTTGAATGCGGCCAAAGGCGCAAAACAGGCCCGGCTGTGGATGCCGTATCCGCTCTCGGACAAGCATCAGACCATTTCGAATATGCATATCAGTGGAAATTACGACGACTGGGCGGTGTATCACGACCCGGCGAGCGGGGCGACATACCTCTACGCGGATTGGAACGCTATAAAGAGCAAGCCTTCGCTGGTCATGAGTTTCCACGCCGTGACAAAGGACCGTAGAATCGATGTTCTTAAGAATTCGAACAAACCCTTCCCGGTATCGGTCAAAAAATATCTCGCATCTACCGAATGGCTGCCCGCAAACGATTACCGCAAGCTTGCGGCGCGAATCGTAAAGGGGAAAAAGACCTATCTGGACCGGGTGCATGCGGTCTACGACTGGGTGATAGCCAATACCTTCAGGGATCGGAGCGTACACGGGTGCGGGCTTGGCCTTACGAAGCACACTCTCACGGAGATGAAGGGGGGCGGCAAGTGCGCCGACATCAGTTCGGTGTTCGTAACCGTGGCGCGCGCGGCAGGAATTCCTACGCGGGATGTATTCGGTCTGCGGCTCATGAAAATGAAAAACGGGGACATCAGCACGGCGTTCCACTGCTGGACCCAGTTTTATCTGCCCGGAACGGGATGGGTCATGGCGGACCCGGCCGATGTGAGAAAGATGATGCTCGATGACACCATCAAGCTCAAAGACGCGGGGAAGTGGAAAAAATACTTCTGGGGTGGCGACGATCTTTACCGTGTGGTGCTCGAGAAGGACTCGCGCGGTGTTGTCTTCAACCCCCCTCAGAAGGGCGAACCCCTCAGCTATTTCATGTATCCGTTCGCACAGGTGGACGGACAGAGCCTCGATTATTTTTCTCCCAAGGATTTCAGTTACAAGGTCACCTTCCAGGCCGATTGATTCATAGAAACCGAAAGTTCAGGACTAGAATTTTATGATGGAAAAGTCACACACGAGAAGGGCGTTTTTTAAAAACGGCCTTCTCGTGGGAATGGCGGCGGCGGGGGGACTCGCCCTTACCAAAGAGGCCGAGTGTTTCCCCTCGTTCGGGAAAGCGCGCTTCGGCATGATCATCGATCTCAACCGCTGCACCGGGTGCAATTCGTGCGTGATCGCCTGCAAACTTCAAAACCGCACGGTGGACCATCGGTTCAACACCATGGTGGAGCAGGGCGAAGCGGGGAGCTATCCGGAGGCGCGCATCGTTTTTACCCCCATCCTTTGCAACCAGTGCGAGGAGCCGCCCTGCGTGCCCGTGTGCCCGCAAAAGGCCACCTACAAGATCGTCGGCGGGATTGTCGTAACGGACTGGAACAAGTGCACGGGGGAAGGCGCCTGCGTAACGGCCTGCCCCTATGGGGCGAGGTTTCTCGATTCCCGGTTTTCGAACCGGGTGGACAAGTGCGATTTCTGCCTGGACCGGTTGCGGCAGGGGCTACAACCCGCTTGTGTGGAAAGCTGTCCTCCACGGGCAAGGATCTGGGGGGATTTTTCCGCCCCCTCCGGCGAATTCGCGCGTCTTCTTTCCGAAGGCGGGCTAAAACCGCGAAAGCCGGAGCTGGGGATCAAGACCAATGTACTGTACAAGCCGTTGCGGGAGACCGGAAATGGAAGATAAACGACGGGAGGACGAGTCGGGCCTCACGCGCCGTAGTGTTTTGAAAATCGCAGGGCTGGGAACGGTCTCCTGCGCGTTGGGAACCGGAGTCGCCCGGGCCGCTGAAGAACCTCTCGATCCGAGAAGCGTTCAGGGAGCGCCGGCCACGCGCATGGAGCGCGATGTCCGGGTCGTTCACTCGGTATGCCTTGCCTGCAACGGGTTTTGCGGGGTAAGAGGGGTGATCGAGGAGGGAAAGGCGGTCAATTTTTCGGGCAATCCCTACCATCCCTTCAACACGAATTACGAACCGGTCGATTTCAGGACTCCCGTGCGGGAATCGTTTGCCGAAGCGGCTTCGGTGTGCGGCAAATGCCTTGACAGCGCAAACATGGCCTACAATCCCTACCGGGTGTTAAAGCCCTTGAAACGTAGCGGGCCGCGCGGTTCCGGCAGGTTCGAACCCATCGAATGGGACCGTCTGGTGCAGGAAGTGTGCGACGGGGGCAGGCTCTTTGCCCATCTGGGAGAAGAGCGGGTTGTCGAGGGGCTTCGGGACCTCAATTCCGATGAACCGATCGATCCCGGCGCCCCGGAGCTCGGCCCGCGGCGAAACGGTTTTGTCACGATCACCGGCAGGCTCCAGAAAGGCCGCAAGGAGTTCATCGATCGCTTCGTAAAGCAGGCCATGGGGTCCAAAAACCGCATCGGCCACGGGGACATCTGCGGCCTGGGCTTTCGCATGGGAAACTGGGCGTTTACCGAACGGAAGGACGTAGAACTCAAGGCCGACCCCGTGAGCGCCGAATACATCCTGATCTTCGGCGCCAACATTTACGAAGCCACACAGCCGGGCGTAAATACGTACGGCGCCTTGGCGGCTAAAAGGCACTCGGAAGGCACTCTCAGCTTTTCGATCGTCGATCCCAGGGCCACAAACGCTTCGGCCCACGCAAAGGAATGGGTCCCGGTAAAACCCGGCCAGGACGGGGCTCTGGCCATGGGGATGATCCGCTGGATCATCGAACACGACCGGTTGAACCTGTCGTTTCTCACCTCCCCGAACCAGGACGAGGCCGAAAAACGGGGCTACGCCGCCCATTGCAACGCGACCTTTCTGGTCGTCTGCGACCCGGGCCATCCGCAGGACGGTAAATTCCTGCGCAGGAAAGACATCGACCCTTCCGTATCCGGCAAGGCAGGGGAAGCAATGGTGGTGATTTCACCCGAGAGAAAGCCGGTTTTCGCCGAAGAGGCCCGTGAAGCCCTCCTCGATGCCGAACTGTCCCCGCTCGACCGTACCGGACGTCCGGTAAAGGTCAAGACGGCCTTTCGGCTCTTGAAGGAAGGCGTCATGGAGCTCAGCTCGGCCCAATACGCCGAGTTTTGCGGGGTCCCCGAATCGGCCATCGCACGGCTTGCCTCCGAATTCACCTCGCACGGAACCCGTGCCGCCGTGACCGCCTATCACGGGGCGGGCAACTATGTGAACGGCACCTATGCCGCCTATGCTATCGCGGTGTTAAACGGCCTTATCGGCAGTATCGACATGCGCGGCGGCTACATGAGGGCCGCAGGCGGCTGGGGGGCGCCCAAGAAGGGCGCCTACGATCTCGCTCGGTTTCCCGGGCAGGTGAAGGCCCGGGGCGTTCCCATCTCGCGGGAAAAGTTCGCCTACGAAAAAACCACCGAATACCGGACTAAAAAGGCCGAAACCGGGAGCGGCTATCCGGCGCGTCGTCCGTGGTTTCCCTTTTCCAAAGGGGGATTGAGCGTGGAAACGATGAGCGGGATCGACGAAAAATATCCCTATCCGTGCAAGGTCCTTTTCACCTATTTTTTCAACCCGGTTTATTCCATTCCCGGGGGCTACCGTTTCAAAGAAACACTCGCCGACCCGGAAAAAACGCCTCTTCATGTCTCCTTCGATGTGGCCGTAAACGAATCGAACATCTATGCGGACTACATCGTGCCTGAGCTCTCCTACCTGGAGGGTCAGTACGGCTGGCTCACCCCCCACGCCCCCTGTCTCATGTTTACAGCCATAAGAACTCCGATGATCGAGCCACTTACGGGGAAAACGAAGGATGGGCGTCCTTTCTGTACGGAGACTTTCCTCATCGACGCGGCAGAACGCCTCGGGTTGCCGGGTTTCGGGAAGGAAGCCATTCCGGGGAAAGACGGAAAGCTTCACCCCCTCCACAGGGCCGAAGATTTCTACCTCCGTGGATTTGCCAACATCGCTCGGGGTGCGGGAGTCCCGGAGGCATCGGCCGAAGAGTCGGCCTTCGTTGAAAAAAACTATCCGGTGGCGCGCTATAAGGATACGCTTACTGCGGGCGAGTGGAAGAAGGTCTGCTATATGCTCGCCAGGGGCGGGGTTTTCAAAAAATACGACGAGATGTTCGAGGGAAACAAGTTCCGATTTGGCAGAAAGCGCTACGCCCTATACAACGAAGAGCTTGCCGCAACGATCGATTCGATGACGGGAAAGCGTTTTAAAGGAACGCTCAAGTACCTTCCGCCGACAAATCTTGCCGGAGAGCCGCTTGAAGAAGCGGACCGGGAATATCCTTTTTCCCTCGTGACCTACAAGCGCTGCCTCCACACCCAGTCGCGTTCCTTATGGTACCGGTATTCCATGGAGGTGATTCCGGTAAATTACGTGGAAATGAACGAAAAAGATGCAGTTGCCCTTGGCGTGAAAGATGGCGATGAGGTGCTTTTGCATTCCAGGAGCAACGCGGAAGGCATTCGAGGTCGGGTTCATCTGACACGCCTGATCCGGCCGGGCTGCCTAGGGGTCTCCTTTCATTTCGGCCACAGGGAGTTCGGCGGAGGAAAGCTCAAGGTCAAAGACGGTCCTTCGGTCTTTCCGGGCGGCTCGGATCTTTTCGAGGGGGAAAGCCTGGTCGCCGATCCGGCGTACCGCGCGGGCCTAAACTTTAACGATGTGGCCCGGCTGGAAATTGGCCTTGCCAATACGCCCATGGTCGATTGTCTCGGGGGCATTCCCGACTTCAGCAGCACGAGAGTAAAACTGCGGAAAATCTGATGCAGCAGAGCCTCTTGCAAAACTACCTGTGGACAGGCACGAGCGGTTCTTTTTCTTCCCCCTTTGTAAAAGGGGGATCGAGGGGGATTTCGAGCACTTAGGTGGGTGCTGAGAATTAAAATCCCCCCTTCCCCCCTTTGCAAAAGGGGGGAATCTGCCCTGCCCACCAGGTCCTTGCAACATTTTGCAAGAGGCGCAGCATTGACAGGCGTTTTCGTTCACGTTATATAGGCATCCACAAAACTTGGGAGATGCATGAGCCGAATGCAATTCCCGGACGCAACGTATGATTCTCCGTAACAGCTGCTATGCCGGTTTTTCCTCCCCGAATCATTCGCCGATAGAGTCGTTGCCAAGCCGGAACTTTTGCCTGCGATAGCGGGAGGCGGAGTGCTACGGCAATTCTTATAGTTTCGAATGTTAACGTGATAGAAAATTGTTCTGAGTTTCCCTTTGGATCGTGCCCCCGAGGCGAAGGAGATGATATGGCGCACAGGGAAGAGGATCACGCGGCCGCGGCGGCCCTGAAAATCGGGGCCAGGGTGAGGGAGCTTCGCGAACAGCGGCGCTACACCCTCCAGGACATGTCAGCCAAGACGGGTTTGGGCAAAGAGGAGCTGGCTCACATAGAGACTTCCGAGACGACCCCGCCGGTTGCGAGCTTGCTCAAAATTGCCAAAGCCCTGGATGTAGGGATGGGCTACTTTTTTCAGGAAACCTCGGAAAGCGAGGAAATCGCGGTCACGCGGCTTTCCGAACGGATACGGGTCGAGCGACGCCCCCATCACCTGAAGGGCGAGGTCGACTATATCTATGAGGCGCTAGAGACCAAGAAGAGCGACAAACACATGGAGCCTTTCCTGGTGGAATTTCCTCCCCTGGATACGAGCGAGATGGTTTTTGCCAGCCACGACGGCGAGGAATTCCTGACCCTTCTGGAAGGCAGACTCGAGTTTCGTACGCAAAACCGGGTTGAAGTGCTCGAGCCGGGAGATAGCATCTATTTTCGCTCCAACATCAGCCATAGCTTTCGATGCCTGGAGCAAAAGAGCGCCAGGGCGGTAGTTGTCGTCTGGAGCAGGGTGTAAAAGACTTTTCCACGAGAAAAAAGGCTGGAGCAGACATGCTGGAGATACGCTTACACGGACGCGGGGGGCAGGGCTCGGTTGTGGCCGCTATTTTGCTCGCAAAGGCCTTCTTTCGCGCCGGCTACCAGGTCCAGAGTTTCCCGCTTTTCGGGGTCGAGCGGCGCGGGGCGCCCGTCGAGGCCTACCTGCGGCTGGACCGGGAACAAATCCTCATAAGAACTAATGTATACACCCCCGATCATGTCGTCGTCCAGGACACGAGCCTTCTGGAGGCGATCGATGTCACCCGGGGGCTTAAACCGAATGGCTGGATCGTGCTAAACAGCGCCGAACCTCCCGCCGATTCGGCTCGATATGCGAACTTTCGCCTCGCCTGCGTGGATGCTACCGAGATTGCTCTGAGACTTGGACTCGGCACGCGCACCCACCCCATAGTCAATACGGCCATGATGGGCGCCCTGGCCCGAGTTCTCGGCGCACCCCCGATGGAGGCGATAGCCGGAGCGATCGAAGAAGAGATCGCCGTAAAGCTGCAAGCCAACATTCAGGCCGCCCGGGAGGCTTACGAACGGGTGAAGATGGAGATCGGAGGGCGGATAATGGATGACGGAGAGGTAGAAACAAAATGAAGGATTCAATTCCGCTGCTGGTTCCTCATTCTTTCAGAAGCACGGAGACCAACAAAACGGGCTCCTGGCGTTTCCTGCGACCGCGCTACGAGGAGAAGACCGCTCCCTGCAGCGCGGCCTGCCCGGCCGGCGAGGACATCGGGCGCGTCGAGATGCTGGCCGCCCAGGGGCTTTTCAAAGAAGCATGGGAAACGATCCTGAAGGAAAACCCCCTGCCTGCGGTGTGCGGTCGGGTGTGTTTCCGGCCCTGCGAGGGCAAATGCAACCGAAGCGAGTTCGATGAAGGAATCGGAATCCATACCATTGAAGGCTTCCTGGCCGATACGGCCGCCCGATACGATCTGAAACCTTCTTTCGAGCGTCCCGAGCTCAAAAAGCAAAGAATTGCGGTCGTGGGGGCGGGGCCGGCGGGGCTTAGCGCCGCCTATTTTCTCGCCCGCCTGGGCTACGGCTGCGATCTTTTCGAGTCTTCCGCCGAGCCGGGAGGAATCCTGCGCTACGGCATTCCCGCCTATCGGCTGCCTGCTGCCGTCCTTCGGATCGAGATCGAACGAATCGGAAGAGAGGGGGTCGAGATCCATTGCGGAAAGCCCGTCACAAAGACGTTCCTTGAGGAAATCGAGAGCAAATACGATGCCGTTTTTCTGGCCTGCGGCAGGTCGCGGGGTATCGATCTGCCCCTGGCAGGCGAAGAGGCGGGGGGGGTCGAGGACGGGCTGCAGTTTCTGCGGAAGGTAAGCTGCGGGGAAGCTTCGTCCTTCCACAATGGCCAGGTGGCGATTATCGGGGGCGGGAATACGGCGGTTGATGCCGCGCGCACGGTTTTGCGCGTGGGCGGGAAGCCCCTTCTCATCTACCGGCGCCGCCGCGAGGACATGCCGGCCTTTGAAGAGGAAATCGAGATGGCTCTCGAAGAAGGCGTGGAGCTGCTCGAGCTTTGGACCCCGATCGGAATACAACAGGAAAGCGGCGAATACGTGCTTCGCCTGCAACAGATGCAGGCTATCTTGACTGCTCCCGGAGAAAGAACGCGCGTCGAGCCGGCGGTTCCGCAAAACATAAAAGAGCTGCGGGTCGTGCAGGTCTTAAAGGCCGTCGGATTCGAGGCCGCAGAGGAGTGGTACAATCCTCCTGCCGAAGACGGGGCGGGAGTCCTTCGACTGGCCAATTCGGTGCTCGTGGAGCGTCCGACGGTTTTTGCCCACCTGGGAGATCTTTCCACTCCAATCAAGAGCGTAACGCACGCCATAGCCTCGGGGAAGGAAGCCGCGATCGCCCTCGATATTCTGTGGCAGAAGGGCCCGGACCACGTTCTGCCCGGGCTTGAAGCCTGCCGGGTGGGAAACGGCCCCTCCCTTTCGATGGAAATGTACATGCAGGGGCCGCGATGTGCGCGAAGCAGCCATGTGGTTCTTTTCAGCGAAATCAACACGGACCATTTCCAATTCGCCCCCAAAATCGTGCGGCCTCGACTCCTCAAGGAGGAAAGAGCCCGGAGCTTTTCGGAAATCGATCTTAGAATTTCTGCGGGCATGGCCATGAAAGAGGCGGAGCGCTGCTTTAACTGCGGGCTCTGCAACCAGTGCGACAACTGCCGCCTCTATTGTCCGGACCTCGCGGTCGTCTGTCAGTACGAGCCGGGCGAACGCCACATCGACTACGACTATTGCAAGGGCTGCGGCATCTGCGTGGTGGAATGTCCCCGCAACGCCATGAGCCTCGAGAAGGATTGAAATGAAAGTTGTACTCGAGGGGAGTCATTCGGTTGCCGAGGCGGTGCGGTTGGCCAAAGCGGAGGTGATTTCCGCCTATCCCATCACGCCCCAGACCCACATCGTCGAACGGCTTTCGGATTTTTGCGCCGACGGATCGCTACAGGCGCGCTTCCTGCGCGTGGAGAGCGAACACTCGGCTTTGGCCGCCCTGCTGGGTGCTGCGAGCGCCGGAGTGAGAACATTTACCGCCACCTCGTCTCAGGGGCTGGCCCTCATGCACGAACTGCTGCACTGGGCTTCGGGCGCGAGGCTTCCGATCGTGATGGCGGAAGTGAATCGAGCGCTCGCACCCGGTTGGAACATCTGGGCGGATCAAACCGATAGCCTTGCCCAGCGCGACACCGGATGGATCCAGCTCTACTGTGAGACCGGTCAGGAAGTTTTCGACACCACCCTGCAGGCTTTTCGGCTGGCCGAACACGTCAGCCTGCCGGTGATGGTGGTGCTGGATGCCTTCTTTCTCTCCCACACCTACGAGCCCGTGGATGTTCCCGACCGGCAGGAGGTAGACCGATTCCTGCCCCCTTTCACGCCGCGCTTCCAACTCGATACGCAAAATCCGTGCGCCTTCAACCAGATGGTGCCCCCCGACGCCTACATGGAAATGCGTCGAAGCATTCAGGACGGCATGGAGGAGGCGCTTTGCCGGTTCGCGGAGATGGAGCAGGAATTTCAGGAAATCTTCGGTCGCAGCTACGGCGCAATCGAACCGATCAGGTGTGAGGATGCGGAAATAATCCTGGTGACCTCGGGCACCATTACGAGCACGACCCGGGAACTCGTGCGGCAGTTGCGAAGCCGGGGCGAAAAGGTCGGGATTTTGAAGATAAAACTCTTCCGCCCTTTTCCGTCGGAAAGCATCCGCAAATGTCTCCAAAATGCGCGAAAAATAGCGGTGATAGACCGCAATTTTTCTTTCGGCGCGGGCGGCATTTTCACCCAGGAAGTGCGGGCTGCGCTCTGCGAGCTTTCCGTGCGTCCTGTGGTCTTCAGCTTCATAGCCGGCCTGGGCGGGCGCGATGTGACCGTGAGCACCCTGGAAAATATCTATATGCAGACCAAAGAACAGGACGCCCCGCAGCAGGAGAGCATCTGGGTCGCCTGTGGCCGCTAACCGGCCGGCGTGCCGC
>JBMFWU010000007.1:11542-32738 GCA_049964955.1 Syntrophobacteraceae bacterium
GGCGTGCCGCCAGTGTCGGGATGCGCCCTTGCAAAATAGCCGGGCGCTAAAGGAGTAAACGATGCAGTTGGAAGTTGGGGATCGAGACTACGTGTATTCGGGACATGTGGGGTGTCCGGGCTGCGGTGCGGCCGTTGCGATGCGGTTTCTTCTCAAAGCCCTTAGAGAAAAGACGGTGATGGTGATTCCCGCCTGCTGCTGGTCCATCATTGCCGGTGCCTACCCGCAGTCCGCCCTCAAAGTCCCTATTCTCCATACGGCTTTCGAAACCGGGGGGGCGGTGGCAAGCGGGGTGCGGGCGGCCCTCGATATGAAGGGCGACACCGAAACCACCGTGGTCACCTGGGCGGGCGACGGGGGTACATTCGATATCGGCTTTCAGGCCCTTAGCGGTGCGGTGGAAAGAAACGAGGACTTCCTATACGTCTGCTATGATAACGAGGCGTACATGAACACGGGGATACAGCGCAGTTCCTCGACCCCCTACGGCGCCTGGACTACCACGACGCCCGGGCGCGAGTGGAAGAAGATGCGCAAAAAAAACATCGTCGAAGCCCTGGTCGCACACCGCATCCCCTATGCAGCGACAGCGAGCATCGCCTATCCGGAGGACCTTTTCCGAAAGGTCGCCAAGGCCAAAGCAATCAAGGGGTCCCGTTTCCTCCATATCTTTGCGAGCTGTCCCACGGGGTGGCGCATCCCCTCGGAAATTTCGATTAAAATCGCGCGTATGGCCGTTCAGACCAATATCTTCCCGCTCTACGAAGTAGAAGAGGGCGTACGGTACACGATCAATTTCATGCCGAAAGGGTACCTCGTAAAGGAGTATTTCCGGCTCCAGGGGCGGTTCAAACACCTTACCGAAAACGATTTGGACCAGATTCAATCGATGGTGGAAGAAGACTGGAATTTGCTGCTGCGCAAGGCGGGGGCGGGAACTCAGGCCTCTAGGTGAGAAGGACCGACTTGACCGCGTGCAGAGGGCAGGCTTCAATACAGTCCCAACACCCCATGCACATGTCCTGAAACACGATCGGCTGCTCGAAAGGGCCGTCGATCTGTTTCATCACTTTACGAGGGCAGGCCGATGCCGACGCGCAACGCCCTCTTTCCGGGTCGCACCCGTTGGGGTCGCACTTCTCATATTCCACAGCTGCAAATGATTTTTTCGGATTCATTAAAGCCGAGCATAACCGGCACGGGCGTGCAGGTCAAGAAAAGCCTGACTGTTCGGTACTGCCCGCCCGCGAAGCAGGCGGGCAACCCGGCAGCGGCGACTCGCCGCTCAGTTCAGTTCTGCTGTCATCGTCTGCGCCAGCGTTGTGGTTCGGTCCTGAAATTCGTCATCGCTCATCCTGCCCTCGACGTATTCTTTCCATTCACCGAAATTGCTGAAAAAACAGGCGTTCAACTGAAGGTCCTCACACACCTGCTTGTAGATCCTGTTGGCCTTCCTGGCGCGTTCTCTCACCTGCTCTTCGTCCTTTGAAAATTTCTTTTCCCCATATTTATCCGGGAAGCCGTTCCCGAAGGTCTGCGCACGTTGTCCGAAATTTTCCGCAGTCCGTTGGTCTACGGGGTTTTGGCCCATAAAACCGCCGGCTAATGGGGAGGCCGTGACAGTGTGATCACTTCTTCGATGCTCATTAGCCATTGTAATTCCCCCGATTGAAGATTTTAAGATACCGACGGACCGCCTCGACCATTCTTGGCAGCCAACCGGATCATCATGGCTATATGATAATCATTCTCGTCTCGATAGAAAGGACGCGGGCTCGCGGCAGGGGGTGCGGATCAAAGGGTCGGGCGACCGAAATAACGGGAGTGTTCTATTTTCGTGCACTTGTTCATGACAACGCCCAGGCCCGCCTTTCTGGCCTTTTGCGCAGACTCCTCATGTTCCAGGTCGAGTTGCATCCACACGGCTCCGGCCCCGATTTCAATGGCTTCGTCAACTATGGGAGGAATAGCGTCCACGCGCCGGAAGATATCGACCAGGTCCACATGTTCCGGGATCGATTTGAGATCGGGGTAGCATTTTACGCCCAGGATCTCACTTCGCGAGGGGTTTACACCGATCACGTGATAGCCGTGCTCGATCAGGTATTTTGCCACCTTGTGACTGGCGCTTTCCTCTTTGGGCGAAATGCCTACAACTGCTATCGTTTTGACACCGGCGAGTAGGGCCTTGATATCGGGTTCTGCGGAGGTGGGGTTTTGTGCTATACCTTCGGGGTCCATGTTTTCCCTTTCGTTAGATAGGTACAACATAAAAAATAGCCAAAAGGCGACAAGAGTCAAGGGAAGATTCGGAGGGGGCCAGGTGGGTAAGGGGGGGCTTTCTCACGCGAAGCCGCGAAGAGGAGTGGCAAGCCTGTGCCCACCCTTCTATGCCCTGGGGTAATGCGTGGAAATGTTGGGGTTCGCTCCGCTCACACCAACCTACGCCGGATGTGGATCGAGATAGGGTTGACAACAGCTTCGCGTCTTCGCGGCTTCGCGTGAAAAATTTCCAGGTATGAGCTTCCGGGTAAGAAAGACGAGGTGGGGATGCAACTTACGGGCGGTTTTTTGCAGATAGTGTTGCTGGCGGTCATTGCCGGTTTTTTGTGCCTCGATTTTATTCTCCTTCTAAAATTGCTTCGCGTAAATTCTTCGCCTCTCACCTCGCGCCTTGATTCTTTGGAAAAGAGCGCGGAGCGTAGCGAGCGCGCCTTGCGCGAGGAGATGGCGAGAAGCAGGCAGGAAGCCGCGCTGCTTTCGCGGCAGGGGCGGGAGGAGACCGGAAACGCTCTGCGGGGTTTCGGAGATTCACTCCAGGCGAGCATGACCAATATCGCCCGGCTTCAAAAGGACCAGCTGGAAACATTTGCGGGTTTTCTGCGCAGGCTCACCGAATCGAACGAGACGCGGATTTCGGGGCTTCGGCAGTCGATCGAGGCAAAGCTTCAGGAGATGCAGGCGGAAAACGGACGGCAACTCGAAAAGATGCGGGCGACGGTGGAGGAAAAGCTCCAGGGGACGCTGGAAAAGCGGCTGGGCGAGTCGTTCAAGCAGGTGTCGGAGAGGCTCGAACAGGTCCACAAGGGCCTTGGGGAGATGCAGGCGCTGGCTACGGGGGTGGGGGATTTGAAGCGGGTGCTGAGCAATGTGAAAACGCGGGGCACCTGGGGGGAAATCCAGCTCGGAGCGCTTCTCGAACAACTCCTGGCGCCGGAGCAATACGAGAAAAATGTGAGGACCAATGAGCACACGACTGAGGCGGTGGAGTTCGCCATAAAGCTTCCGGGGCGGGAAGAAGAGGATGGACAGGGTGGAGTCTGGCTTCCGATCGATGCAAAGTTTCCAACGGCTGCCTACGAGAGGCTGGTCGAAGCACAGGAGAAGTGCGACCGGGCGGGGGCAGAGCAGGCGGCAAGGCAGTTGTGCGACACGATAAAGATGAGCGCCCGCACGATTTGCGAAAAGTATCTGAATCCCCCCGCTACCACCGATTTCGGTATCATGTTTCTGCCATCCGAGGGGCTTTATGCCGAGGTGATCCGGATGAAAAACGGAACGTCCTGGCTCGTGGAAAGTCTTCAGCGGGAATATCGGGTCATCGTGGCGGGGCCGACCACACTGGCGGCGCTTCTTAACAGTCTGCAGCTCGGTTTTCGAACCCTGGCGGTGCAGAAGGGCGCAAGGCAAATCGAACGGCTGCTCGGGGCGGTCAAAACCGAATTCGGGAAATTTGGGACCGTTCTCGAAGCGGTGCGAAGAAAGCTCGACCAGGCAGCCAACTCGATGGATGCTGCCGCGAAGCGGTCGCGGGCGATAGAGAAAAAACTCGGCAACGTGCACGGACTTGCGCCGGGGGAGGCGCAGGCGCTGATCGGAGCCGGGGATCCGGAGGATTTAAATGAATGAAAATATTGACATGAGAGCGATTACGAGATATAGCCAGTCGGCTTGATGTGAAAAATGTATCATTAAAGCCCCTTAAGAATTTTGTTCACCACTGAATGACGCTATAGGACGGCCCGGCCAGGAAACACCACACGGCCAGCGCGCCGTCAGGCACCTGATGGCCTTGTCCGATCCCGGGCATTATCGGGTTTGGAACATCCCAGGGTAGTTAAGGCTTTCGTGAGAAAGTTCGCGTGGTTGCGCCCCCGGCCGGAAGAGCGGGGACGTTTCGGGCGAGGTTGCGCCCGAAAGCGCGTGAAATGTTTTTGTATGATTCCCAAACCAGCTCAGGAGGATAAGCATGGTTGACGTAGAAACACAGAGTATTCTGGTGGTCGGGGGCGGCATGACGGGTTTGACGGCCGCCATCGAAGCAGCAGAAGCGGGCCGGGAGGTCTACCTTGTGGAGAAAAACCCGTACCTGGGGGGGCGGGTGGCCCAGTTTCATCAGTATTTCCCGAAACTGTGTCCGCCGTATTGCGGCCTTGAGATCAATTTCCGCAGGATAAAGAGCAACAGCAAGCTTCACGTCCTGACGATGGCCCAGGTCGAGTCGGTTTCAGGCAACAAGGGCGCCTGGGACGTGCGCATAAAGATCGAGCCGCGCTATGTGAACGAAAAATGCACGGTGTGCGGCAAATGCTCTGAGGCGTGCTCGCAGGAGATCGACAATCCGTTCAACTACGGGATGAATAAGATCAAGGCAGCCTATCTGCCCCACGATATGGCTTTTCCACTGCGCTACGTGCTCGATCCCTCGCTTGCCAAGAGTGCTGAAGGCCAGGCGGTAAAGGATGCGTGCCCGTACGGCGCGATCGAGCTGGACATGCAGCCAAAGAGTGTAGAACTCAAGGTGGGCGCAGTTGTCTGGGCTACGGGATGGCTGCCTTACGACGCCAAAAGACTCGATACGCTGGGTTTTGGCGCCTATCCCAACGTCATCACAAACGTGATGATGGAAAGACTTTCTGCAGGAAACGGCCCGACGGGCGGAAAGATTGTGCGTCCTTCCGACGGCGAGGCCCCCAAGACGATCGCCTTCATTCAGTGCGCCGGCTCGCGGGATGAAAACCACCTGCCGTTTTGTTCCTCGATTTGCTGCATGGCTTCCATGAAGCAGGCAACCTATGTGCGCGCGCAGTACCCGGACGCCAAGGTCTACATTTTTTACATCGATATACGCGCCATGGACAGGCTGGAATCCTTCTACGCCGAGTTGAAGAAGGACGAAAACGTGACCTTCTTCAAGGGCAAGGTGGCAAAAATCGAGCAAGACGGCCCGACCGGAAACCTGGTTCTCAGGGTCGAAGACACTACCGCCGGCAGCCTCAACATGATCAACGTCGACATGGCGGTGCTGGCAACGGGCATGCAGCCCAACACTTCCATTTCTCAGCAGCCCGCCTTTGCGCAGCGCGACGACTACGGGTTCATCGCTTCCCAGGAAGTGACCCCGGGATTTTTCGCAGCGGGCTGTTCCAGAAGCCCTGTAAATGTTTCCGAGGCGGTGCAGGACGGCACGGCTGCAGCTCTAAAAGCCATCCAATCGGTTGTCAGGAGGTAAAAGTCGATGGACAAAAAGATCGGTGTATATATTTGTACGGGCTGCGGGATCGGGGAGGCCCTCGATGTGGAGCAACTCAGCAGCGTGGCCACATCCGAATGCGGCGCCGCGGTGTGTAAAAACCACGCGTGTTTGTGCGGCCCCGAAGGCGTGCAGGTCATAAAAGACGACATCGCAAACGACGGGGTGAACACCCTGATTATAGCAGCCTGTTCGCAGCGCGTCATGTATGACGTCTTCAACTTCGACGGGACGATCCTCGATCGCGTGAATGTGCGCGAGCAGATTGCCTGGACCCATCCGGCCAAGGACGAAGACACCCAGATGATGGCCGAAGACTACCTGCGCATGAGCGGGGCGAGGATGGCGGCGATGCTTCCGCCCGAGCCCTACCAGCCCGAGCAGGAAATGGCCACCGACATCCTGGTGGTCGGAGGCGGAGTAACCGGCATGACGGCGGCCCTCGAAGCAGCCAAAGCCGGGTACAATGCCGTTTTGGTGGAACAGGAAGCCGAACTGGGCGGTTTTCAGAAAAACGTGTCCAAAAACGTCGTCTTTCCCTTTAAGGATGTGCAGGCAAACGAAATCGATAAGCTCGCGGCTTCGGTCAAAGGCAACGAAAAGATCACGGTCTATACCGGCGCAAAGATGGAAAGTCTTTCCGGCGGCCCCTGCCTTTTCAACGCCAAGATCAAGCAAAACGGCTCGACGAACGAGCACAAGATCGGCGCGGTGGTCCTGGCGGCCGGCTGGAAGCCATACGATCCGCAAAAGCTCGATGAAAGATTCGGCTACGGCTCTTCGGAAAACGTAGTCACAAACGTTCAGTTCGAAGAACGGGCGAAGTCGGGGACGATAACCAGGCCCTCCGACGGCGGGGCGTTGAAGACGGTGGCCTTCCTGCAGTGCGCCGGGCAGCGCGACCCCGATCATCTGCCCTACTGTTCCTCGATCTGCTGCTTTACGGCGCTAAAGCAGGCGATCCAGGTCAAGCGGCAGGACCCCAAGTCGAATGTGTTCGTGTTCTACCAGGAGATGAGGACCCCGGGTCAGGGAGAGGATCTTTTCCGGAAGGCCCAGAGCGAGGGGGTTATCTTCGTGCGCTCCCAGGCGCCCGAGGTGCTGAACCGCGGAAGCAAGCTCGCCGTGGAAGCCCTCGACGAGCTTCTTGGCGAAAAGCTTTTGCTCGACGACGTGGATATGGTGGTACTGGCCACCGGTATGGTGCCGGCCACGGCCTTCGGAGAGGATTACAAGCCAAAACAGACCGAGGAGCAGAAAAAGGACGATATGGTCGCCTCCGTCGATTCGATTTTTGTCTCCGATATTTTGAACCTCGAATATCGCCAGGGTCCGGAGCTTCCGGAACTCAAAAACGGCTTTCCGGATTCCCATTTCATCTGCTTTCCCTACGAGAGCCGCAGAACGGGCATCTACCCGGCAGGCCCGGTTCGCCGTCCCATGGGCGTATCGAACGCCATCGAAGACGCAACCGGTGCTGCGATGAAGGCCATCCAGTGCGTGGAACTCACCTCCAAGGGCATGGCCGTTCACCCCAGGGCGGGGGATCAGACCTACCCCGAGTTTTTCATGCAGCGCTGCACGCAGTGTAAGCGGTGTACGGAAGAATGCCCCTTTGGCGCCATCAACGAAGACGAGAAGGGCAACCCGCTTCCGCAGCCTACCCGTTGCCGCCGTTGCGGCGTGTGCATGGGTGCCTGTCCGGAGCGCATCATTTCCTTTAAAAACTATTCGGTCGGCATGATCGGCGATATGATCAAATCGATCAACGTGCCGGAAGAATACGACGAAAAGCCCCGGATACTGATTTTTTGCTGCGAAAACGACGCCTATCCCACCCTGGATATGGCCGGGCTGCGCAGGATGAACTACAATTCGTGGGTGCGTATAATTCCTCTTCGTTGCCTCGGGTCGCTGAACCTGGTGTGGATAGCCGACTCGCTTTCCAAGGGCATCGACGGGATCATGCTCCTTGGCTGCCGCCACGGGGACAACTATCAGTGCCACTTCATCAAGGGCAGTGAGCTGGCAAACATTCGACTGAGCAAAGTAAAGGAGACTTTGGACCGGCTCGCGCTGGAATCCGATCGCGTGCGGTTCGAGGACATCTCTATTACCGATTACGAGAAGGTGCCCGGGATGCTCGACGAATTCGCCGACAAGCTCGCCGAGATCGGCGCTAACCCGTACAAGGGATTCTAATGCTTCGATCATACCGGTGTTTATCAGCTCAGGAGGGTAACGGATGAGCAACAGGATTGATCCAAATCTGATAAGGGAACTGGAGGAGTTCGGGCTAAAGGACGCCAACAAGTGCTATAACTGCGGCAACTGCACCGCAATTTGCGACCTTTCGACCCCTGACAACCCGTTTCCGCGAAAAATGGTCCGATACGTTCAAACGGGGCAAAAGGATAAGATTTTAAAATCCCCCGAGCCCTGGTTGTGCTATTACTGCGGCGACTGTTCGACCCGGTGCCCGCGCGAAGCGGACCCCGGAGAGACCATGATGGTCCTGCGCAGATATCTGACTTCGCTCTACGACTGGACGGGGTTTGCCAAGAAGTTTTATACCTCCGAACCCTTCGAGAGGGCTGCGGTCGCGACCATCGGGATCCTGGTGGGTCTTGGAATGATCATCTGGGGGATCTCGAACTGGGGAGGAATCAACTGGCAGCACGCCGATGTGAGTTCGGTCTGGTCGACGGCCGGGATGGAAATCGCAGACTTGGTCATGGCGGGCATACTCAGCTTTTTCCTCCTGACCAACCTCTTTCGCTGCGTGAAAGTGGTGATGGGCGACTACTTCAAAAAAGTGCCGCTCAAGATGTACTGGGAAGAGAGCAAGTACCTGCTCACCCAATTCGCCACACAGAAACAGTTCGACGGGTGCAAGACCAAGGGCAATCGGGCGCGGTGGATCGCTCACCTGGCGATCATGACCGGGTATGCCACGGTGTTTCTGCTGGTCGTTGTTTTCTTAAACGGCCTGCCCTTCATGGGGATCAATGCCCTCAAGTTCCAGCGTGGATGGGCATCGATGGGAGGGGTGAACGAGATTTCGATCTTTAATCCGCTCCGGCTGCTCGGCTATTATTCCTTCTTCGCCATCATGTATGGAACGACTTACGTGATCCTGGCGAGGAAGGGGCTGATCAAAAGCCAGCCTCAGTTTAAGAATTCGCACAGCACCGACTGGATGTTCCTCATCCTTTTGCAGGCGACCGCGATTACCGGCATCTTCATTAATCTCGGTCACATCTTCGACTGGGTCTTTTTCACCTATGCCATCTATATCATTCACATGATGGTGGCGATCCCCATGCTCGTTTTGGAGGTCCCGTTCGCCAAGTGGGCTCATCTTGCCTACAGGCCCGTGGTCCTGATGCTGATGAAGGTAAAGGGGAGATACATCGCCGAGTACGAACAGGCAAAAGCTCCAGAGGGCGCGGGGCTGGCGTCCGAAGCCGCTGTCTGATAACGGAAACGGGAAGCAAAGCGGGAAGCAGGAAGCAATCGAGGGGAATGGGAACGATCCTTTTTTTCTCGCCTTTTGCTTCCGCTTCCTTTTTTATTCCCGGTTCCCGCTTTCTGGTTTCCGCACCCGTGTTTACATTATGCAGCGGAAAAAGTGCAGGCGGACGGAGCTGAACATATTTACTTGCAAGGATTTGTGAAAATGGCAAAAGAACCGCAAATTGTGCATTCTTTCCCCAAAAATCCCCTGGAGGAGGTGAGGTCTTCGATAACCTTTTACAAGGGGAAGCAGTATGTGGATCTGCGAATCTACTACAAGGGGGATGACGGCGAATTCCACCCGTCCAAAAAGGGGCTTACGGTTTCGGTAGAGCTTTTCCCGGAGTTGGAGACGGGTTTCCAGAAGCTGAAAGAAGCCCTGGAGGAGGAATAAAGAAGCGGGAAGCAAGGAGCAGGAAGCAGGAAGAAACGCCGCGCGCCGTGAACCTTTTCATTGATTTGCGCGTTTTTGCCGGGAACTGCTTCCCGCTTCCCGCTTCCCGCTCCTCGCTTCCCGAAAAATGTAGATTTTGGTCTGTTCCCCGCTAACTCGAATGCCTGTAGACGCGCTTCACCTGAACGTTTGAGATAAGCGCCATAAAGTCTTTGCCCTGCTCCATGTCGACTTTTACAGAACAGCCGTCTATTTCCATGTACCGGGAAAGCACCTGGATGATGTCATTTCGTACCGCTTCCATCACGTCGGGGGTGATGTCGATCCTGTCATGCATGAGGACGAACTGCATCCTCTTTTTGGCCATCTGACTGCTGGCCCCGTCCCCCCAAATGCGCCGCAAAATTCCGAGCATCGGCCCGTCTCCTTTCAATTCCAGATCAGCCGCTTCATGCGTCCGAGAAATCCGCGCGAATCATCGTCGAGTGAAGTGCTCTCCCCGTTCAGACGCGAGGCCATGCCTCTGAACGCGGCGCCGGCCTTGCTGCTCTTGTCGTGCACCAGCGGGACACCCCGATTGGTTGAGACCACAACGTCTTCGCTTTCCGGCACCACGCCCAGAAGAGGAACCGAAAGCAGGGCTATGATGTCGTCTGTGGACATCATGTCGCCTTTGCGCACCATTCTGAGGTTGAGCCGGTTGATGATGAGGCTGATCTGTTTTACCAAAGCGGCTTCCAGCAGGCCGATCACCCGGTCGGCGTCGCGGATGGCGGAGACCTCGGGGGTCGTGACCACAAGGGCCGTATCGGCGCCGGCGATCGCGTTTTTAAATCCCTGCTCGATGCCCGCCGGACAGTCGATGATCACGTAGTCGAACTCGGCCGCCAAGTCCGCGCAGAGTTCTTTCATCTGTTCTTCAGTGATGGAATTTTTTTCCCTGGTCTGGGCGGCAGGAATCATGCACAGGTTGGAAAGCTTCCTGTCGCGGATCATTGCCTGTTCCTTGCGGCATTTGCCTTCGATGATGTCTACCAGGTTGTAGACGATTCGATTTTCCAGCCCCATCACCACGTCAAGATTTCGCAGGCCTATGTCCGTGTCTATCAATACAACGCTGTACTTCTTTTTGGCCAGCGTTGTCCCGAGATTGGCCACGGTGGTAGTCTTGCCCACCCCTCCCTTGCCGGAAGTGACCACGATAGTTTTACCCGCCATATGTCATCACCTGTAATTTAGAAAGCGGTTGTAGGATTTTCATTCCCCTCGCCAAATGAATCGAAAGAGTCTCAGATCGTTACGACCTGGATAACACCGTTTGCGATCAGGGCGACCTCGAACCTGCCGGGAGCAGGTTTTGAGCCGCGCGGTGGGACCGCCACCAGGTCGGCGATCCGGATCTGGTTGGGTTCGAAGCTGAGCGCATAAATCCTGGCGCCCTGGTCTCCTGCGGCGCCCGCATGCGCTACGCCCCGCAGGGTACCGAAAATAATCACATCGCCTTCGGCGATGATTTCAGCCCCCGGATTGACATCGCCCAGCACGACACAGTCGGATGTCGAGACGATTCGTACGCCCGAACGGCACGTATTTTTAACGATGACCGGCACCTCGTCACTATCTTTGCGTGTAGCTTCGGCAGGGGCACGCGGTTTTTTAGGTTCCCCCGCCATGGAAAGCGAAAGCTCTTCGCTAAGGCGCACCTCCACGACGCGTACCCGGGACTTTTCGAAAAGTTTCGTACACAGCTCCGAGACCTCGTCAGAGCGCATCGGTCTTTTCCGAAGATCCAGAACCATTTCCGTATTGGCGAAAAAGTCGCGCGACTGCTCCATGCGCTCTTCCAGAAACGCGACGATGGCCCCAAACGAGGCGTCGCTTTCCGGGATGAGCATAAAGCCGGTGCGGTCTGCCTTAATGAGTACAGGCGACATTACGGGTGCTGACATATTTCCTGCCCGATGAACTCGCTATGCCGAAGAGGCATCGAAAAGTGTGTATTGTACAGGGTGCAGATGCTGAACGAACTCGCGAAGATGACCCCCATTACGCGCATTACGCATCAATCACTTTACCCCAGGTTGGCCTTTCAGGGCAATACAGGATTTTCAGGATGGGGATTTTTCGAAGGGAGGGATTTCGGGATGGAATTGGTTTTCATCCTGTAAATCCTGTAATCCTGTCCGAGTTTTTCGCCTTTGCCGCTCGGAGGGACAAAAACCTTGGACAGGATTACAGGATTAACAGGATTAGGATTTCTTGAAAGAGAGGGATTTCGGGATGGAATTGGTTTTCATCCTGTAAATCCTGTAATCCTGTCCGAGTTTTTCGCCTTTGCCGCTCGGAGGGACAAAAACCTTGGACAGGATTACAGGATTAACAGGATTAGGATTTCTTGAAAGAGAGGGATTTCGGGAACGGTTTGGTTTTCATCCTGAAAATCCTGTAATCCTGTCCGAGTCTTTCGCCTTTGCTGCCGGAAAGGACAAAAACCTTGGACAGGATTACAGGATTAACAGGATTGGGATTTCTCGAAAGGGATTAGTTTTTTGGCGAGGGTTTGCTCTTCATCCTGTCAAGCCTGTCCCGTTGGACAGGCATGCTTTCAGTTGCATCCAGTTGCTTATGCGGATGCAGCCGGGCGCGGGTTCGTCGCGGTTCCAGGGTTGTTCGAAAAGAAGGGGCTCGATTCCTGCCTCTTTCAGATAACGGCAGGTTTCCAATCGATCTTCGACAAAGTAGCGAATGCCGAGTTCATTGAGTATGCCGAGTTTGGAATCCGGGGAACCGGAGGCAATCACGGTGATTTTGCTTTGCGGGACGTTCGGCAGGATGGAAAAGAGCCACTCGGCGATCGGGGCCGCAGTGGTGCGGGCCGTAACGAAGCGCAGGGGTACCGAGGAGGCGAGCTCGGTCAGCACCTCGGGGGCGCCGGGAATGGGCTCGATTTCCCGGGTGTGTTCTTCGTCCAGGGTCAGTCGCACCAGGTCGTCGATGATCTCTTTTTGCAGGCCGAGACAATCGTAGAGGTTGTAGCAGAGCATGTCCTGCTTGGAGAGCTTCGTGAGCCCGTATCTTTGATGGGCAATCTTTACAAAGACCGACATGGTGTCGGCGACAACCCCGTCGATATCGAAGGCGAGCGTGCCCGGGTCTATGGGCGGGAGGGGCGTTCGGCTCATTTGTATTCTTCCGTCCGGCATGCCAGGGCCGGCTGATCGAACCGGAGAGATACCTCGTAGATGCCTTCTTCGAGTTTGGAATGAACTGCGTAGCCAAGACAATGGAAGACGGCGAGCATTGCCCGGTTGGCTGCCAGCACGTAGGCCACCAGTCCGCTCACGCCCTTGGATTTGGCTATTTCGGCCACATAGTGGACCAGGAAGGTGCCTATGCCCTTGTGCTGCCATTCGGAGGCGACCGCGACATCGATCTCCGCCATGTTTGTCTTGAGATCGAGAATATAGCGCGCGATCCCGGCGATCTTCTCGGCCCCGATCCCCCCGGTCACCGCAATGACCGACATCATGTGCTCGTAATCGATATTGACCATCGACTGGATGTTGCGGTGCGGGAAGGCCTTCATGGCCGAAAGGAACCGAAAATAGATGTCTTCGAAAGGAAGAGAGTAGAAAAATTCCTGCAGCATGCGCTCGTCGGTGGGTTTTACGGGGCGGATAAAAAGATTGACGTTGGGCGGAAAAACCTGCCAGGTCTCCCACTGGCCCGGGTAGAGCGGCTCGTAGATAGGCGGCGTTATCTGATCTTCATAGACATAGTGAATGCTTTTGGCCTCGGTCATCAACTGTTCCCGAAAGCGTGGATGGGCGATGTTGATGAGGGCCATGGCGCGTTCGCGGATGGTTTTGCCGTGCAGGTAGGCCACACCGAATTCGGTGGCCACATAACTCACCGAACTGCGCGGGCTGATCACTCCGGCCCCATTGGAAAGATGGCTCACGATGCGCGATTTCAACCCGTCGGGAGTTGTTGCGGGCATCACGATGATGGTTTTGCCGTCCTTTGAGGCAGACGCGGCCTGCATGAAATTGACATAACCGCCGATTCCGCTATAGACCTTATGGCCCATGGAATCAGCGCAGATCTGGCCGCTCAGATCTATTTCCAGGGCAGAGTTTATGGCAACCATGCGATAGTGCTGCCGGATGAGCTTGCGGTCATGGACGTATTCGGTCGGGTAGATTTCCACCTCGGGATTGTTGTTGACGAAATCGTAGAGCTCTCGGCTGCCCATGCAGTGGGTGGCGACGATTTTGCCCTGATTGGTCGTTTTCCGAAGCCCGGTGACCGCTCCGGATTTGATGAGATGCAGGTGGGCGTCGGTAAGGACCTCCGTATGGATTCCGAGGTCCTTTTTGCCTTCGAGGTAGATCAAGACCCAGTTGGGCATTCTTCCGATGCCCGTCTGGAGCGTCGAGCCGTCTTCGATAAGCGGGGAGATGTAGCGGGCGATGCGCTCGGCGAGGGCGTTTCGCTCCCGAAAAACCACCTCGAGCAGCGGTTCGTCATATTCGAAGCTGTAGTGTATCCGGGAGGTGTGGAGAAAACTGTCCCCCAGAGTCCGGGGCATTTCTCGATTTATCTGGGCGAACACAAGGCTTGCGGATTCGACGGCACTTTTGTCCGTGCCTACAGATATCCCCATCGAGCAAAAACCGTGTTCATCGGGCGGGGAAACCTGCACGAGCGCAATATCGATTTTCCACAGAGGATCTTCTTTGAACAGCCGCGGTATGGAAGAAGAATAAATCGGGATATAGTCGGCAAGACCCTCATTTACCGCATCCCTGGAATTGCGGCCGACAAAGAAGGTTTTAAGGCGTGCATGTCCTTCCAGGGGCTTCCAGTTTTTGGGAAGCGACCCCATGGAAATGGCCTGAACTATCTCGATATCGCGATGCTCGGGCAAAAGCGTGCATAAAGACTGTACCAGGCGCTGAGGCTCCCCGCAACCGGATCCGATATAGATACGTATCCCGTCGCGCAGGATTTCGCGCAGTATATCGAGATCTTTTCCTTCGGTCTGCTGAAGTTTCATTTTGCGCTCTTCCAGGCGGGGCGGTGGGACCGCCGGTCGGGATTGCCAAGCCGGTTCGGTCGGGATTGTTTTGCCCGCAAATACCTGCCATTTCCAGTTTAAAGCACTGCCCCGTCAGGAGCAACTCTCCTGGAGGGGCGAGACGCCGATGTTTTTCCTTATAGCATAGAGGGCCGGAAAAGGGGATTACTATAATGAGGAGAGGCCGAGGGGGATAAAGATGGCGAAAGGGGCGGCAAAATGTTTAAATGACAAAAATAGGTGAATTAATTGCTTTGTGAGATCGGGGAGATAGTTTAGCATATAGCGCTCCGGGGCAAACGGGACCCATGAGGGGGGCGGTAATCTTTCATCGAGGTAACTGGTAATGCGCATTGCGATGGCACAAATCGATTCCTTTGTGGGGGATCTGGAAGGCAACACGCGTAAGATTTGCGACTATGTGGAAAGAGCGAGGACGGCCGGCGCCGAACTGGTGGTTTTCCCCGAATTGTCCATTATGGGCTACCCGCCGCGCGATCTGTTGGACAAACGCGGGTTTGTAGCGGACAGCATTCGCTGCTGGGAGCGCATCGGGAAGGCGGGCAAGGGGATCGGCGTCATTTTCGGGGCCGTAGCGATCAATGAGGGCCACGGAAAGCCTTACTACAATTCGGCGGTCTTCTATGAAGACGGCGAACTGAGGTCGATTGCGCATAAAATGCTGTTGCCCTCCTACGACGTGTTCGATGAGGAGAGATATTTCGAACCCGGCAAATCGGTCGACTGGGTCGATTTCAGGGGCAGGCGCATCGGGATTACGATTTGCGAAGACGCATGGAACGTTCCGGGCTATCTGCCCGGTCCTCTCTACGATGTCGACCCCGTGTGTGAGTTGGGGAGAATTTCCATCGATCTTTTGGTAAACATCTCCGCGTCCCCCTATCATTTGCGAAAGACCGCCATGGTGGGGGAGTTGCTAAAAAAACAGGCAAGCTGCGTCGGCGCTCCGCTGATTTATGTGAACCAGGTCGGGGGCAATGACGAGTTGATTTTTCAGGGCCACAGCATGATCTGGGGCGCGTCGGGGCAACTCCTGGCTACCGGCCCGGATTTCACCGAAGAGCTGATACTCTTTGATACGGAGGGGGAACGGAGACCGTTACAGGCTACCCCCTGCGATCCCGTCTCCGAGGCGATTGGTGCTCTTACCCTGGGACTTCGCGACTATGCACGAAAGTGCTCCTTCGAGCGGGCGGTGATCGGACTCAGCGGCGGGATCGATTCGGCGGTGGTGGCATGCCTTGCCGTACTCGCGCTGGGGGCTCAAAATGTGCTCGGGGTTGCCATGCCCGGCCCCTATAACGCGCCCGAAAGCCTTACCGACGCGCAAGAGTTGGCCAAACGGCTGGGCATCGCCTTCGAAGTGATTTCCATTGCGGAGCTTTTTTCTACAGCGCTCAAGTCCATGAGCCCGATTTTCGGGGACCTGCCCCATGATTTCACCGAGGAAAACCTGCAGGCGCGTCTGCGGGGCATGATCCTCATGTCCATTTCCAACAAGTTCAATCGACTGCTTTTGAGCACGGGAAACAAATCGGAGATCTCCGTTGGATATTGCACCCTGTATGGCGATATGAACGGGGGGCTCGCCGTGCTCGGCGATGTGCCCAAAACAATGGTCTACGGGCTTGCCCGCAGGCTGAACGAAGAACACGGGTGGGTCCCGGAGCGCATCCTCACGCGGGCCCCTTCCGCCGAGCTTCGGGAAAACCAGACCGATCAGGACACTCTTCCTCCCTATGAAACCCTGGACGCGATCTTGAGCGCCTACGTCGAGCAGCGCCTTCCCATTCGGGAGATCGTAGAAAGGGGGTTCGACCCCGAAACCGTGCGGTGGGTGGCCAGGCGGGTCGAGCTCAATGAATACAAACGTTGGCAGGCGCCCCCTATATTAAGAGTGACGACAAAGGCCTTCGGTATTGGCAGACGCAATCCGATCGCCCATGGCTATGTGGAACGCTGAAGTATTTTTCTTTAATGAAAAGGAGAGAAGGGATGAAAAGAATAGAAGCGGTCATCAAGCCATTCAAGCTGGACGATGTGAAGGAAAAGTTGAGCAGCCTGGGAATCAAGGGCATGACGGTATCGGAGGTCAAAGGCTTCGGGCGCCAGAAGGGGCACACGGAAATCTACCGCGGGGCAGAGTATGTAGTTGATTTTCTTCCGAAAATAAAGATAGAAATCGTTATTCCCGATTCCCAGGTGGCCGAGGTCACCGCAGCGATCCGCGACGCGGCCAATACGGGTAAAATCGGGGACGGAAAGATTTTCGTAACGGCGGTGGAGGAGTGTATCCGCATCCGAACCGGGGAGACGGGGGAGAGCGCTCTTTAAAGATCAATATGGCCATACACCCAAATGTCATTCGGAAGCTGAAGAACCTGCGCGAGCATTTTCTCCATGAATGCCGCATGGATGTGCCGGGACTGCTTTCTGCGCGGACTTATGGGTCCAATTTGCGGGAGGGGCTCCGGCACGCGGTGGAGGAAAACGTGCCTCGGGAGGGGTGGGCGCTTGCGGCGGTGGGCGGGATAGGCCGAGGGGAAGTGAGCTTTGCCTCAGACCTCGATCTTCTTTTCCTCTACCAAAAGCGTCTTCCCGCCCACCTCTCGGAGTTTGTTCGCGATCTGGTATACGGATTGTGGGACGGCGGATTCGAAGTGGGACACGCCACAGCATCGGTTTCCATGGTCCGCGATTTGGTGAAAGACGATTTTTCCATTCTTACGAATTATCTCGAAGCCGGGTTTATAGCCGGAGACTCCGAGTTTTTCACCGAATGGAAGGCCGGCTTTCTCAAGTCATTCGGCAAGACGGGGAAACGGAGATTTCTGGATAACCTGCGTGCCTACAGGCAGGAACGACTCAAGCAGTACGGCGAGAGCACCTATCTGCTGGAGCCCAACGTAAAGGACGGTGTAGGTGCGCTGCGCGACCTGCATACGATCCGGTGGGCGGGAATCGTGTACTTGCAGGACACCACGCATGCGGCGCTGCTAAAGAGTGGATGGCTTCTCACTCCCGAAGAGCTGTGGCTCGACCAGGCCTACGATTTTTTGTGGCGCGTAAGGCTGCAGCTGCATCAGTTGAGCGGGAGAAGACAGGACCGGCTTCTTTTCCCCGAACAGGAAGTGATTGCAAACCGGATCGGCTGCATGGGCGGCTCGGGAGGTTCAGCCGTAGAAGCTTTCATGCGCCTCTATTACCGGAACACTTCGCGCATTCGCAGAACGACCTCTTTTTTTCTGGAACGGATCGGGGAGTCGGGCAGAGGGTTCCAGGGCCTCGGATTGCGCAGTCGAATCTTGCCCGGCCCGTTCCTTTTGGAAAACAAGCACCTTCACTTCATGGAACCGGAGTGGGTGGGAAAAGACCCCTTGCTGCTCATGCGGTTTTTCTGGCAGGCGGCGCGTTCGGGGGCCCACTTCCACCATAATGCCGGTAAAGTGATACGGGAAAATCTGGCGGGGTTTGGAGAAAAGGAGAGGCGAAACCCTCAGGCGATCGGGCAGTTTTTCGATATCCTTTTGGAGCCGCGCCATTGTTTTAAAGTGCTCAACACGATGCTCGAGACCGGTTTTCTGCAGGTGTTTCTTCCCGAATTTTCCGGGGTGCGCTACAGGGCTCAGGATGATGTCTACCATGTGTATACGGTCGATGAGCATCTTCTGCGTACGGTGCGGGAACTGCACCTGATCGAGGCGGGGGAGGTCGACGGGCAGGAACCTCTCAAAAGCGCCCCTTCACTGATCAGTCCGGCGGAGAGGCGTATTCTGTACCTGGCCGGGCTTTTGCACGACATCGGAAAAGGGGGCGGGAGCAAGCATTCTATTCGCGGCGCAGCAATGGCGGGGGAAATCGCCGAAAGGATGGGACTGGATGCCGGAGAGAAAAACCTGCTCTGTTTTCTGATCGAGCAGCACCTGATTTTAGCCGAAACCGCCCAGAAACGCGATCTGATGGACGAAAAGCCCATAGCCCAATGTGCAGTAACCATTAAGGACAGAAAACGGTTGCTTCTTCTCTACATGCTGACTATTGCCGACAGCCGTGCGACCGGCACCGCGGCATGGAACGCGTGGAAGGCTTCGCTTTTAAAGGAACTTTTCTTCAAGGTCGACCGGCTGCTGCTGCGCCCTGACCTGGAGCCGGAAAACCTCGAGGCGCTGAGTTCGAAGGCGCAGGGAAAAGTCCTCTCGCTTCTGGCCGACCCGGCCGAGAGCGATAAGGTAACCGAATGGATGGAGACGCTTTCTTTCCGTTACCTCTTATCGCAGCAACCAGGCGAAATTCTGAAGCACTACAGGATGGAAAGGGAGTTGGCCGGCCGTTCGGTTTGCTTCCGGGCTGAACCGATAGAGGGCGAGATGTGGCAGACAACGGTGGTAACGCGCGACAGGCCCGGGCTTTTCGCGCTGATCACAGGGGTGCTGTGGGCGCGGGGACTCAATATTTTGTCGGCCGACATCTTCACGCGGGAACGGGGGGCCGTGTGCGACATACTCCGGGTGGAACGGATCCCCGACCCTCTACATCCCGACGAACTTTGGGGCAGGGTGGAGAAAGACCTTGCGCGCGCGCTGGAAAATTCCTCCTATCTCGATGAAATTCTTGAGGCCAGGCGAAGACCCTCGGTACTGGAGACCAGGCGCCAATCGCGAAAAGAAGACAAGGTGATAGTCGACGAGGAGGCTTCCGATTTTTACACCCTGATCGAAGTCTACACGTGGGATCGTCCCGGGGTGCTGCACGCCATAACCAATGCCCTCTATGAACTCGAGATAAGTATCCAGTTGGCAAAGATATCGACACCGGGAGCGCAGGTAACCGATGTGTTTTACGTGACGGACCTGAGCGGGGAAAAGCTGATGAGCGCCGAAAAGCACGAGACGGTAAAACAAAAGCTGCTTTCGAGCCTTGAGGCCGCATAAATTACATGGGCGGGGTGAAGCGAGAGCCGATTCGCGATACAATTTTGTTCTGCGGGCGGAAGGACGCTTTCTTGTGCCAATTGTGCTGAGTTATTAGATAATTAGAGGCCGTGAAAGTTTTTCCCCCAGGGTCTTCGGGAGCAAGCGCGGCCCATATGTAACGAAAATGTTTTTTTGAGCTCTGCATCTCAAGAATCGATAAAGGCTTACAGGAAGGCTGGATGTGGAGAGAAAGGAAAAACTGCCCTTTGGCAGGCAATTTGCTTTAGCGTATCGAACCGACTGTTTGACCATCCCAATTTTGAAAATTCTCAGGAGGAGAATATGACCCCAAAGGAAGTATTGGCTTTTGCGAAGGAAAACGGCGCAAAAATAGTCGATTTCAAATTCATGGACTTTATCGGCGTATGGCAGCATTTTTCGGTGCCCATGCATGAATTGGGCGAAAACGATTTTCAGAGCGGCTATGGTTTTGATGGGTCGAGCATTCGCGGCTGGCAGCCGATTCACGCAAGCGACATGTTGATCATACCGGACCCGACCACGGCGGTTATGGATCCGTTTATGGCCCATCCGACCCTTTCGCTGATTTGTAATATAGTCGATCCCGTGACGATGGAAAGATACAGCCGGGACCCCAGGAATATTGCTCAAAAGGCCGAGGAATATCTCAAGTTCACCGGTATCGGAGATATGGCCTGGATCGGCCCTGAAGCCGAATTTTTTATCTTTGACGATGTGCGCTATGACAGCACTGTCAACTCCAGCTACTTCTATGTGGATTCGGTAGAAGGTCAGTGGAACACGGGCAGGGTGGAGAGCCCCAATCTGGGATACAAGCCCCGGTATAAGGAAGGCTATTTCCCCGTTCCTCCCATGGATTCGCAGCAGGATATCCGCTCGGATATGATTCTTACCATGGAACAGGTGGGGATCGAGACCGAGTGCCAGCACCATGAGGTGGCCACAGGCGGGCAGGCTGAAATCGACATGAAAGCGGCCCCGCTGGTAAAGATGGCGGATAATCTTGCCTGGTACAAATATGTGCTGAAAAATGTTGCCAGAAGGCACGGTAAGACGGTCACCCTCATGCCCAAGCCGCTTTTTGGCGACAACGGCACCGGCATGCATACCCATATAAGCATCTGGAAGGAAGGAAGCCCACTTTTTGCCGGCGACAAGTACGGCGGACTGAGCCAGATGGCCCTGTGGGCGGCGGGCGGCATCCTGAAGCACGCCCCGGCCCTGTGCGCCATAACCAACCCGACCACCAATTCGTACAAACGACTGGTGCCCGGATACGAAGCGCCGGTGAACCTGGCCTATTCGAGCCGCAACCGCAGCGCGAGCATCCGTATTCCGATGTACTCGGCATCCCCGAAGGCCAAGCGCCTCGAGGTGCGGTTCCCCGATCCTTCTTGCAACGGCTACCTGGCTTTCAGCGCTCTTTTGATGGCTGCCCTTGACGGTATCGAAAACCGGATCGACCCGGGCGAGCCCCTCGATGCAGACATCTACGGCCTGAGCCCCGAAGAGCTGGCCAAGGTCCCCTCAACTCCCGGCGCTCTCGACGAGGCCCTGAAGAACCTGGAAAAAGACCACGAGTTCCTGCTCAAGGGCGATGTTTTCACCCAGGACGTGATCGACATGTGGATCGAATACAAGACCAAAAACGAAGTGGACGCCGTGCGCATGCGCCCGCATCCCATGGAATACAAACT
>JBMFWU010000007.1:32838-49272 GCA_049964955.1 Syntrophobacteraceae bacterium
ACTCGCCCGTGGCTCAACCCACGGGGCAGGAAATTTTCGAAACCCTTGTCGATTCGGGAAAGGTGAGGATCGAGAGGATCGTTTCCGATGCCGGCCGGTCGCCGGAGGGGTTCTGGTACGACCAGGAGGAGTCGGAATGGGTGCTCGTGCTTGAGGGAAGCGCCGGGTTGAGATTTGAGGGAGATGCTGAAGTCCTCGTTTTAAAACCGGGAGATTGGATCGACATCCCGGCTCATCGAAAACACCGGGTGGAATGGACCGACCCGGTGCAAAAGACGGTGTGGCTGGCCGTGTTTTATTAAGTCATGCCTTCCGGATTCGGCAGGGCAGGTTCTGGATGTTTGGCGTGCCGAATTCCTTCCCGAGTTTTTCTATCGAAGTGAGCATATTGAAGTTGGATCTACGCCATTCGAACTGGTTTTCCGGGCCGCTTTCCGGAAACCACCAGCCCAGTGCGGCGCTCACCACCCTCGGGTGGACAATGTCGGTCACTCGGGCCGACTGGGTGATCTCGCCGTATTTGGTGGAGACGACTACCTCGTCGCCCTCGGCGATACCAAATTCCGCGGCGGTTTGCGGGTGAATTTCGATGATCGGCCGGGGCCGTTTGCTGCGCAGTTTTTCCACCCAGCGGTAGGAGGAGAGAAGATAATAACGGCTCTTGGCGCTGATGAGGATCAGGGGATAGTCGGGATCGTCTTCTTCGGGAAGTCCGCTGAATTCGGGGAGCGGCTTGAGCCTGAATTTTTCGGCCGTGCTCAGTTTCAACTCGACCTTTCCGGAGGGCGTGCGGAAGCCCTTTTCCCTGTGGAGTCCGAAACGGTCTGGTCCCTTTAGCCAACCTTTTTCGACAAAATCGGCATAGGTCATCCCGGAAGGCCTCAGCACATCCTCCAGAAACGTTTCGAAGTCATCATGCCAGTACTGCGGGTCTGAGATCCGTTTTCCCAGTTCATTCATGATCTTGATGTCCGGCCAGCACTCCGGAGGGGGCTCGACGATCTTGGGGCGGGCCAGAATCATGCCGTGGCCAATCCCGTAGTGGCCGATATCGTTCATTTCATACTGGTGTGCGACGGGGAAGACGATATCGGCGAGGGAGGCGGTGGGAGTCATGAAAATTTCGGCAACAGCGATGAAATCCAGGTTCATAAAGGCTTCATAGGTAACCCTGCTGTCCGCCCACGCAACCAGCGGGTTGGTGCACATGCCGTAGTAGCCCCTGACGGGGTAGGGGGTCGCTTCGAGCACCGCTTTGCGAAAATATGCCGGGGGGACGGTCATGAGTTTCGGGATCGTACCATGGAAGGCGCCGATCATTTCCTTGCGTTTGTCCGGGATGAGATCGGCCCGGACGAATTCGCCCAGTCCCATTATCTTCGGGTCGTGCGCGTTTATGTTGCCTCCCGGGACTTCCAGGTTTCCGCAGACAGCCATGAGGCAGACCAGGGACCGGGCGGCATCGAAGGCGTTTATGTCATGCTCGATGCCGTTGCCCCACTGGAGGGCGGCGGGATGCGCGGCGGCGTAGAGTCTTGCTGCTTTTTGGATCAGGTCGGGAGAAACCCTGGTTATGGCGGCTACGGTCTGGGGATCAAAGGCCTTGACCCGGCGGGCGAGGTCCTCGAAGCCATAGGTGAAGTTGTGAACGAAGTCCGTGTCATAAAGGGCTTCTTCGATAATGACGTGCAGAAAGCCAAGCGCGAGCGCCTGGGCGGTCCCGGGCCGCAATTGCAGCCACAGGTCGGCCTTTTGGGCCAGTTCGGTCCTGCGCGGATCGACTACGATCAGCTGTGCGCCGTCTTTGAGTTGTTCGAGGAGAGGGCCTGCGATCTGCCCCTCTTCGCTGGTCGAAAGCAGGTTGCTGGCCCACGACAGGATGAGTTTTGTGGGGTTGTGCAGGTCGGCTACCGGATAGAAGCCGCAGGTGTGAATGCCACTGACCTCTCTTGGGGCATGGCAGACGTCCTGGGAAGCGACCACATTGGGGGAGCCGAAAAGATTGGCGAGGCGAATCAGGACGAAATGTTCGAGTCCTTTGGGCATCCCGGCGCCAAAGCCGACCGCCCGCGCGCCATATTTTCCCCTGATGGCGAGCAGGTTTTCGGCGGTGATCTCGAGGGCTTTTTCCCAGGAGATCGTTTCCCATTTTCCTTCACCCCGCCTGCCCACGCGCCGCAAGGGGTGTTTGAGACGATCGGGGTGGTAGAGCCGTTCTGCGGACACTCTGCCCTTGTAGCAGACATACCCCCTGTTGAGGTATCCTTCCGGATCGCCCTTGATCTGAACGATTTCGTTATCGCGCACGCCTACCAAAAGAGCGCAGCCGCCATGATCCATTCGCGCGCAGTGAGTTCTGGTCCACCGGATTTGTTCCGCCATGATCGGTCTCCCTCAGATAGAACACCGTGGGGCGAAAAAAGGAAAGCCCGGCCTCGATGGAAGCCGGGCAAAAGTCCGTTTTCAAAAGCTCACGATCTGCCCTGGAGATCTAGCCCCCGCTATATCCAAGGATATTGCGGCCCTTTTTATATTGTCCTGCAAGGCAAGTCAACCCTAAAGAAAAGAAGAAAGCCAGGGCGGGGGGACCTGGCTTTCCGGGGCAGGTAGGTGAGCCATGAAACGAGGAAACTAAAAGGAGGGTTAATCTGGTGAGAAGATTACTGAAATTCGACCCGTTTTGAAATGGGATGAGGACTGTATTTTTTGCGATCCGACCTTTCGGGGCCGGGCGCGCCAAAACCAAGAGGGGAAGACGCCCGGAGAACTGTTTCCGGCAATCGATGCCTCCGGGTTTTTCGGTAGATGCTTCAGGTGTTGCAATGAGATCGGGGAGCGAGTCAGTCGGCCGAGGCGGCAAGTTGCGGGGATTCGTCCTGGAAGTCCTTCATGATGGAGATCATATCGGTCCGGTATTTGAGAAAACAATCAACGAGCTTGGGATCGAACGCGGCGCCCCTCGCCGACCATATTTCATCGAAGGCAAGAGCAGGCTTCCATGCCTCCTTGTAGGGCCTTTTGGAAGTGAGCGCGTCAAAGACATCGCAAATGGCGACCACTCTTCCCACAAAGGGAATGCGATATTCCGAGAGGCCCTGCGGGTAGCCCGAGCCATCCCATTTTTCATGGTGGGTCAAGGCAATCATCCCCCCATCCGTATCAGAAGGGAATCGTGTCCCGATAAAATTTCGGCGCCTATGGTCGTATGCGTTTGCATTATATTCCATTCTTCCTCGTTGAGTGGACCGGGCTTGAGCAGAACGGCATCGGGTATCCCGATTTTGCCGATGTCATGCATGGGGCTGGCGTTGAAAACTATGTCGCGGGTTTCCTCGTCACAGCCGCAGGCTGCGGCCAGTGTTCGGCAAAGGTGGCTCAGCCTTTTGAGGTGCATGCCTGTGTCGTTATCCCGGTATTCGGCTGCGCGCGACAAGCGGTAAATGACCTCGAGCCTGGTCTCGCGAAGCTCCTCGGTGCGTTCCTTTACCCGAATTTCGAGGAGGCGGTTCTGGTCGGCAAGCTCCATCATGGCGTTTCGCAGCGACAGATGGGTATGTATTCGCGCATTGAGTTCGGGGATGCGGAAGGGTTTGGAGATATAGTCCACCGCGCCGATATTGAACCCCTGTATTACCGAATCGGATTCGCCCAGGGCCGTAAGAAAGATCACCGGTATCGAACTGGTCGCCGGGTCTGCTTTTAACCGCTCACATACCTCGAAGCCGTCCATGACGGGCAGCATGACATCGAGCAATATGAGGTCGGGTGTGCTTTGTTTTGCCTGTGCAAGCGCAGCGCCCCCGTCCATGGCAACGCTCAACTTGTACTTTTTCCCAAGCGCTGAAACGAGGACATCGATATTGGCCTTGGAGTCGTCCACAATCAAAATCTTGCTGCCGCAGAGAGTCTCAGACATTTTGCTTCCACAGAATGGGGGTCGGAGCTTGAATCTTCGTTTCCATCCGTTTATTCGGCAAGACGCCGCGAGAAGATTAGAAATAATGAGGAAGTTTCATGCTCCAGCGCGACTTGCCATGTTTCGAAGAAAAAAAGTGTGCGGAAAATTCTACTTTTGATTAATGCACTTGTGCGTTTGCCCCGATTTTCCATTTGTTGAAGATAACAAGGGAAAAGAGCGGTTCATCTTTTACGGTGCGAGTCCAAAAATCATGAAACTTGCAAGAAATATCCTGAAAGGAGTCGCCATCAGCGGAGTCGCCGTGGCCCTGGCGCTGCTTTGCGCGCCGGGTTTGCGAGGTTTCCCCCCCACGTTACGGTGTATTCGGCAGAATTTCTCGCACGGTTCGCATTGTCTTTTTTTGCCATGACGCTCCTTGTCTTTACCTATGGCTATATCGCAGATCGAGCGCATTGCGAGCTCTCTGCGCGGCACAAGGAACTGGCTGCAACCATCTCGGAGCTTCGCGCCAAGGAATCGGCGCTCAAGGAAAGCGAGGAGAAATATCGTCACCTGGTCGAAGGGGCCAATGACGGTGTGGTGGTGATCCAGGACGGGCTAATAGAGTACGTGAATCCGAAAGTGGCTGAAATCACGGGCAGGGACGCGAAGGAATCGATCGGGGTCTCATTCGGGGAATTCATCCCGCAGCCGCTGCCCGGACTCCTCACCGAACCGGATGGTCGAGGTGGAGACGGGGGCCCCTCCCGGTATGAAGTGGAACTCAAGCTTGCGAACGGCGAAGCAAAACAGGTCGAGCTAACAGTGGGCCGGACGAAGCTGCGTGGCCGGCCGGCGGATCTCGTGTTCCTGCGGGACATAACGGAGCGTAAGAATTATGAACTGCAACTGAGGGAGGCAACCCTGGCGGCGCAGGCGGCAAGCAAAGCCAAGTCCCAGTTTTTGGCCAATATGAGCCACGAGATAAGAACTCCGATGAACGGAATTCTCGGGCTCGCCGAGTTGCTGCTCAGTTCCGAGCTTACCCCCCATCAGCGCGATCTGGCAAAGACGGTGCTCGATTCCGGGGTCTCCCTTCTACAAGTGCTGAACGATATCCTCGATTTTTCAAAAATCGAAGCAGGCAGATTGGAACTCGACCGGGTCGAGTTCAACCTTCGGGATACGATCGAAGAATCGACCGCACTGTTTGCCGAACAGGCGTACCGCAAAGGGCTCGAACTGCTCTGTCATGTGAGAGGGGATGTTCCCATCCTTTTTGAAAGCGACCCGATCCGACTTCGACAGGTTTTGACAAACCTTCTGGGCAACGCTATCAAGTTTACGGAAAAAGGGGAAGTGCTGCTCGAGGTCCGCAGTGTCGAAAACCTCGGCGACATATCGATCATCGGATTCGAGGTGCGAGACACCGGCGTGGGCATCCCTCCGGAAAAACAGGCAAGGATTTTCGACCCCTTTTCCCAGGCGGACGGCTCCTTGAGCCGCAAATATGGAGGTACAGGCCTCGGGCTCACGATCTGCCGACAACTCTGTGAGATGATGGGGGGCCGTATCGCAGTGCGGAGCTCCCCCGGTCGGGGAAGCACCTTCGCATTCCAGGTGCAGCTAAAAAATTCCAGGAGGTCCCCCTTGGTCCGGGATGCGCTGCCTGCCGTCCTGAAAGGGGTTCGGGTCCTCATTGCAAGCGAAAACGAAAACAGACGACGCATCCTGGACGAACAACTGCGCTGGTGGGGGACGCTTGTTTCCAGCACAGGAGATGCCTCCAACGCCTTGGAGGAACTCCGGCGGTCGAACGCGAAGGGGGAGCCCTTCGAGGCGGCCATTCTGGACACGACCATGGGGGGGATCGACGGGTTCGAACTGGCCGAAGGAATCAAAGCGGATTCCTCCCTGCCTCAGACGAAGCTGATAGTGCTCACCGGGTTCGGGCAGCAAAATTGCGAGGCGGCAGAGAGGTTGGGCGTCATGGAGTGTCTGAGCAAACCGACCGGGCAGGTGCGCCTCTATAATGCGCTGGTGGGCAAAGACGCAAGGGCCGCAGGGCAGCCGGGCTCTTTTGAGGAAACGACGGAAGGGATGCGTTTTGAAGGACTCATACTCCTTGCAGAGGATAACCTGATAAACCAAAAGTTTGCCAAAGCTGTCCTGGAGGGTTTCGGCCTGGAGGTGGAGATCGCCTCCAATGGTCGAGAGGTGCTCGAAGCGCTTGGGAAAAGACGGTACAACCTCATTCTGATGGACTGTCAGATGCCGGAGATGGACGGCTACGAGGCTTCTTTGCGTATCCGCCAAAACGAGGCTGCCGAAGGGGAAGCGAGGATTCCAATCGTTGCTCTCACCGCCCACGCACTGGAGCAGGATCGCGAGATATGCGCTTCGTGCGGTATGGATGACTATCTGAGCAAACCCTTCAGCAGCAAACAACTGGCAGCGGTTTTGAGTCGTTGGCTCAAGACGGGAAGCAAGGAAGAGACGAAAGCGGAAGCATCGGAAAAGGGAAGGGCCGTCATCGATGTGAACGCTGCGCTGGAAAGGCTGGGAGGTGATGAGGAGCTCTTTTCTTCGCTTGTCTTCAATCTGGTGGAAATGTGTCGCAAAGAACTTCCCAAAATACGCACGGCGTTGCAGAATCAAAACTTCACTCGGGTGGGCTTTCTTGCCCATTCGCTAAAAGGCGCCGCCGCAACTCTAGGGGCAAACGCTTTGGAGGAGTCTGCAGGAAAACTGGAACTGGCGATCAGGCAAGGAGTTGTCGAGGGACTCGAAGAGCTTATGACAAAACTCGAGCAGAGTGGAACTCAAACCATGATTTTTGTTCGGGAATTGCCTGTCGCGGAAAACGGGGCGACCTTTGCCCGGGGTGATCTTTCGCCTTCCGCAGAGGTTGAAGTCTCACAAACGGAAAGCGCCTCTGCTGTCGAGGTTTTTACAGATCCCGACCAGGCCATGAAACATCTGAGGCAGATGACCAAATATATCAAAGAGCACGACCCGATCGGTACGCGGGAATCTTTTGCCTCCCTTGCCGGCGTTCTTTCGGAAAATGGCGGTAAGCTCTATGTGAACAGGCTCTCGACCTGTTTAAGCGAGTATGATTTTGACGGCGCCAAGGTCGTGGTCGATGCGCTGCTGGCAGGGATGGAAAACAGGGCTGAGTCTTTCTGAGTGCAGGGAACTACTTTACTGACAACCTCCCGAAGGAAGTTTGGAACGTAGAATGTCGGAAACGAATATTGAAATCGGTTGCGGGTTTTCTACCGGAGCCGACTCGTATGCTGCTGGAACCGAGGCTGTGCGAAAAGCGGTGGCAGGGATCACGGAGTGTAAGGCTTCGCTCGTTATTGTCTTTGCTTCCGTGCGCTACAATCTGGAGGAACTGTTACGAGGAATACGCGAGGTCGTTGAGTCCGTTCCGATACTGGGAACGACCGGCGCGGGCGAAATCTGCAACGGCGTAAGGGTCGGAAGCGTTGTGGTTGTGGTGCTCGCATCCCCCTACATCAGAGTGACTGCCGGAGTAGGCGAAAGGGTCTCGGTCAACTGGGAAGATGCGGTGAGGCAGGCGCTGGGCGCCCCGGATCTCATGCCCTACTTCGGCTCCGACACTACGGCCGTCCACAAAAGACTCACCCTTGAGGGAAAACAGGCCTTCGGTCTGCTCTTCTGTCCGGGGAATACGCGCTTTTCGGATTCCCGCGGTTTCGAAATACTGGAAAAGCTCAAAGAGTTATCGCAAAATCGCCTCCCCATCTTTGGCGGCTGTTCCGGCGACGACTGGCGCATGGAGGAAAACTTCGTCTTCCATGGGGAAAGGGTCTATCGGGACAGTTTGCTTCTGGCGGTTTTCGAGACGAGTCTGGAATGGGGAATGGCTTTGTACCATGGGTTCGAACCGTTGCCCGGGCAGGTTGTCATAACCGGGGCCGAAGGGCACGAAATACGGGAATTGAATGGAGAGCCCGCAGCCGAAGTGTTCGCGGCACTTTTGGGGAAATCGGCCAAAGAACTCGAAGGCAAGCACTTGACCTTGAGCAGCGGGTTGCCCATCGGGGTTCCCGGCCCCTACGGGCAATACTCTATCAGTGTAGCCAGCTATCTTACCGCCGGCGGCGGGATACGTGTGAGTCAGCCCATCTCCCGCAGAACCGCCCTGACACTTATGGAGTCGGAACCGGACAACCTGGTGGCGGCGGGCGGGGAGGCTTTTCGTAAAGCGCTGCTCCGGGGGAATGTGGAAAATCCTGCCGCGGTAATCGTTTTTCCCTGTGCTTTGCAACAAAAACTCCTCGGGGAGAGGACCGCGGAGCAGATTGCAACGATTAGGCGGATGGCGCCCGGAGTACCGGTGGTGGGTTTCTACAGTCTGGGGGAGCAGGGTCTGGCCGATGATGGGACCAATCGTCACAATAATGGCGTCATCACCACACTTGTGATCGGCAAAAGCCTCTCGTATGCCGCCAGAGTGGCGGCCGAACGAAAAAAGGCGGAACAATCCCTGCTCGAAGAACGGTTGCAATTCCAGCAGCGGCTCCAGCATGTGGAAAAGTCGGAAAGCCTGGCTCGAATGGGCGGGGCCATCGCGCATAATTTCAACAACATGCTGGCGATCGTGATGGGCAATCTGGAATTGGCCATGTACGATCTTATCCCCGATTCCAGGGCGCGAGCACGTGTCGGGAAGGCCGTAAAGGCTTGCGAGCGGGCTGTAGATCTCAGTCGTCTGATGCTCACCTACCTGGGGCATGATATCGAGGCACGCTCACCGCTCGATCTTGCCGAGGCCTGCCTCAATAACGTGGATATGCTTCAGGCTCTGGTTCCGGGAAACGTGCGGTTGCAGGCGAATTCTTCGGGCGAGGGGGTGAACATCCGGGCCGATAGTGTTCGAATCCGGCAGATCCTGCACAACCTGGTGCTCAATGCCTCCGAAGCCATAGGGGATGAGGAGGGAGAGGTGGTTCTGGCCGTTGATACGATGGAGCGCGAGAGGATTGTGTCCTCACCTGTCTACCCGATGACCTGGCAGCCAACAGATGATGCCTATGCGTGTATTTCAATTTCGGATACGGGCGCCGGGATGCCCGGAGAGACCCTCGAGAAGATTTTCGACCCCTTCTTTTCCACCAAATTCATTGGCCGGGGCCTGGGGCTTGCCGTGGTGCTGGGGATTGTTACTGCCTACAATGGAGCTATCTCGGTGGAAAGTACCCCCGGGAAGGGAAGTCTCTTCAGGGTATTTCTGCCTCTTTGCCGGGAAGAGGCCCCGAGGGTGCTCAAAACCAGTGCAGCCCCGTCCGAATCCGTCCAGCGCGGCGGTTTGATTTTGCTCGTCGAAGATGAAGCCGAGCTGCGCTCCATGGCCATTTCCATGTTGGAGCTTCTGGAATACGAAGTCGTAACGGCCAAAGACGGCATCGAGGCGCTGGAAGTCTTCCAGGAGCACGGGAGGCGCATCCGATGTGTCGTACTCGATATTACCATGCCCCGCATGAATGGATGGCAAACCCTGGACGCGCTGCGCGCACGCCGCTCGGATCTTCCCGTTATCCTTGCAACCGGCCACACGGAAAGCGATGTTTTGCAGGAAGAGCGCCGGCACAAGGCGCAGGCCATTCTGTTTAAACCTTACCAGCTAAAGGACATGGAGGCAGCCCTCGATGTCGCGCTGGGAAATGACCCGCAGGCAGGGTGAAAGGGGTAGTTAAAAAGCCGCAAAGCGGCGTGGGGGTGCAGGGGGCGATAGCCCCCGCGCTCTTTAGAGCTTTTCTGTGTAACACTCTTTCTCGTCATCCAGCACCTGTCTGACTTTCTGCGCAAAAGCCTCATTCGTGAAGGGTTTCTGAATGAAGTTCACCCCGGTGTCCAGAAATCCCTGATGGGCAATCACATCGGCCGTATACCCGGACATATACAGGCACTTGAGCTGCGGTTGGGAGGCGAGCAGCCGTTTTGCCAGATCTCTGCCGTGCATCTTGGGCATGATCACATCTGTGATCAGCAGGCGAATTCGGGCCTTGTGCTTTTCAAAGAGTTGCAGGGCATGGAGCGGGGTCTCCGCGGCAAGCACCTTGTAGCCCCGTTCTTCGAGAATCGTTTTGCTGAGATCGAGAATCCCGGCATCGTCTTCTACGAGCAGGACAGTCTCCGAACCTGACCGGAGCAAAGGGGAAATGTCCTCGGAGCAGACGGGAGCAATTTCATCGCGCAGCCGCGGAAGGTGGATCGTAACGGTGGTTCCTTTCCCCGGTAGGCTGTCAACATAAATGAATCCACCGTTTTGCTTCACTATGCCGTATACCGTCGAAAGCCCCAGGCCGGTTCCCTTTCCCACTTCCTTGGTAGTGAAAAAGGGTTCGAAGACTTTTTTGCAGATTTCCCTGCTCATCCCTGCGCCGGTATCGTTTACGGTCAACAGGACATACTCTCCGGGGATGAATTCGGGCTTTTCGGAAAGAACGGATTCTCCGACTGCAACGTTTTCGGTCCTGATGGTGATGGCGCCAACGCCGGAAATCGCATCCCGGGCATTGACGGCGAGATTTACCAGGATCTGGTCCACCTGGGAGGGATCGATTTTGACCTTCCACAGATCCAGTTCCGGGCCGAACAACAGGTCGATATCCTCGCCGATGAGCCGCCGCAGCATCTTGAGCATGCCCGAGATCGTGTCGTTTAGATCCAGTATTTTGGGAACGGCGGTCTGTTTGCGCGCAAAGGCGAGCAATTGCCGCGTCAGATCGGCCGAGCGCAGGCCGGCATTCAGGATCTCCTCGATGTTGTGCCGGAGTTTATCGGTGGAAACCAGCTTCAACCCCAATTCCGCCCGCCCGATGATGACTCCGAGCATGTTGTTGAAGTCATGGGCCACACCCCCTGCCAACCGTCCTATCGACTCCATCTTCTGGGCCTGAAAGAGCTGTTCTTGAAGCCTTTTTCTTTCCCTCTCGTTTCTCTTTCGCTCGGTAATGTCATGGATAAGTCCGAGAATGTATTGCTGCCCGGCCGCCTCGATAATCTCGGCTGTGAAGCTGATATCTCGTATCTCACCGGACTTTCGCCGGAATCCGGCTTCGAAATCACGCAGCGTGCCGCGCTCTTCCAGTGTCCTGATCATCTTGGCTCGGCCGTCGGCTTCGGCCCATATTTGCAGCTTCATCGAATTTTGTCCGATCACCTCCTCGCGAGCGTAGCCCAAAATGTTCAGGAAGGAATCGTTTACGTCCAAAAACAGGCCGTCGCTCAGGCGGGCAATGCTGGTTCCGGCGGGACTGGCGTGAAAGAACCTGGAGAAGCGCTCCTCGCTCTCCCGGATTGCGTTTTCGGACTGCTTCCGCTCGGTGACATCCAGGATCGTTCCCGTGGCGGCCATATTTCCCTCATACACGATGGCCGTCCCGTAGACTTCGACATCGATAATCGTCCCGTCCTTTTTAACCCCTCGGAAGCCGTGCTGAACGTAGCGGGTTTTCCCGGATATTCGCTCCTCGACCTGCCTTTCGACCGCGGCTACATCCGGTTCATTGATAAATTTCTGGAAAGGCATCCCGTTTAGACATTCCTCGACCGTATAGCCGAACATTTCGGAGAACCTGGCATTTACATATTTGAAGACCCCGTCCTGCAAAATGAATAAGCCTACAAGCGTCTGTTCGGCAAAGCTTTTGAACTTGTTTTCCGATTCCAGGAGCGCTTTTTCGGCCTGCCTGCGCTGAGTGATGTCCCGGGCGATGGCGAGGATGCCGATCGCCTTGCCGGCCGCATCGCGAAGAAACCTGAAGTTTCCTTCCACCTCGACCTGGCCCCCATCCTTTCGGACAAGGGCAAATTCTATCAGGCGGGAGTGCTCGCGGTCCCCGACGCCGGCGCTTTCCAGTGCCACTTCCTGTTTGAACACCTGCGCCGCGGCAGGAAATGACTCGGGAGTACATACCTGCTGTGCCGTTTTAGTCGTAGCCTCTTCGGGGGTAAAGCCCGTTAGCCGCGTAAACGACTGGCTGACATAGGTAACATGCAAATCCATATCGAGTGTGGCAATGACATCCATTGCGCTCTCGGTAAGAAGCCGATACCGCGTTTCACTCTGCTGCAGAGCATCCTGGGAGCTTTTGAGCTGCCGGATGAGATCTCTGGCTACCCGAATCGCCGAAACCATGGTGCCGCGCAGTTTGTCCGAAGCATTGGCCACCAGGACCAGGTAGAGATTCATGCCGAGTATGAATCCGGCCTTGGAAAGCCCTGTGAGAAGCGATAAGGCATGTCCCTCGACAGCCGCCAGATAGACCAGCAGCAGGACATAGCCGGCGGTGGTGGCTATGGCGAAAAGAGCCGTGTTGCGCTTGGTAGTGGCGGTCTGATCGGCGGTCCGGATCATAAGGAGGAAAAAGAGCCAGCTCTTTTCTCCGCCGGAATAATAGATGGCCATAAGAACGGGGAGAATGTCGAAGAGCAAAAAAAAGCGGCCGAGGTGGATCTTTGAACACTTATTGAAAAAGAGAAAAAGGATAGACCAGGAAGCAACGATATAGATCCAGTAGATGGTGAGCAGGCGGAAAAAATATTCCCGGGCCGAAGGCGTCGGGGTGAGATAGAGGTCGTGGAAAAGAACGAAGAGCGCCATCAAGGTGAAACCGAAGGCGCGCAGGGCGGGTACCATGAAGACGTGATGCCGGTAGGCCTTCTTTATTTTCTCACACTCGGCTTCTTCGGGGTTGAGAAAGATGAGGGGAGAAGTCGCAGCATTGGATGGAGCAAACTGCTCTGCCGTAAAACCCATAGACCCCCTTTGCGGCCGGGCGGCCGGCGCCGCAGCCGGGAGCGGCTTACGCCGCAACCACCGCCTTCAAGGTGGCAGCGCCATGACGGTTGCTATATACCGGAGACCGGGTAGTGTAAGTGCGATCCCCTGGTGCCGGGTAGATTTTATACCCGAACACTTCTTTTTCTATCGGAAAACGGAGGAAAAGTCTTTATGAAAAGTCTTACTATGCAGGGATAAAGCGCCGGCTGCTGGTGGGGGATCAAGCAAATCCATACGGTTCATTTACTTCAGCTGACTGTCCTTACAGCCTCGGCGATTATAGAACTCGACTTTTTTGAGCCCTTTTTCGCGCTCCGATTGACACGCCAGGCAACAGCGAACACCGGGAATCGCTTTTCTGCGCACTTCAGGGATCTCGGCTCCGCACTGCTCACAGTGGGAGAGACTCTCCCCCTCGGGCAGCCTGCTTTTCGCCAGCTGGACAGCGGATTTCACCGTTGCCTCTATCTGATCGCTCACCGCTTCGTCGCGGGACCAGCCAACCGCCATAAACAGATCCTTTCCAAAGGATACCTCATAAGTATCATATCATTTCCATGTTGGTCATTCTCCTTTAATTCGTCCCGTGAGACGGAGGAGACCGTCGAGGATCGCAAGAGGGCTCGGCGGGCAGCCGGGAATGTGGAGGTCTACGGGTAAAAGGGTCCCTGCGCCGTTATGGACTTCTTTATGATCGATGAAGGGCCCCCCGGATATGGCGCAGGCGCCCACCAGGATGACCAGTTTTGGCTCGGGAATCGCCCGGTAAGTCTTTAGCAGGGCAAGGCGCATGTTTTCCGGGACCGGCCCGGTTATGAGGAGTCCGTCCGCATGTCTGGGCGAAGCGACAAATTGAATCCCGAAACGGCCCAGGTCCCAGCCGACCGTACCGAGTACGTTGGTGTCGGCCTCGCACGCATTGCACCCTCCGGCGCTCACCTGGCGCAGCTTGAGAGATTTTCGGAAAAAACGGTGCGCTCTCGCGTCGATGACGGGCCCCGCGCCTCGCGTGGGCGACCCGACGACCAGGTTCTCACGTACGGATTCGGCCATTCGGTAGTCGTTTTCAAACCGTATGGCTTGAGCCGGGCAGGCGGCAGCGCAACTGGAGCAAAAAAGGCATTTGCCGAGGTCGATTCTTAAAGGGGCGCGGAGCAGTGCTCCGGTTGGGCAGATTTCGGCGCACCGGTCGCAGTCGGGGCCGCACCTGTCGGGGAATAGAGCCGGCCGCCCCTGGTAGCGGTCGGGCAGGGCGGGCGCGGGGCCGTCCGGGAATTTCATGGTTCGATGTTTCTGTTGCAGTCTTGCCCAGAGAATGTCGAGCATAGAGTCACCTTACTTGTAATTACAGGTCGTGGCCGCAGTAGGAAAGATTGAAGCTCTTGTTGCAGAGCGGAAAATCGGATATCTGCTGGCCTCCTAACGCCCGGGCCAGTCCAAACCAGTTGTGAAACGACGGGTCGACCACCTTGTAGGCGGCGAATTTTCCACCCGGGCCGGTAAGGGCCACGTGGCAAATTTCACCCCGCCAGCCCTCGACAAGCGAGACTGCGATACGGTCGGGTTCGAGAGATCGGACGGACGCGCGCTCGGCCCCGCCGGGGAGACCCTTCAACTGTTCGCGGACGAAGGTGATCGATCTCTGGATTTCGAGCCATCTGACGTAGGCACGGGCAAAAACGTCTCCGGTGCGGCACGTGGATACGGGGATCTGGCCGAGCTGGAAAATCCCGTGGGGCATGTCGCACCGGATATCGCGCTCGATTCCGCAGGCGCGCGCAGCGGGCCCGACCAGTCCCATCGCCGCACACTCTTCTTTGGAGATCGCTCCCGTGCCTTCGAACCGGGCCATAACCGAGGACGAATTCCACAGAAGATCTACCGCGACTCGAAGGTCCTCTTCAAGGGTATCGAGGCGCCGCAGCAGTTCATCCCTTCTTTGCTCCTCCACGTCGAAACCGGTTCCGCCGGGCCTTACAAGGCCGCGGCCGAAGCGGTTTCCGCAGATAAGACCGGTCATGTTGAGCACGTCTCCGCGTATCCGCCCGCAATAGGAAAGCGTTGGAAGGTATCCGACATCACCCGCAAGCGCTCCGAGATCTCCCGTGTGGTTGGCGATACGTTCGAGCTCGAGGGCTACTCCGCGGAGCATCTGGGCCTTGGCCGGGGCCGGAGTTCCACCAAGGGACTCGATCAGTTCGCTGTAGGCCAGGCTGTGTCCTATCGTGGTATCGCCCGCAAGGGTTTCCATGTAATGGATCGTACGCCGGTCGGGGCCTCCGGCGAGCCTTCGCTCGATCCCCCGGTGCTGGTAGCCCAGAGATATTTCGAGATGAAAGACATTTTCCCCGTGGCACTGGAAACGAAAGTGACCGGGTTCGATGATCCCGGCGTGAACCGGACCGACCGCTACCTCGTGGACCTCCTCGCCCTCCAGCCGGAAAAAGTCGGCGTCGCCGATCTCGGGAGCCCCCTTGGCTGAGGCCGGAAATCGTATCGGTTTTAGCCACGGGTGGCCGCAGGGCATTACTGCCCATTGTTCGTAGATCTCACGTTCGAACCAGTGGGCCTGTGTGCACTGCGGGGTGAGAGACTCATAGCGGCCGCCTTCGATATCGGTATGAAGCAGCAGGAGGGAGGATTCTTCGTCATGAGAGAGCACGGCAAAGAGGCGTACCCGGTTGTCCTCGACCTTTTGACCGAAAAGAGCCGAAATTCTCAGTCCCTGCCGCACCGCCTCGATGATGGATTCGCAAAAATCGCCGCGGCTCATTGCGGTGGCATCCCGCACATCCGCAGCCTGGCCGTTGCTCATGGAAAATATCTTGGAAATCGAAACCGACATGTACACTACACTCCAGGAAATCTACCCATTCACCCATTCACCGATTTACCCACCTATCGCCCTTGCGGCATGCGCGAGGAGACCCTTTAACGCCGGGGGCAGATACACACCCAGAACCAGCACGGCCACACCGAGCACCAGGGGCGGAACGACGGCCAGCGCCGATTCGCCTCCCCGCACTGGCTCAGGCGAATCTCCCGCCGGCTGCACCACGGGCGTTCCCTGGTACATCTTTAGAACAACGCTCGCCATGCCGATAAAGATGACGCACAGCAAAAGAAGGAAAGTTCCCGCAACGACAAACCTGCCCTGGTCCAGGGCGGATTTGAGAATAATCAGTTCGCTCAGGAAGGGGCCGAACGGAGGGGAGCCGGTTATGGAGAGAAACCCCGCAACCCAGAGCACTCCGGAAATCGGCAGGAGTTTCGCCGCTCCGCGAACCTCGCCTGCGGACTTGGTTTTGTAGGCGGTGAGGATGTTTCCCGCGACCAGGAAGAGCATCCCTTTGGTGAGGGAATGGTTGAGCGCATGGAAAAGAGCGCCGAAATAGGCCGCACCGCCCAGCCCCACGGCCAGGGAGAGAATCCCCATGTGTTCGATGCTCGAATAGGCGAGCATGCGTTTAAAGTCGCTCTGGCCCACGATAAAGACCGCCGCGACAGTCATGGAGAGAAGCCCGAGAGCAAGGAGGATATGTTGGCCGAATTGTCCCTGTCCGGCCGCAAAGCATACCTGCTGGATGCGAAGCACGCCCAGGAAGGCGCAGTTTAGCAAGGCCCCGGAAAGGAGCGCGGATACCATCGAGGGCGCCTCGCTGTGCGCATCGGGAAGCCAGGTATGCATGGGAGCCAGCCCCAGCTTGGTGCCGTA
>JBMFWU010000007.1:49372-67539 GCA_049964955.1 Syntrophobacteraceae bacterium
GGCGCGCTGGTGAGGGTTGTCGCCTCGACGGCCACCCACAGGAGCCCGAAATCCTGGCTCAGGCACACCAGGCTCATCGTGGCCAGAAAGAGCAGCAGACAGCAGGTGAAGGTCGCCTCGCGCGCATTGGAGAAAAGGAAACCATCCTCGAAATCCTGTCGTTTCCCCCAGTCCTCCCGTTGAAAATATCCCACCGAATAGAAGGAAGCGGCGAGAAACAAAAAACTCACAATGGTGAGAAACAGCAGCCCGAGATCGTCCAAGCGCAGCCAGCCGCCGAATGCGGGAAGAGGCCTTTTTATCCATGCGAAACCGGTGAGCGCCGAATGAAAAACGGCGCCGGCAAGCAGGAGCAACCGGCGGAATCGGTTTGAGCGGACAAGATAGGAGACTGCGCCCGCAACGATCGGTACGAGGAACAGGAGAAGTATCATGATTATCAATCTCTTAAGGCGCTCAGCCGGTCGGTGTCCATGTGATCGAATTCCCGGCTGATATGAAAGATCGTGATGCCCATTACGAAAACCGCCATGAACGCATCGAGCAGGATTCCCAGTTCGACCAGCAGCGGCTGGCTCAAAGCGAAGGCGAGGCCGAAGGCATAGATGCCGTTTTCCATCACCAGGTACCCGAGTACCTGGGTGAGGGCGCTGCGACGGCTGATAATTGCAAAAAGGCCCGCCATGATCGTAAACATCGCAAGAGGTAGAACCATGGGCGAGCGGGCCGGCACGGGCAAAGGCAGTTGTTTGCCCACCCACATTGCGGCTGCAAGGAGGAGGGCTGCGATCAGAAGAGAGAGCGTATAGCTGACGAGGGGTTCGATTTCCCGGTTGGCGTTTGCGGAGCGAAGAGCGCGCAGCAGCAGCCAGGGGAAGAAAAAGCCTTTCAGCAGAATCGTTGCGGCGGAAAGCATGCATGCGCGCGCCGTCAGGTGTTCCGGGCCTACGAGCAGGGGCAGTATCCCGAGCAAAACGCCCTGGCAGGCTACGGCATAGATGCAGGCCGAAACACGGCTCGATGCGAGCAGTCTGAGATTGGTGAGGATCAGGACCGCGATTACGGCGTCGGTAAACAGGCTCATGTCATCTCCAAATGATAAGCGCCAGGGCGAACGTGGAGAGGAATCCGGCGCTTACGAGCAACTGGGGGACGCGGCGAAGCCTCAGCCGGGCCATGACCGACTCGACTATGCCGGTGAAAACCGCAAGAACAAAAAGGCCAAGCACGCACGCCCCGGCATCGAGGAAAAAGTTGCCGGTTCTTACCGGGACGAGGAGCCCTGCGAGGAGCGCCCCCAGGGACCACATCTTGAGGGATGCCCCGTAGAGAATCATCGCGAAATCGGGTCCGCTGTGATCGAGCACCATGACTTCGTGGATCATGGTGAGTTCGAGGTGCGTGTTCGGATCATCGAAGGGAATTCGGGAGTTTTCCGCAAGAAACACGACCCAGAGCGCCCCTGCGATCATCAGGAGGGCCGGCCCGGAGTGCATCCAGGTGGAAACGGACAAGCCGGAATAGATCGTGGAAAGCGAAAGGGAACCACTCCCGATGGTGGAGCCCGAGGTTCGTCCCGCAAGCGAGATGGCCGCCAGGGCCATAAAGAGGACCGGTTCGGCCAGCGCCGAAAACTGTACCTCACGGCTCGCTCCCATTCCCTCGAAGGCCGACCCGGTATCAAGGGCCGCGATCACCGTAAAAAACCGCATGAGGCCGAAAAGATATGCCAGAGCGATAAAATCCCCGGAAAAGCCGACAGGCGCACGCGCCCCTCCCAGCGGAAGGAGTGCCAATACGGCCACGGCCGAGACCAGGCCAACGACGGGACCTGCCCGAAAAACCCAGCCGGTCGTGCGGCTGTAGACCGCCTGCTTTCGCACAAGCTTTGCCAGATCGTAGTAGAGCTGGAGGAGCGGCTGCCCGTCGCGGCCACCGACAACGGCCTTCGTGCGGTTGATTATGCCCGGAAGAAGAGGGGCGAGCGCCAGGGCGAGCAGGGGAAGCGCCAGTGAGCCGTAGTTCATGTCGTTACCTCAAACACCAGAGGAGAAGAAAGAAAATCGTGAGGGCAATGTAGAGGATATAGAATTGCACCCGGCCCGCCTGTAAAAAACGAAGCTTTCGCGCAACTTTTCCGATCGCGACAAAAATCGGTCCGTAGATGCTTTTGAGGAAGAAATCCTCGGCGTGCGATTCGAAAGCACCGCTGTCGGGGAAAAACTGCGGGGCCTCTTCGGTGTGGAGTGGAGGGCAAGAGCGCGGGGAGCCTTGCCCCCCGCACCCCCAAGGGAGGCTTGCGCCGGAAGTGATAAATTTCGTGCGTAAAACCGGTTCAAACATCGCGGTGAGCGGCTGGGCAAAAGAGGAGGCCGTGTACTGCATCCTTGCCGACGGCCGGCTGTAGCCGCAGTCCCAGGTTCCTTCGGTCGAGGAGCTGCGGCCGGTAAGGACCCTGCGGCGAACCAAGGCGAGGAGGATCACCCCCAAAGCCAAAACACCGAAAACGATTGCGGCCGTCGATAGAGCGCTCACGGCCGGGTCGAGACCTTTCATCACGTCGGGGTACGAAAGGCCGGAGACTATCTCTACGGCACGGCCGGTAAGCGTTGCAGCCCACGGTGCGAATAACCCGATTGCAATACATCCTGCGGCCGGCAATAACATCGAAACGCGCATAAACCACCCGACTTCGTGAGCCCCGTCGGGATGGCTGGTTCTGGGCTCCCCCAGAAAGACGACACCGAAAGCCTTCGTAAAACAGGCGGCGGCAAGGCCTCCGATAAGAGCAAGACCGATCAGGAGCAATGCCCCGGCCGCGGCAGTGTTTGCGCCGCCAACGGCGTGAAAGCCCCCCAGGTAGATGAGAAACTCACTGACAAAGCCGTTAAGGGGTGGAATGCCGCAAATCGCAATCGCTCCGACAAGAAATGTCGCGCCCGTCCAAGGTATTCGTTTCATGAGGCCGCCCAGTAGATCGATTTCCCGAGTTCCGGTTGCGTGCTGGACCGACCCGGCCCCCAGGAAGAGAAGCCCTTTAAATAGCGCGTGATTGACCACATGCAGCAAAGCGCCGGCAAACCCGAGTGTTGCGAGAAGAGGCATGCGCCAGGCAAGGCCCAGGACGCCCAGTCCCATCCCGAGAGCGATAATTCCAATATTCTCGACGCTATGAAAGGCGAGGAGCCGCTTCAGATCGTGCTGCGCCAGGGCCATAACGACGCCGTAAATCCCTGACACGAGACCCAGACCGACAAGCAGCCACCCCCACCACAATGGAGGAGGCCCGAGAAAAGTCAGTATCCGCAAAATGCCGTATATCCCGGTCTTGATCATTACCCCGGACATAACGGCGGAGACGGGGCTCGGGGCCGCCGGATGCGCTTCGGGGAGCCAGATGTGAAAGGGAACCAATCCGGCCTTGGCTCCAAAACCCACTATGGCGAGAAGGAAAGCGACATCGGCTGGAGCGCCCATCTGCCCGCGAAGAGCCAAAAAGGAGGTGAAATCCAAAGACCCGCTCCCGGCCTGGCGTCCCAACATCAGGAATAAAACCAGAAGAAACGCCGTTCCGATGTGGGTTGCCGCCAGATAGGTCCATCCGGCGCGCTGGACGCTTTCCTTTTCGTTTTCGAAGGTGACGAGAAAAAACGAGCAGAGGGCCATCACTTCCCAGGACATCAGAAAGAGCACCCCGTTTGCCGCGACGGCCACAAGCGCCATGCTTGCCGCAAGCCCGTTGAAAAAAAACCAGTAGGCCCCCAGGTTTTTGCGCCCGCAATAGCCCTTCATGTACTCGCGGCCATAAAGTCCTGCCACTCCGCACAGGATAAAAATCGGGATAAGGAACAGCGCGGAAAGACCGTCGAGGCGAACAAAAAAAGAGCCGTAGGGCACGTTCCACGCGCATTGGAATTGTTCCACACCGCCGGTGTACAGAATACGGACGGGTTCGATCAGACCGAGAATACATCCGAGAAGAGCGCCACAGGACCCGATAAGATTGGCCGCCTGGCCGCTTCGTCCCGAAAGAAGCGCCGTGAACCCGAAGAAAACAAGAAGTCCTATTGCCACGAGGAGGAGCATAAAATACTTTCGATCTCAGCGTGTATCAGTGCGTTGCGTTGGCGGAAATTCTTTCCCTCACCCGTTTGGCCTCTCCCAGGATCTCCCCTGCGGAAGCTTTGCGCGTGAGCACGGACCGGAAGCCGGAATCCTTTAGCGCATGGGCCAGTTCGGCCAGCATGTGCTGATGGGCTCGCACCGTAGGACTCACCAGCGTGAAAAGAATGTCCACGGGCCGGCCGTCGTCTGCCCCGAAATCGATTGCGTGTTCGAGAAAGCAGAGAGTAACCGTGGGGTGCAAAGTCTTTAGCACTATAGGGTGGCGCGCATGCGGAATGGCTATGCCGTCGCCTATTGCGGTCGAACCTAGAGATTCGCGCGCGAGCAGCAACTGACAGAACGTGATGCGGTCAAGCGCCGCAGGAAGATCCATCACGTCGACCACAGCACTCAGAACCGACGCTTTGTCCGTTCCCCCGATTTGATAAAAAATGCCCCCGAGCCGCAGCGCCTCTTCCAGTCCGACCGGAGTCCGGCCCTCTTCACCTTCGAGCACCTGCTCGGACAAGGCGATCTTTTGCTCGGTCGCCCATTCCAAAAGTTCCGCTCGATTGAACCAGTATTGTCCATTTACCTGGTAGGAGGGGAGGTTTTTCGTCTTTATCCAAAGGGAGATGGTTTTCTGTGACACGGAAAAGAAGCCGGCAGCGCCCTTGAGGTCGAGTTGCATCGTGTTTCCTGTGCTTCCATTTGAGAGAGCAATGAGGATGTCATCGGCGGGGAAAGATGCTCCTTTGGGCGCCCGGTGTCAAGAGCTAATTTGCAGGAAAAGTATTATTACACTATAAATACTCTCCCTTGAGTTCGTCTATCAGAAGATGGAATGCCTCATGCCTGCCTTCGCCGATCTTTTCGCGCTCCATCGTCTCGAAATCTTCGAAAAGGCGTTCCTGTTGATCCGCGGTGAGATTTTTCTCGGCCATGACAAAGAGGATGTTATTCTCTTTAGCGATGTGGTTCCTGAGAAGTTCACAGTACGCCCGGGCAGCCTTCACAAAATCTCTGCTCAGATCCTGCCCGCCGCGTAATCCTTCAACGGCTCTTCGCATCAGCCGGATTTCTTCCCGTCCGTGCTCGTGCTCGCTCAACATGACCCCGATCGGACCGCCCTCCCTGGGGATGCCGCTCTTTTCCAGGGCGGGAAATAGGATATCCTCTTCTTTTCCGTGGTGACATTTGTCTGCAAAGACACTTAAAAATTCGACGATCTGCTCGAGATGGTCAAGGTTGGCAGGTTTGCCGGAAGACATCTCTTCGCAGATCCTCTCCAATACGTCGAGCATGATCGTAATGCCTTCATGCTCGGCCCTCAACTGCCCGGTTGCTTTCATAGCGATGATCCTCCTGAAATTCAATGAATACTATAAACGTAATCATTAGGATTTGTACATGTGTCTGAAAACGAGCCGTTGGTGGGTATCTAAAGGACCTCGGGCCAGAGCCGGGAAGCATGGTAGACATGAAGGATCTGAAGAACTTCACCTCTCAATCGGTAGGGAACAATATACGGAGGGCATCGGCCTCGGAGATGACCTGTTCGTGTGGAACCCCTTCCCCGTTGTCCAGGGAGGCTATGGCGGCCTTGATGCCTTCGATCTGCCACATCTGGGTTTCTACATACTGCTTGAGTGCCTCTTCAATAACCCAGTTCCGGGAGCGGTCGGTGGCTTCAGCTATTGCTGCAATTTTTCGAGCCAATTCCGAATCGGTTCGAATCGTTATGGTAGTTGTCGGCATAAGAACCTCCGGTCTGATTGCACTGCACGCGCATGCAATTTAAAGCATGCCGTGTCACGAAGTCAACAGGGTGTGGAGGCGCGGCGAAGCGAAACAATATTATGATTTATCGTTATTTTCATACACTCTGCGGACGAGGTACTTCGGGCGTCTTTTACTTTCGATGTATATTCGCCCGATATATTCTCCAAGGACTCCGACACTTATCAACTGAAGGCTTCCCAAAAAAAGGATTACCACAATGAGGGACGCGTACCCGGGTACATCCACGCCGGTGATGAGAGTTCGCGCGACTATGAATGCAGCGTAGGCAAGACTCATCATCGCAATGAAGAGTCCGATGTAGGTCCAGATTCGCAGTGGAATGGTGCTGAAGCTGGTGATCCCGTCCAGGGCGAAATTCCACAGTTTCCAGCCGGAGAATTTACTCTTTCCGGCAGAGCGCTCCCGCCTCGCATATTCGAGCGTGGTGGTCCTGAAGCCCACCCAGGCGAATAACCCCTTCATGAAGCGTTCTTGCTCGGGCAATTGTTTGAGGGCATCGACTGCGGCCCGGTCCATCAATCGGAAATCCCCGACGTTTTCCGGAATAGCGAGCGAAGACATGCGATTGTGTAACCGGTAGAACCATTCGGCGCTCTTTCGCTTGACGAAAGTGTCTACGCTCCGGTCATTTCGCCTGGCGACCACGACATCGGCTCCCGCCTGCCATTGGGAAATCATATCGGCAATGAGTTCCGGCGGGTCTTGCAAATCGGCATCGAGAGGGATCACCGCCTCCCCGCAGGCAAAATCGATTCCTGCAGTGAGCGCTGCTTCCTTGCCGAAATTTCGGGAAAGCTCGACGACTCGAAACCGCCCGTCCTTTAAGGCAATGCTTTGCAGCCGGGAGAGCGTGTCGTCGCGGCTGCCGTCATCGACGCAGATGACCTCGAAGCGAGCTTGCGGGAAATTATTGATGAATCCGGTCACCGATCGATAGTATAGATCTACCCCTTGGCCTTCGTTATAAAATGGGGATACGATGGATACAAGGGGAGTCGGAGTCACAAGAAGAGCCTCTGTCTAAAATAGTGAATAACAGGCCACAATTGCCGCCTGAGGCTTATTGCCAACCTCTTCTTTTGTCAAGCGCTTTTTTGTTTCAGGAGGCGCTGGGGCTTTCGCCTTCGAATTTGCTTTCAGAAGAGTGAATAAACTGTTAATTTTCGCTTTCGGTGTTCCGAGAGGAAGATATAGGAAGTTTTTGCCCAACTTTTCGTCCAAACGGGGAGGGGTGTTGTGGGAACAGGACCGAAAGCGGGACATCCCGTCCGGACACCCATCGAATTGAGCCTGCGGAGCATCCTGGGCAATCTGGTTTTAGACGGCATACTCATTGAAATCGATGCGAAAAAAATCCTGGCCAGATCGCGGTCGGTTGAAAGCGCCCTTACCGAACACCCCCTGGTGGCCGTATCGGAGGCGGGAGTACGGAGGGCTACCCCGCCCAATGAACCGGTTACTCTCGAGTTTCTGGTTGCCTGGCTGGCCAAAAAGTCCGGGCTGGAGTATCTCAAGATCGACCCCTTGAAGGTAGATGTCCGTACGGTCACAGGCCTGGTTTCCTATGCATACCTGTCGCGATTTAAAATTTTACCGGTCGAAGTTATGGAAGACCGGGTTGTAATCGCAACGGCAGATCCTTTTCATTTCGAATGGGAAGAGGAACTGGAGCGGATATTACACAAAAAGATCCACAGGGTAGTCTCCAACCCGAAGGATATAAGCCGGTACCTGCTGGAATTTTACGCGCTCACCGATTCGGTGAAGAGGGCCTTCGGAAGGGCCGACGGCTCCTCGCAGGCCTCGGGCATGAACCTCGAGCAGATGCTCGAGCTCGGACGGGCCGGCAAACTGGATGCAAACGACCGCTATGTGGTCAATATCGTCGACTGGCTGCTCCAATACGCGTTCGAGCAGCGGGCGAGCGATATTCACCTGGAGCCCCGTCGCGACAACAGCGACGTGCGGTTTCGCATCGACGGAATCCTTCACCCCGTCTACCAGCTGCCCACGGTGGTCATGAGCGCGGTAATCAGCCGGCTCAAGGTGCTGGGCCGGATGGATCTTGCGGAGAAACGGCGCCCGCAGGACGGCAGGATCAAGACCAAGGGGGCTGCGGGAGCCGAAATCGAACTGCGCCTCTCCACGATGCCCTCGGTTTTTGGCGAAAAGCTGGTCATGCGCATCTTCGACCCCGAAGTCACCGTGAGAAGCTTCGAGGAGTTGGGGTTTTCCGAGCTCGAACTGCGGCAATGGAAAAAACTGATCGGTTCTCCCAACGGCATTATCCTGGTCACAGGACCGACCGGTTCGGGCAAGACGACGACACTCTACTCGACCCTGAAATATCTGGCCAAACCGGAGATAAACGTCTGTACGGTCGAGGACCCCATCGAGATGGTCGAGCCCAGATTCAACCAGATGCAGGTACACAGCGCGATCGGGCTTGATTTTGCCTCCGGTCTCAGGACTTTCCTGCGGCAGGACCCCGATATCATCATGGTGGGCGAGATCCGCGACCTCGAGACAGCAGAAATGGCGGTGCAGGCTGCCCTGACGGGGCACCTGGTCTTTTCCACCCTGCATACGAACGATGCGCCCTCGGCGATCGTGAGGCTCCTCGATATCGGGGTGCCCCATTACCTGCTGCGAGCCACTCTGCTCGGGGTTGTCGCCCAGAGGCTGGCGAGGACCCTTTGCCCCCACTGCCGAAAAGAGGGGGCCGTAGACGAGGAGTTATGGCAGTCCCTGATTCGGCCGTGGAAAGTAGAGCGAACCGGAGCCGCCTACCGGCCCGCGGGCTGCCTGGAGTGCCGGGAGACCGGCTATCTGGGAAGAGTTGGGACCTATGAGATGCTTATCGTGAGCCCTGCGGTTCGGGGCCTCATTCGGTCCGATTGCGAACTGTCGAAAATCAGGGAGCAGGCGGTTAAAGAGGGAATGACGCCGTTGAATATCGCCGGCGCCCTCAAGGTCTGCTCGGGCGCGACCTCAATAGAGGAGATCTTCCGGGTTGTCGGCCCGGTCGATGTGACGTGATGACTCGATTCCTCGTAATCTTTTTTGCGATCTATTCGCTCCTCCACGCCCTGGTCTACTCGCGGGTAAGAGTGCTTCTCCCGGAGATTCCGCCGGCGCGGGCCGCGGTGGTGGTGCTTTTCGCCCTCATGATTTTCGCTCCCGTGGGCGCCCGGTTGCTCGAGCGGGCAGCTAGCTTCGGGGCCGCGCGCGTCTGCGCCTTTGCCGCTTACTGCTGGCTCGGATTCATCTTCTACTGTTTCTGGGCCTCGCTTCTGGCCGACTTCGCCGGGGCGATCCTGCGACTGGCAAACTTTCTCGGCGGTTTCTCCCTGCCGGTACCAAACGGGCCCGCCACCGCGACTTGCGTGCTTGCCGCCGCGGTGCTCCTCAACGTGTACGGATACTTCGAGGCAAGGTCGATTCGAGTGGAACGGGTGGTTCTAAAATCTGCCAAACTCCCCCGGGGGATCGACCGGGTGCGGATCGCGCAGATTTCCGATGTGCACCTGGGGCTAACGGCCGGGGAAGAGCGCATGGAGAGAATCCTGCGCCGAGTGGAATCCCAAAGGCCCGATGTGCTCGTAAGCACGGGCGATCTGCTCGACGGCCATCTCGAGAAAACCGAGGCGGTTGCCGCTCTTTTTTCGAAAATACACCCGAGGTATGGAAAATACGCGATTACGGGCAACCATGAGGTCTTCGCCGGGCTGCAGGAGTGCATGGAAATCGAGAAATCTTTCGGGTTTACGGTGCTGCGGGGGGAAGCGAAAAAAGTCGGCGATGTTTTGAACATCGTTGGAGTCGATGACCCGGTAGCCGGTCCCGACAGGGACGAGGCGGAGATTCTCGGAGGCATACAAAACGGACTGTTCACCCTTCTTCTCAAACACCGGCCGGAGGTGAATAACGGCAGTTGTGGCCTGTTCGATCTCCAGCTCTCCGGCCACACACACTACGGACAGTTGTTTCCGTTCCGCTACTTCGTTGGAGCGTATTACACTTTTCAGAATGGCCCGTATCATCTTGCAAATGGATCGGTCCTCTATACGAGCAGAGGCTCCGGGTCCTGGGGGCCCCCCGTTCGCGTGCTCGCCCCGCCGGAGGTGACGATCATCGATGTAGTGCGGGAAGATGGGAACTGAAACACAGCTGTTGACTGCATCGTCTTGAAATTAGTACGATAATAGACCACGGTTGAACTGGCTTTGCACAAGGGTGCTGTGGCTGCTATTCGTAACCGACTTATACAGAGCACAGAGCAGAGCCAATGAACATGAACGCGGAATGCTTGGGAGGGAGATTCCCGGGGCTTGCCCAGGGCGCATATTTGACCCCGTCAATCCCCATTGGTCACGCGTAATGAGGGATAACATGAAAATTGAATCCATACGTCTTAAAAATTTTAAGGCCTTTCGTGATGCTGAACTGAAGGACCTCCCCAATTTTTGTGTCTTTGTTGGGGCAAATGGAAGCGGTAAGAGCACCATTTTCAGCATGTTTGGTTTTCTGCGTGACGCCATGACCAGCAATATCAATGCAGCGCTGATGCGTTTGGGCGGAAATAGGGGCTTTCGGGAGGTTCGCAGCCGAAATGCAGACGGCCCCATTGAAATTGAGCTGAAGTTCAGGGAAGAGGAGACAAGCCCCTTAATCACTTATTCTCTGCAGATTAACGAGCAGAGTCGCAGGGCTTATGTCGAACGAGAAGTTCTCAGGTACCGACGGGGGAGCAGTGGACAGCCTTGGCGCTTTTTGGACTTCTCACAGGGAAGCGGTACCGCTGTCACTAACGAGTTGGAGTCGGTTACGGATGTCAAGGACCTGCGGCGTGAAACGCAGAAGCTGAAATCACCGGATATCCTTGCGATTAAAGGACTGGCTCAGTTCGAGCGGTTCCCTGCGGTCGTGGCGTTGGGGAACCTCATTGAAAACTGGCATATCTCGGATTTTCACATCAGCCGAGCCAGACCGGAGCAAGAGGCAGGATACGCCGAACATCTTTCTCGTGAAGGAGAAAACCTGTCTTTGGTTATTCAATATCTGTACGGGCATCACAGAGCAATCTTTAATAAAATCCTTGGCTTGCTCAAGGAAAGAGTTCCCGGTATCTCCAATGTAGATTCGAAGACGACGGAGGAAGGTCGTGTAATGCTGAAGTTTCAAGACGGCTCTTTCGAGGATCCTTTTCTCGCCAGGTATGTGTCTGACGGTACTATAAAGATGCTGGCCTATCTTACCCTACTTTATGATCCGGCCCCACATCCCTTGTTGTGCGTCGAAGTGCCCGAAAATCAACTTTACCCCAAGCTTCTCGTGGAACTCGCGGAGGAATTCCGTTCCTACGCCAATCGGGGTGGGCAGGTTTTTGTTTCCACTCACTCACCTGACTTTCTGAATGCGGCCAGAATAGAGGAAGTCTTCTGGTTGATGAAAAAAGACGGATACACCCAGGTCAAACGCGCCGTCGACGATCCACAAATCGTTGCCTACATGAAGGAGGGCGATCAGATGGGTTATCTCTGGGAGCAAGGCTTTTTTGACGGAGCAGACCCTCAATGAAGACTATTGTTTTCTTTCTGGAAGAGCCTTCTGCAAAGGAGATGCTTAAAGGAATTCTGCCACGCTTCTTGCCCAGTGAATTCAATACGCGCTATGTTGTCTTTCAAGGCAAGCAGGATATGGAGAAACAATTGGAGAGACGGCTGCGTGGCTGGCTTTTACCCGATTCATTATTTGTAATCCTGCGTGATCAGGATTCAGCCAATTGCCAGGACGTTAAGGCAGGGCTTGTCGAGCTCTGTGTAAAATCGGGAAAAGGTGAAGCTCTGGTTCGAATAGCATGTAAAGAACTGGAGAGTTTCTACCTCGGAGATCTAGAAGCCGTAGAGAGAGGGCTTGAGCTTCGTGGAATTGCGGACAAGCAGGGGAAACGAAAATTTAGGTCTCCGGATGATCTGGGTAATCCCTATATGGAGCTTTCAGCTTTAACCGGTAACCTATATCAGAAAGTGTCCGGATCGCGATCCATCGGACCGCATTTAAACCTCGACGGCAATCGTTCACGCAGCTTTTGTGCACTAGTAGCAGGAATAAAGAAGCTCGCTGAGTGTCCTTAAATGGAGAGGCGGGCCCTTGCTCACCCTCCCGCCTCCCCTGAAACCCTCCGAAATTTGTCAGGACAGTTTGCGCTGCTTTCTCATGCGGTCCATCTCGCGGGTTTCTTCTTTTCTTTTGAGCGATTCACGCTTGTCGTATTCTTTCTTGCCCCGGGCAAGGGCGATTTCCACTTTTGCCTTCCCCCCCTTGAAATATAGCCTCAGAGGGACCAGCGAAAAGCCGCGTTCCTGGGTTTTTCCGAGCAGTTTCCGGATTTCGGCCCGGTGGAGAAGAAGCTTTCTCACCCGTTCTGGGTCGTGGTTGTCGAAGTAGGCGTGGGAATAGGGGCTGATGTGGAGGCCGGTGAGAAAGACCTCGTCCTTTTTTACCCTGGCGTAGCTGTCCTTGAGGTTGGCCCGCCCTTCGCGAAGCGATTTGACCTCGGTTCCGAGCAAAACGATGCCGGCTTCGAACCTTTCCCCAATTTCAAAGTCGTGCCAGGCTTTTTTATTTTGCGCGATCAATTTGATTCCTTCAGACTTGTTTTCGGTCTTAGCCATATCGGAGAACCGTTCCTCGCAATTCTAATAGAACGCCGGCAATTTCGCCGGCTTTGAATTTGTCTGCACCACAGATCGCCGGGTCACGAAGCGGATTTTTTCGCCGCCGCATTTGCGGTCCAGTTCGGATCGAACACTCGAAATTCTTCCGGGAATTTTCTCATCACCAGCTTACTCACCGACTCCTCAATTTCATGACCGGTTCTCATGCGAATCACCTTGTTTACGAACCGGCAGCATTCCTTCATCGAGGAGCGCCGGATAAGGTTTTTCACGCGGGGAAGCGCCACGGGGTTCATGCTGAAGGAATCGATTTTGAGGCCCAGAAGGATCGGCACATACAAGGGCTCTCCGGCCATCTCTCCGCAGACGGCAACAGGAATTCCGGCTTCGTGGCCCGCATCCACCGCCTGTTTGATCAACCGCAAGACCCCCGGGTGCAGAGGTTGGTAGAGATAGGCCACATGTTCGTTCGACCTGTCTATCCCGATTGAGTACTGAATGAGGTCGTTGGTGCCGATGCTGAAAAAATCGACCTCCTGCGCCAGAATATCTGCCATCGCCACAGCAGAAGGGACCTCGATCATGGCGCCGAAGGGCATATCCTTGTCAAACGGGATGCGTTTTCTGGAAAGCTCCGACTGGAGGTCTCGCACGATGCGCCTGGCCTCGTAAATTTCATCCATACCCGAGATCAGGGGCAGCATGAGCCGGATGTTGCGGGCGACGGCGCTCGCCCGCAGAATGGCTCTGAGCTGGGTTTTAAAGACTTCCTTGTAGTGCAGGCAAAGCCGGATGGAGCGCAGCCCCAGGGCGGGATTTGCTTCCTCGAGCATCGGGCACCAGGCCGTGAGCTTTTCGGCCCCGAGGTCGAGCGTTCGGATGGTTACGGGCGCGGGGGCCATGAGTTCGGCCAGGTCATGGTAATCCCGGTAAAGAGATTCTTCATCGGGGAGTTCCATCCGGTTCATGAAGAAAAATTCGGTCCTGTAGAGGCCGATGCCTTCGGCCCCGTTGTCTTTGGCCGCCACGATCTCTTCGAGCGCTTCGATGTTTGCCTCGGCGCTCACCCTGTGGCCGTCCGAGGTCTTAGCCGGCAAATGAGAATGCTTGCTGATCTGCTTGAGGTATGTCTCGATTTCGTCCTGGCGGTTTGCGTAAAATTGCAGTTCGCCTTCGCTCGGGTTGATGATGACGATTCCGGTCCTGCCGTCGACAATGATGAGGTCGTTACTGGAGATGAGGCGCAGGGCTTTTTCAACGCCTGTAACGGCCGGAATCCCCATCGAGCGGGCGACGATGGAGGTGTGCGAGAAGCTGCCCCCGATTTCGGTGACGATGCCGAGCGTGCTGCCTGCCTGCAACTGAATGGCATCGGCCGGCGAAAGATCATGGGCGACGATTACGGAGCGTTCGTGAATATCCTGGAGGTTGGTGTGGTTCTGCCCGGCCAGGATGCGGATCACCCGGTCTCCCGCGGCGTTTACGTCGGCGATCCTGCTCTTGGCATATTCATCGTTATTGAGGCTGTTGAAAAGCTCTTTGGCTCTCCGCAGAGATTTTATGACGGCGAGTTGCGCGTTGGTGCGCTCCTCTTTGATATGGCGGAGCGATTCGTCATAAATGGAAGGGTCCCGCAGGATCATCTGCTGCACTTCGAGAAGTCTCGCGTGATCCTTAAACTCGGATTTGATGCTCCGCTTGATGGCCTCAAGATCTGATTCCGCCTCGGCGATGGCCTCCTCGAACCGCTTGCACTCATCGAGAACGGCCTGATCGCCGAAAAGCCTGTAGTGCGGTACGGGGATGTGCCCGAGTTCGAGCGGGAACGCCTTCCCGATGGCGATTCCCGGCGCCGCCCCTATCCCCCTGATGGTAAGTGAGGAGTGATCGTTCATCGATTAGCCGGCTCTTCCTAGCGCTGCGGTACGTCTCTACGCGCTCTTGTAGTATATACTATTTTCCCGGCGGAGAAAGGGGCCTTCACGACTCGCCAAACTTGGTCTGGAAAAGTGCGGCAAGGGCATTGAGGGCCTGCGCGGCATCCGGGCCTTTTGCGGTAACAAAGACTTTGCTTCCGTAAGGGCATAGAAGGGCCATGACGTCCAGGATGCTCTTGGCATTGGCAGCGGCATCACTCTTGGCGATGGAAATTTCGGATTCAAACCGGCAGGAGACTTTGACAATTTGAGCCGCGACTCGAGCGTGGATTCCCAGCCTGTTGGCGACTATGAACTCCTGCGTTATGGCAGAAGATTCTTCGTCACTCCGTATCAAAGCGGTTTCCCTTCTATTCGTAAAAGTTCGCGGCTCTCTTAGCATACAAACTCCCCGTAAGTCAACCTCCACGGTCACTTTGGAACAAAACATCGGTCGAAAAGGCGATTTTCCTTAACAGGAATTTAACAAACAAAGAGTAAAAAGTAACCATCTGCGGCATTTTTTCCAGCAGGAGATGACGCTCAGCTTACCGGCCCGCTTCCCGGGACTGGATGAGCTCGATCACCTTTCGGGCGACCGATTTCGAGTAGAGCATCGCCGTGTGGCTCAAAGGGTGGGTTTGGTGATACTCCCACCCCTCATAGGGGACCTGTTCGGCTTCGCGTGGAAATACCATGTTATCGACCGGCGAAGTGAGAGCGAAGCCGGGGCAGGGAATGGAGGCGGATTCGGATTCGATTTTGGTAAAAAGCGGCCCGCGGTAGAGCAGACTCGCGGCGAGTTTGCCCGGCCCGAAAGCTGCGAGCTTCGATCCCTGGTGCGGACTGCCAAGAGTTATGACAGCGGCCGGGGCGCGGCCGCCAAGAGATCTTTCGGCATAGACACGGGAAAGAAGCCCGCCCAGGCTGTGGCCGATGAGGTAGACGGGGCGGTCGGGTGCTGCCCGCGAGGCCTCGGAGGCAAAGGTTGCGAATTTTTCGAAAGTCTTTTCAAAATCGGTGAAAAAACTTCGATAGTTAATAACGAAAATATTCTGGAAGCCCGCTTTGCGCAAATGTTTGGAGAAGAGCAGCCAGGCGCTCGCATTATGATAGAGGCCGTGGGTAAGAACGATAACGGGCCCCGGGGCAAGCGGCGATTCGGGCCTCAAGCGGTTTTTAAGATATCCGAGCGGGAAGGTCGCGAGGATAAAAATGACGCTTGCAAAGGAGGAAAGCATTCCCACCAGAACCGCTCCTCCCAATCCTTGGCCGTTCGGCAAATTGCGGGTCTTCCAGGCGTTTTCGTACCAGAAGAAGGAGTAAGTGGAAAGAGAGGTCCAGAGGGGAAAAATGAGCAAAAAATAGGCCAAGATCAACAGAAAAGTCATGCCATAACCTCCCGAAGGGGATGCGATGCACTACTGGACCGGGCGGCCGTTTTGCCTTTCCTTCAGCTTCCCGGTCACCGTGGGAAAGAGCTCGACGTCGGTGTGCGGTAGAAAAAGGGCTGCAACAAACTCGTTCATGAAATCGGGATGCACGCTCAACTCGATGTAGGTCATTCGGTTGGCGAGTTCTTCCATCCGATGGAACGCGCGGGTGGATAAAAGGGCATGTCTTGCGCCGGCAAGAGAACTGTTTCCTACGAAGCGGATCCGCTCCTTGGGTATATCGGGCAGAAGTCCTATAAAGATGGCCTTTTCGATATCGAGGTGCGCACCAAAGCCTCCCGCCACGTAGATCTTCTCCAGGTCCATGAAGTCCATCTCGAGGGTCTTTAAAAGGACCCGGACCGCGGCCAGCACCGCGCCCTTGGTCTTGATGAGATTGCTGATGTCATCCTCGGTGATTACGATGGGTTCCCCCGAGGCGCTCTGCTCTGCCGGCGCAACGATCAGTTCGGGGACGTCATCGACCACGCGCACCATGGGGTGGTCGAGCAGTATGAATTTTCCACTTTGATCGATGATGCCGGAGGAAAGAAGTTCGGCAATTCCGTCGATTATCGCCGAGCCGCAAACTCCCAGGGGTTTCTGGTTGCCGATGGTTTCGTAGCGGACACGGTCGCCGTCTATGGAGATCTTTTCGATGGCCCCGAGGATCGCCCGGGTGCCGCACTTTATGCCTGCACCCTCAAAGGCCGGGCCCGCCGAAGCCGAACAGCATACGAGCCATTCGCTGTTTCCGATAACGATCTCCCCGTTGGTGCCCACATCTATGAGGGCGCTGATTTCCTCGTGCTCGTACATCCCGCAGGCGTAAACGCCCGCGGTAATGTCGCCACCCACATAGCTGCTGACGCAGGGCACACAATGCAAAAAGGCTTTGGGGTTGGCTTTTAACCCGATTTCTTCGGCCAGGAACTGCGGAAACCGGGCGGCCGCAGGAATGTAGGGGGCCATTCGGATGTTGCACGGCTCGATGCCCAGAAGCAGATGGCTCATGACCGTATTGCCGGCGGCCACAATGGAGGTGATGTCCCTGTGCCGAATCTTGTGTTTTTTGACAAGCGAGTCGATAAGCGAGTTGATCGTGAAGGTTATGGCCTCGGTGAGGGGTGTAATGCCCGCCTGGCCGCAGGCAAAAATCATGCGCGATACGACGTCTTCCCCGTAGCGCGCCTGGGAGTTGTGGCTGGCCTGGGCGCCCAGGACCTCCCCGGTACGCAGATCGATCAGTTGGGCGACCACCGTGGTGGTCCCCACATCGATCGCAATCCCCAGGTTGGCCGAGGTGGTGTTTCCGCCTTCTATCCGGAATATCGTGGGGTAGTCGGCGTCGCGGAGATTCACCGTTGCGGTGACTTTCCAGTCATTTGCGCGAAGGAGCGCTGCCAAGCCCCACAGACAGGAATAATGCGCCTGAACAAAGGGAAACTCCGGGATATTTTTCCGCAGCGCCCGGTAGACACGCTCCAGGTCCGACAGGCAGTCGTCGATCGACGGCGGGGGCAGCTCCAGGTAGAACTTCTCGCAAAGGGGCCTCACAATCGGACCCGGTTCGTAATCGTGGCCGGCAACGGGCGCCGATTCTTCCGCGGAGACAAGATAGTCGGAGATTTGGATCTGGACGTCAGCTGTCGATTCGGACGGGACCCAGACCTCGACGTCTTCGTCGAGAATTTCGGCCTGGCAGGCAAGTGTGTATCCCTGCTCGATTTCTCTGCCGCTGAGCTTGCCGATGGCTTTATCGCTAAGGCTGAGCCGGCCTTTTGCAACTCTTACCCGGCATCGGCCGCATACACCCTGGCCCCCGCAAAGATTATTGATATCGATGTGCGCCCTGGCGGCTACATCGATCAGTTTCTCTCCGGACTGCGCCTCAGCCTGGATAGACTCGGGCTGAAACGTCACAGTTACTCTGCCCATCGGATCTCCGCATGAAAGAATTCGCGCTGTAAAGCACCGGCGGGCGAAGGAATCGCCAACAGCTTGTGCAGCGCTGAAATATAGCTGCTTTCCGCTAAATCTACAAGAAGGAACAGGATTTACAGGATCAAAAGCCAAACCCTTGCCCGGAGAATTTTAACCTGTCGAGGTATTCTCCCCTTCCCGGCAGCAAAAGCGAAAAACTTTGGACAGGATTACAGGATTGACAGGATGAAGAGCAGATTCTGGCGGAAGGTCGGGTCCTTTCGAAAAATCCCAATCCTGTAAATCCT
>JBMFWU010000008.1:0-66965 GCA_049964955.1 Syntrophobacteraceae bacterium
CTGCCCGATGCGAAGGCCATCTATATCGTGGATAGCCAACAGAAGGCTCTGGTGCCTTGGCTCACGGTTGAGTCGGGACAGTCGCCGGATGCAAAAGGGAGCAAACCATGAAAACCGTCCTGAAACTTGCAATCGCAGTCTTCGTGCCGGTGGCCCTCTTGATCCTGTACGGGACCTTCTACACTCTTGAGGAGGGGCAACAAGCAGTCATCCTCCAGTTTGGGCGGCCTGTAGGCCGGCCCGTGACCGATGCGGGCATTCACCTCAAACTTCCTTTCATCCAGGAGGTGCGCCGCTTCGAAAAGCGGCTCCTTATCTGGGATGGCGATCCGAATCAGATCCCGACCAAGGGACGGGAATTCATCTGGGTGGATACGACGGCACGCTGGCGCATTGTCGACGCCAAAAAGTTTCTGGAAAGCGTCGAAAGTGAAGCCGGGGCACAGTCCCGCCTGGACGATATCATCGATTCCGTGGTCCGTGACCAGGTCTCATCCAGCGAACTCGTGGAACTGGTCCGGAGCGCATCGTGGAAGGTCCCTCCCGGAGAAGTCCTGGAGGAGGCCCCTGCAGAGGTGCAGAAAGAATTAAAAAAGAAGATCGCTCGCGGACGCGAGGAGATCACTCGGACCATCCTGGCAGAAGCGCGCAAGATTATTCCTCAATACGGCATTGAACTGGTGGATGTGCGTATTAAGCGTCTGAATTATGTGGAAAGCGTCCAGGAGAAGGTTTATGCCAGGATGATCTCTGAGCGAAAACGGATCGCCGCGCGGTTTCGAGCCGAAGGAGAAGGCCGGAGCGCGGAGATCCTGGGGACCATGGAGAAGGCATTGCGCCAGATACGATCCAGCGCTTATCGACGGGTCCAGGAGATCCGCGGCAAAGGTGACGCAGAAGCCACACGCGTATACGGGGATGCCTATGGTGCAGATCCCGAATTCTACGCTTTCTCGCGCACTCTGGAAGCCTATAGAGAGGGGCGCAACAAGAACTCGGTGGTCATCCTCACCACCGACAGCGACTATTATCGCTACATTAAGGACGCAGGGACTGCTCCCCGTCAGCCGGCTCAATAGGCAAGGAGGAGAACATGGCCGGGGCTGGACTCGAAGAAAGTCTCCTTTGGCCTCAAGCTAAAGTGTATTGCACGCCGGCCACAAGGGGTGAGGACATGAGCCAGGGAGCAACGCCGTAATACGCCCTGTTATCAATCCCGGCTTTTATCCCACATAGTGCAAAACTCAGCCTTTTCCACGGACAGACAGCTCCGTGTGATCGCCCACTTGAGCGCCACAGGAGCCAGAGCAGTCGTAACAAATGCCATTAAAACAAGGCCCGAGAACTGACTTTGGGTCAGCAGGGGCGAGGAGATGACCTTTGATGCCAACAATTCATCGCTCAGCTTGAGAACCAACGAGACCACCACCAATTCGACAGCACCCCGCCCGTTCATGCCCAGTCCAATGATGCCGGCCTCCCATGGATTGTATTTGAAAGCGAGGGCGCCTATCCCACAACCGATGAGCTTACCTGCAATGGCAGCAATGACAAGCACGACGCAGAAAAGGAGGAAGGTCCCCTGCCAAACGAAGTGCAGGTGGAACGACAGCGAGGCAAAGAAGATCGGCAGGAGGAAGCCATAGCTGATGCTGTAGAACTGATCGCTGACTGCCTTGTAAACCTTCTCGTCCATGACCTCCCTTCTGACAAATTGCCCCGCGAGAAAAGCGCCAATCACAAGGTGAAGACCGGCCAGTTCAGCCAGGTATGCCATCAACAGCGCAGAGGTCATGGCGAAAGTGAAGGCTTTACCGTTCTTGTCCGTAAGTCTTCCGGAAATTCGAGGCACTATGAACTCGCCGATGAAGATGGTGGCGGCAAAGAAAACGATCACCTTCGCAAGAATAACTGCTACCCCGGAGAATTGAATCGAACCTGTTCCGACCAGACCGAGGAGGGTCGAAAGCACTATCAGGGCCAGGATGTCGTCAACAATGGCCGCACCGATGATGATGTGCCCCAGCTCGCTTTGGTGGATGCGCATGGAGTGCAGCACAACGGCCTGTACAGCGATCGCTGTAATGGACACGCCCATCCCAACGAAAAGAGCTTGGTGGAATGTCCCCCCGAAACCCGCTGCAGTAGCGAATCCCAGGGCAAATGGAATGACAAAGCCTCCAATCGCCACTGCCAGGCATGGCCGGAAATGTTGCAGGAGTTCGCGTGGATCAAGCTCCACACCAGTGTGGAACATCACAAAGAATATCCCCAGCTCCGCCAGCAGATCGATAGCTGGAGTTGGGCCCACAAGCCCCAGCACCGGGGGACCGAGGATGACGCCCGCAAGAAGTTCTCCAAGCATCACGGGCAATCCAAAGCGAGAGAAGCTATAGCCGAGAACCCATCCCAAAGAAAGGATGAGAAGAAGCTTGACCATTAGATCTGGTGTGATCAATGAGGAACTCCTTTGCCGACCTTTCTCACGGCCGTGTTCCGGCTAATGTCTCGCTCCTCCGCGTCCGGCCCCTCCGACCGCGTGGCCGCCTCTACGCGGTTGCCGTACCGCACCGGGAGCGCGTCCTGCGCCTCCGGGCCTTGCCCCCCTCCTCCCCATCCTCTCCCGGGCCGTTTTCCATGTCGCGCTTCCCGAACCGAAACGGCCCGACCTCATTGCCTGCTGCAAAGTGGTCGTTCGAAGTCCCCTGCGCATGCGGTTGGCTACGGCCATATTTCTGGTGTTAATGTTAATATTGCGATTCACATTGAGATAAATATTCCGTCCGCCCCAGCCCCATCTGCCCCAGCCCCAACTCCAGGCGGGTCCGACCGCTACAGCCCCCCAGAACCCGAACACGCCCACGGGTGCTGCCACCACTCCGGGCCAAACGGGATAATACGCGAAGGGGGGATAAGCCGGCCACCACCAAGGTCCGTAAACCACAGCAGGGTTGTATCGGGGGACATAGATGGTTTCGGGATTGACGGGAACAATTTCGACATAGTTTTCCCTTACTACCACCCTTTGCTGGGCGGTCGATCTGAGATGACCGGCGTCTTCGGCCTTACGCCGCAGCCTCTGGACGGAATCCATCACAGCATCCTGCCGGGACAGGAAAGCTTCACCCAGCCGTTGCGTCCATTCAGGCTCCCGGGCCATCATATTCAGGACCTCCGGAAAAGGTGCAAGCGCCTTGATGCTGAGGTCCCAGTCCTTGTTGTCGAGGGAGGCATTGAGCGCTTCCCCTTTCAGTCCCGGGTTTGCCTTAAGCCACCGGGCCGCTTCCATTACCTGGTCGGGATAGGTAGCGGCTATGAGAATCTGCGCCAGGAGAGAATCGGGATAGAGTGCAATCGGGGCGAGCATCTGGTCCAGTTCCTGCTCACTGAAGCCGGCCTCCTCGGGCTGGGCTGAGGCTTCAGGGGACATCAGCATTACAGCGAATGCCCCCAAAAACCCTATCAGGGCGCATATTAGGAGCTGGTTCCTTTTCATATTCACCTCCTCGTAATTGCAACGGTGAAGTCACGACTCGATTACACAGGCTGGACAAACGCTACACGGAACAAGTGCCAAAGCAGGCAATAATTTGATAATTTAGTGACAGTTGGTTTAATGTCCATCCTGAAATTTGGGGGAAAATGGTTGCAGAAACCACCACCTAGCTTTCCAGGTCAAGGGCTCCCGTATGCCGTACCCCGGGAAATCATGTCCACGCGTGCGCGCGTGCACAAACGCCGAGGGCGCCGAGCGGCGCAGCTTGGAGCACCGATCGGCCTGGATTTCCCCCCCTTTTTCAAAGGGGGATTTGAGTTGGAATCACCCGATGCGTACCGGATTTCCGGATGTACACTCACTATTTCGGAGCTATAATGCGTTTATTCGGTAAAATGGCAGGAAAGCTTGAAGAAAACCGGCTTTTGAAAAGGGAAGGAAAAAGAATGGCTCGTGCCTGTCCACAGGAAGTTTTTCAAGAGGCTCCCGGATCTCAAAATTCTTGTACGGAGAAATAGATGCCATCCACTATCACTGGTAAATTGATCGATGCAATGAAACGGACCACGGAGCGTATCGACGACTTTTTCGAGACTAACCGGGCGATATTTGGTGACATTGATCCATCGCTATACAGTTATATGACATTTTGTTCTTTTCTCGTGGTGGCATCCTATTCTCCGGGGAAAGAGCATTTTCCGAACACTTCGGTGGATCGTCAGGAAAGTGATACGCAAGAGTTCAGAAATTTTATTATTCAGGCGATCACCGATTCTGTTTTGCGGCGACATGCGGATGCGATTGCATTGATGCGCAGCGAGGCGGAAAAAGAGAACCACGCAGCCACGGCCCGGCAGCAGGTAGCGACGGTTGTCGATGGGAAATATACCGAATATTTCACCTGTTTCCAGCAGGATATAGAAGAGTTGGCAGAAGGAAAGAGTTTGTATAAGAACCTTTCCACCGCTTTCATGAGTGATGTTTTGGCCCGGAAGGAGTCAGACCAGTCCGACCTGCCCCTCGATAACCCCACGGCGGACAATGTGTCATTCGGGCTATGCCTCTCGACTACGATTTCCGGTTTGCTTTCATTTTTTGAAACAACCGACTCGTAGGCGGTCCCGCTGAAAAGAAGCGGGAATCGAGGTGCAGGAAATACACGCACCGCGAACCTTTTCATTGATTCGGATGTTCCGGCATAACAGCAAAGGACTGTGCTCCACGCCACGGATCGTCCCTGGCGCGGCCCCCTCGCACCGACACCCACTTTGCGGGAACAGGTCATTTTTAATTTTTTTTTCCCCTGCCAGCTGCTACGATATGTCCTTTGACTTTCGACATTTTGACTTTAGACCTTATCGCTAGAATCTGTGGAGAACTGATTTGCCGAATTTTACCCCTACCCCCAATCCGGAATATGTCAGCGAACTGATGGATACCGTAAACGCGAGCCCCTTTCCGCATCACATCGCGATGCGGGTTCGCGAGATCGCACTCGATCGAGCGGTAATCGAACTCGGTCTGGCCTCCTATCATCTCCAGCCCTTCGGGATCGTCCACGGGGGCGTTTTTGCAACGCTTATCGATACGGCGACGTTTTGGGCGACTTTCCTGAGAATCCCGGAGGATAGCGGCCTGGTAAATATCGATCTCAAGCTCAACTATCTCAAAGGCGCAGCAACCGGCGTTCTGGTTGCAGAAGGCTTCGCCATCCACTCGGGAAAAACGCTCAGCTACGCAGAGGCAACCGTCTACAACGGCTCCCGGGAGAGGGTCGCCCACGGCACTTCGACCCTCATGGCGCTAAAGGGAAAGGCCCTGCGGCTGCGCTCCCCCAAGTTTCTCCCGGGGCCCCTCGAGTAGGTTTAGCAGATGGGTGGTGTTTGGTATTTCCCGCTCGGATTTAGCTGCAAATGGCCCATACAGTAGAAAGTACCTCGGATAATAAAAACGAAGCCTGCAGAACTCAAACAGGCGCGTGCGCGACCGAAGTCGCGCACGCCGGCCTGGTTACACCCATTTGCGAACGTATGCTCTGATTAGAACGGATACTGGCGCGGCGATCGCTGCATACTGATCCAGCGCAATTCCGTAAACTCTTCCAACGCGGCCCTGCCTCCAAATCTGCCCCAGCCACTGTCTTTTATGCCCCCGAAGGGCACTTGAGGCTCGTCGTGCACCGTCTGGTCGTTAATGTGAACGATGCCCGATTCAATGCGCTCGGCGATATCGAGTCCCTTTTGGAGATCGGCGGTAAAAACGCTGGCTGAAAGGCCGTAAGAAGTTTCATTGGCGACGGCCAACGCCTCCTCTTCATTGTCGACAGCGATTATCGAGACTACCGGCCCGAAGGTCTCCTCGCAACTAAAGGCGGTGTTTCGCTTCACCTCGCTAAGAACTGTGGGATGGCAACAAAGTCCATCGAATTTCATGCCGCACAGCACCTTCGCGCCGTCAGCAACCGCGGCTTCTATGTTTTTCTTAACCTGCTCCAATTGTTGACGGTTGATCAGCGGGCCGATGACCGTGTCCGGTTCCTTGGGATTGCCCACCTTGAAGGAAGACGCCTTCTTTACGAACTTCGCGCTGAATTCTTCGACGACCGGTTTTTCAACGATGATTCTGCGGGTGGACATGCAGATCTGTCCCTGGTGGAGAAACGCCCCGAAGGCCGCCGCATTGACCGCCTCGTCGATATTTGCGTCACGCAGGACGATCATGGGGTTCTGGCCTCCAAGTTCCAGGGCCACCCGCTTCAAGTACCGGCCTGCCTTCTCGGCCAGTTGGCGGCCGACCGCGGAAGACCCGGTCAGGCTTATTCGGCGAACCTTCGGGTTTTCGACGAACTCGTCGCCGATCTCTGCGCTTCCGCCCGGGCCATTGGTCACCAAGTTCAACACCCCTTTGGGGAAACCGGCTTCCTCAAAGACTTGCGCGATTACAACTCCTCCGGCCGCCGCCGATTCGTTCGAAGGTTTGAGGACCGCCGTGTTGCCGTAAGCTATCGGAAGACAGATCGATCGAAGCGACAAGATGAGGGGAGCGTTCCAGGGGCCTATTCCGGCAACGACCCCGACCGGCTGACGTATGGTCATGTGCATTGCCCCCGGCAGATCCGCCGGAATGACTTCCCCCATGGGCCCATGTGTCTGGGCCGCGGCTTCGCGCAACAGCCCGGGAGTAAACATCGTCTGGAACATGGCGAACCCGAACGTGCACCCCGTTTCCTCGGCCAGAATCCTCACGATCTCGTCCCGCTTGCTCTCGAGGATTTCGGCAGCCTTGAGGAAAAGCGCCTGCCTTTCGGCGGGAAGAGTTCGGGACCATGCCGGAAACGCCGCGGCGGCGGCATCCACGGCCCGCTTCGCGTCGGCCCGCCTGCCCGCCGGGACCCTCGCGAAAATCTCCCCCGTGTAGGGGTTCATATCGTCATAAAAAGTCCCATCCAACGCGCCAACCCACTGTCCGTCAATGTACATCGAATACTCTCCAGGCATCTGACTTCCTCCTTGTACAGAGATGATCCATTCAAATGGTGACCTGAAGCAAAAACGGTCTGTTTTCGACGTATTTGCGGCACGAAAGGGCAATCGAGCAAAGGAAGCGGAAATGAGTGGAATTCCAAGCCAACAGGACCAACGAGCGCCCGTTCGGGCTGCCTCTCTGGCTCCACACTATCCGGCGGCGGGGCGTTCAGTCAAGAAGAATTAAGGATGATTTGTACTGCGATCGTTTATGCCTTTGGAAGCAAATGCAGATATCTTTGGTGCAGACGAAAAAGTAGTTATGATATTAATTCGGTAAATATCGAATCTCTAACGCAGGAAATGCCCCGATGGTCCCTGTGCTTTTCGGTCTTCCCGGAGAGCACCTCGTTACGTAAGGAGAAGGCGTGCAGGACGAGAACAAAACCAAAGAACAACTGATCGGCGAATTGCACAAACTGCGCGTTCGGCTTTCAGAACTCGAGCAGGAACGTGCAGACCTCAATGAAACCAGGGCTCTTCTGCGCGAGCGAGAGGAGAGCTATCGCCAATTGGCAGACAATATTGACAAGCGCGCCGAGGAATCGGAAAAAAGACTGCGGACCCAGCTGGCCAATGCCTTGGAAATGGCCCACCTCGGTCCGTGGGAATACGACGTCGTCAATGATATTTTCACCTTCAACGATCATTTCTACAAAATTTTTCGCACCTCGGCTGAAAAGATTGGTGGATACACCATGTCGGCAGCCGAATATGCCTCCCGCTTCGTGCATCCCGAGGACATGCATGTTGTTTCAAACGAGGTTCGCAAAGCGATAGAGACATCGGATCCTCACTTCAGCCGCAAGTTCGATCATCGCATACTCTACGAAGACGGCGCCACTGGTTTTATGAGTGTTCTGTTCTTCATTGTGAAGGACTCTCACGGCAAAACAATCAAGACCTACGGGGTGAATCAGGATGTTTCCGAGCGCAAAAGGGCCGAGGAGGCGCTGCGGGAGAGTGAGAAACGTTTCTATTCCCTTTTTTCCAATATGGTGGAAGGAGTGGCGCTCCACGAAGTTGTCTTCGATGAATCCGGCGCTCCCGTCAACTATCGAGTCATTGACCACAACGTTCAGTACGAGAAAATACTCGGTTTGAGACGTGAAGACGTTATCGGAAAGCTCTCTACGGAAATCTACCACACTTCGGAGCCTCCGTTTCTTAGAGAGTACAGTCACGTTGCGCTCTCAGGCGCGCCCGCCTGTCTGCAAGAGTACTTTGCACCTTTGGACAGGCATTTTGAGATATCGATTACTCCGTGGGGGAATAAAGGGTTTGCAACCATATTTTCAGACGTCACGGAACGAAAGAAAGCTGAAACGGCGCTGCGTGCTGGCGAGCAGAAGTACCGGGAGCTTGTCGAGAACGCCAACAGCGCCATCATCCGCTATAATAGCGATGGCGCCATAACCTTTTTCAATGAATACGCCCAGAACTTCTTCGGCTATCGGGAAGAGAAGATAGTGGGCAGGCACATCGGAATACTGGTCCCGGATCAGGATTCGACCGGGGCCGATTTGACCTCCCTGGTCCAGGACATCATAAGTCATCCTGAACGCCACGTTCAAAACGTCAATGAAAATGTCCGCTCGGATGGCACACGGGTGTGGGTGGCCTGGACCAATAAGCCCGCAGTGACTCAAGACGGAGACGTAACCGAAATTCTTACGGTCGGAACCGACATCACAGAGCTCAAGCGCGCCGAGCAGGAAAGGGAACAGCTCCAACAGCAACTGCTCCAATCCCGGAAGATGGAGTCCGTCGGCCGGCTGGCCGGAGGCGTGGCGCACGATTACAACAACATGCTCGGGGTGATTATCGGTTATACGGAGATGGCCCTGGCCGATATACGTAGCGACGATCCGTCAAAATGGACCCCTCCCAGATCGATCAGATTCTCGCCAATCTTTGCGTGAATGCTCGAGATGCCATAGCGGGAGTTGGCAAAGTAAGTATCGAGACGGACATGGTCACGTTCGATGCGGCGTACTGCGCAGGCCGCGAGGGCTTTGTTCCCGGAGAATATGTTCTGCTCGCTATAAGCGATGATGGATGCGGCATGGAGAAAGAGATACTGAAGAGTATCTTTGAACCCTTCTTCACCACGAAGGAGGTGGGCAAGGGAACCGGACTGGGGCTTGCAACGGTTTACGGAATCGTTACGCAAAACGGCGGCTTTATAGACGTTTATAGCGAGCCCGGTCACGGAACGAGCTTCAAGATCCATCTGCCCCGTGCCCGGGTGCGAGTTTCGCAGGAAGATACCTCTCAGGAAAAGGAAAGGGACTTGAGGGGGACGGAGACAATTCTTCTTGTGGAAGATGAAGAGTCCATTCTTGCCCTCGGAAAAGCGATTCTCGAGCTTCATGGGTACACTGTTTTGACAGCCCGCCATCCGGCCGAGGCTTTACAAATCGCCCGGAGCAGCGACACCCCTATCCACCTGCTCATTACCGATGTGGTAATGCCCGAAATGAACGGCAGAGAATTGAGAAACCGACTCCAGGCTCTCCACTACGAATTCAAGTGCATCTACATGTCCGGATATACGGCCAACGTTATCGCCCATCATGGCGTCCTCGATGAAGGGATCAATTTTCTGCAAAAACCTTTTTCGGTGCGGGCCCTGGCCGAAAAGGTGAGGGATGTACTGGATGCATGAGCACAAACTGAGAAAGACACATTGACGCGACCATCACAATGCGAGGCTCAAAAATGGACAAGGGCAGGCTCGAAGGATTCAGTGACGGCGTGATCGCTATCATCATTACCATCATGGTGTTGGAGCTGAAGGTGCCTCATGGGGAAAATATCGAAGCTCTTGAGCCGGTGATTCCGGTATTTCTGAGCTATCTCCTGAGCTTCATCTACGTCGGTATTTACTGGAACAATCACCACCATATGCTTCATACGTGCCGAAAGGCGACCGGACCGATACTCTGGGCCAACTTGCACCTGCTGTTCTGGCTGTCCCTGTTCCCCTTCGCCACGGGTTGGATGGGAGAAAATCACTTTGCCGCAGCTCCTACAGCCTTCTACGGTGTGATCTTGCTAATGGCCGCAATTTCCTATTGGATGCTGCAACATATCATCATCAAGTCGCAGGGACGGGAATCCCTTTTGAAAAAAGCCATAGGCAGCGACTGGAAGGGAAAGATGTCGCCCCCGACCTACGCTCTTGCTATTGCTGCGGCCTTTTGGTCACCCCGGATCTCCCAGGGACTTTATCTGTTGGTTGCGTTGATCTGGCTCGTGCCCGACCGGCGCATCGAGAGAGCCTTTACAGACAGGAAGGATTGAGTGCGCCCGGGTAAGAGACCGGCTGCGTGTTCCGACAATTCCGCTTGCACCGGAGAGGTCCTTTCGGCTCTATCAACTCTCATCGCATGTCCCGAACGAATGGAGATGCGCTTGCCATCTCCATGAAGTCTCCATCAAATTCTTGAATCCCGTCTACGATTGATTTAACATCGACATGTGGTCCTTTTAAAAAGTCTTTCTTCTCAGAACCTCAGCATGCCCGTGAACAAGGCGGGGATTCCGCGTTTCAAGGGGCATGCAATGTTTTTCTTCGAACAGAAAAGAGTCGGGCTCCGATAAACGAATTGATGGTCTATAGAGACGGGTGCAAAATGACTGAGTATCCTCCCGAGCCGTTCCGCATAAAAATGACGGAACCGATAAAAAGAATCGACAGGCATGAAAGAGAAATCGCCTTGCGAAAGGCCAGCTACAATCTGTTCGGCCTGAAATCCGAAGACGTCTTCGTTGACCTGCTGACCGATTCGGGTACCGGGGCAATGAGCCAGGCCCAATGGGCCGCTCTCATCCAAGCGGATGAATCCTATGCCGGTGCAAGTTCTTTTTTTCGTCTGTCCAAGGCCGTCGAGACAATCTTCGGTTTCAACCATTTTGTGCCGACTCACCAGGGGCGCGCCGCGGAAAACATACTGAGTTCCCTGCTGATAAAACCCGGCCTGTACGTTCCTTCCAACATGCACTTCGACACCACGGAAGCAAACATTCGGGCGCGGGGCGGACTTCCGGTGAATCTGGTAATAGAGGAAGCTTTTCAACCGCAAAACCAGCACCCTTTCAAGGGGAACATGGATCTTGCCAAGCTCCGAGATTTCGTTAAGAAGGTCGATCCACGAAATATCGCCTTCGGCATGATCACGATAACCAACAATGCCGGCGGTGGACAGCCTGTTTCCATGAAAAATCTCAGAGCGGTCGCCGCGATCTACCGCGAGTTCGGAATACCCTTCTTCATAGATGCTTGCCGTTATGCCGAAAACGCTTACTTCATAAAACTGCGCGAACCCGGATATGCGGATAAGAGCCCTCTCGAAATAGCACGGGAGATTTTCTCTCTGGCGGACGGCGCCACGATGAGCGGCAAAAAGGACGGGCTGGTAAATATAGGCGGCTTTCTCGCGATGAATGATGAAACGCTGTACAGGGCGGCTTGCAACGAACTGATCCTGAGAGAAGGATTCCCGACCTACGGTGGACTTGCGGGCCGTGATCTCGATGCGATGGCTGTCGGTCTCATGGAAGCGCTCGATGAATCCTATCTTGCCTACCGCCTGGCCCAGACCGCTTACATTACCGAAAAACTGATCGAGAGCGGTATTCCCGTTATAGAGCCGCCTGGAGGGCATGCCGTCTACGTCGATGCCGCGCTGTTTCTTCCGCACATTCCGCCCCACGAGTTCCCCGCGCTTTCTCTGGCCATAGAACTGTATCTCGAAGGAGGGGTGCGCGGAGTCGAAGTCGGCTCCGTCATGTTCTCTCGTGAAGAAGCATCGGGCAAATCCTCTCACCCAAGGCTCGAACTACTTCGACTGGCTATTCCACGCCGCGTGTATACCCGGGCGCATCTGGACCTTGTAATAAAATCCCTGGCGTCCATATTCAGTCGTCGGGAGAGTCTTCGCGGCTATCGCATCACCTACGCCCCGGAGTTTCTCCGCCACTTTACCGCACAATTTGAACCGCTCTGACGGAGAGGGGGCGTAAGCGGACGACTGCACCCTTCGGGAAGCGGGGAAGCCTCTCCGGAATCTGTATAGAGGGGGGCCGCGGGTGACGCTTTCATACGATTGTCCCCTCGACGTCGTAATCATGCGACGCCGTGATATTTACGGGCCGGATCTCCCCCGCCCGGCAATCGCCGGCGGTGATTATGACGCAGCCGTCCACCTCGGGGGCCTGGGTCGGAAGTCGCCCGGAAAGAAGCAGGTCGCTTTCGGGGTGCGGCCCCTCGACCAGCACCGGAAGAGTCCGTCCCACCAGTTTTTCGAGTTTTTGCCCGGAGATCTCCCTTTGGAGTTCGAGAAGAGCTGCACGCCTGCCTTCGGCCGCCCGCGCGCCGGGGCTTCGGCGAAAACGCGCAGCCCTTGTCCCCGCTTCGGGCGAAAAGGCAAAGACCCCTGCGTGGTCGAAGCGCACCCGCTCCATGAATGCCAGAAGCGCCCGGAACTGCGCCCTGGTTTCCCCGGGAAATCCCACCATGATGGAAGTGCGGAGCGAAACCTCCGGAAGGATCGAGCGGATCTTTTCGATGATCGGCTCAGGGGAGCGCGCAGGACGCCCCATCGCCTCGAGGACTTGCGGAACGCAGTGCTGAATGGGGATGTCCAGGTAGGGGACTATTTTTTGCGAATGTGCCATGACTCGCAGCAACCGGTCTGAAATACGTTCCGGATACGAGTAGAGAAGCCTTATCCAGGTAAGCCCGGGGACCTCATCGAGCTTTTCGAGAAGCTCGGGCAGGGCCTCCGTATCCCCACGGTCCAGCCCGAAGGCTGTCGTGTCCTGCGCGATGAGGTTGATTTCCCGTATTCCCAGGGTGCCCAACCGTTTCGCCTCGGCCAGAATGTCGGCTTCCCCGCCGCTTCTCAAAGGGCCGCGCAGATGCGGAATGATGCAAAAAGAGCACGAATTGTCGCACCCCTCCGCGATTTTGAGATACGCCGAAAAGTGTCCGGTCGAAATCACCCGCCCCGCTGCGGGGTCTACAAATCCCGTGGGCCGTCCAATCCAAAGCCGCCGGGGATTTCCGCCAAGTCTTGAGGCAACCGCGGTTTCCAATGCGTGATAGTGCGAGGTCCCCAGGAAGATGTCCACCTCGGGCAATTCCTGCAGCAGCTTTTTTCCGTATCGTTGCACCATGCAGCCGGCAACGACCAGCAGGGAGCACTTTCCCGACACCTTGCGCCCGGCCGCCTCAAGGATCGTCTCGATGGCCTCCTGTACGGCGCTTTCCAGAAACCCGCACGTATTGATCACAATGAGATCGGCCTCGGAGGGCTCTTGGGTCAAATGGTAGCCCATGTCCACCAGACGCTTCACCATGGCCTCGCTGTCCACCAGGTTCTTTGCGCATCCGAGGCTGATAAGGCAGGCATGTTTCATCGACCCCCCTTCCGTCTTCCTTCCTGAATATATAGAGGAATCCATTGTAACAGAAGGAATCCGGAATAGGGCCTTCTAAATTTTCATCTCCGGCGTCAGTGTCGTCTACAGGCGATCGTAAATGGACTGGGGTATGTAGTAGCGCCTCTTGTTAAGGACTACTCCCAGTATATTTCCCCCGACTCTCAAGATGCTGTCGCGCACGGTTTTGACCGTCTGCCACCGCGTCTTTTCGGCCTCGACGACCAAAACGATTCCGTCCACCTTCGAGGCGATCGCCAAGCCGTCGGGCGAGACCGCCATGGGGGCCGAATCGATCAGAATCATATCGAATCCCCCGCGCATGCTCTGACAGATCTCATCGAACTTGGAATTGAAGATCTCGGGTGTAGAAACGGCCGAATTGCAGCCGGGGCTCACGAAAAGACGCGACTCCCCGACGCGGTGAAACGCCTCTTTACCTTCTGCCTCGCTTCGGAGCGCATCCAGCCAGCCAAACTTGTCCCGAATATCGAAGAAACGATCCTGACAAGGGTTGTGGCGGTCGGCATCGAGAAGCAGCACCGAATCTCCCACCATATCCGCAGAGACCCGGGCGAACTCCCGGACAACCGTGGAGGTCCCCTCCCCGTCACGTGCGCCGATGAATTGGATTATTTTCGATTTCCTGTTGGGCAAAAGAGATTCGATGACCTTGTAGAGGCCCAGCATCTCGTCCTCCAGGCCGAATCCGGTCTTTACCCCCGCGGCAAAAGGCGCAGGCATGGGCGAAGAGGTAAGCGCCCCGCCCGCCTTTTTCTCTCGATACGTATTCTGTAACGCTTCGTAGACCTTACTCATGACCATATCCCTTTTCGGTAAAAGGCATACTACCAAGTCGGGTTAACAATAATATCGGTACGATGGCGAAGACCCTGCCCTCCGGCGCAGCCACCGCGGATTATCCCCGCCTGCCCCGGACCTAAATCACTATACAATAGTAATCGCTTCGCTCCCCCGCCACCGGTTTTTAACTTCACGTATAAGACAAAAATATTGGCTCCCTTTACGGCTGCCCCGTCCGAGTCTGGGGGAGCAGAATCTTTTCGCCCACAAGCAGCTTGTTAATATTCGTTATCTGGGGATTCAAGGTCCGGAAAGACTGGAGCATCTTATCGTCCACCTTCCCATAGACGCCAAAAAGAAGCTTGGTTACGCTATCGCCCTTTTTCACCACCACAGAGGGGTTGGGCGAGGAGTTATCCTGCACCCCGGGCGCAGGAGCCAAAGCTGCGCCGGGTTGAGCCCCGGCGCCTCTGGCCGAAAGACTCCCGGGCGCTTTCGGAGAAACCGGCGGACTTGCTTTGGCAGTAGAGGCCGGGAGCGCCCCCGGCGCAGAATTTGCCACAGACGAACCGGCGACTGCCGGTGCGGTACCTGCCGGTGCGGTCCCCTCCCCGGACGTCTTTTTTGACGGCGTCTGGCTTTGCTTTTCGGCAGAAACCGTTACCCCGGCCGGCGGGGATTTTTCCGAACCCGCACCGGCCGATTGGGCAACCGCAGACCCGTTCTTCCCCTCCGACACGCTCCCGGTGGGTCCCTTCGCCCCCGGGGCAGCCGGCACCGACTCCGGTTTGGCCGCTATTCCCGCAGTATGAGACTTGACTGCAGGGGCCGTGGGGGCCGTTTTCGGCGCGGCTGCCGTTTGGCCGGAAAGTGGTTTTCCGGAAACAGTCGGTATCGGTTTTACAGCGGGCATCTTCTCCGGGAGAGCACTCTGCGGCTCTTCCGCCTTAACTGCCGCGGGCATCGAAGCTGCCGGTTTTGTGCTAAGGGATGGGTTCTCGGTCGGGGGTAGCTCGAAGAGGGACATAACGTTTGCCGAAACAAAAAAAGCCCCCGCAAGGCAGGCAGCCACGACAGCGGTCCACACCACCTTGCGCCGCCATCCGGAACGGGTTTTTTTACCCCGAAAATCCCTGATCACCTCTTTTATTATCTTCTCATCCACGGGCTTTCGCAGGTATCCGAACGCGGTGACAAGCGCGTTGTCGCACAGGATGTTGATCGTTCTCGGGACTCCGCCGGCCTGCTTGATGATGAGCTTCATCGCCTTTTTGGTGAAAACCGGGTTATGGAACGAAGAAGCCTTCATCAGCCGGTGGTGGATATAGGCAACGCTCTCATCGGCGGTCAGGGCCTCGATGTGCGAGCGAATCGCGATCCGCTGGTTCAAATGCCTCAGTTCGGGCAGCTCCAATTTGGCCTCGAGCTCGGGCTGACCGGCAAGAATTATCTGTATCAGCTTGTCCTGCGAGGTTTCCAGATTGGTGAGCACCCGGAGCCGCTCGAGGGTTTCCACCGGCATGTTTTGCGCCTCATCGATTATCAGAACCACGTTGTGGTCCTTCCTGTATTCCTCGATGAGATGATAAAACAGGATGTCGAGCAATTCGGCCTGGTCTTCGTTTCCGACCGGGATGCCAAGATCGGCGCAAATCTGGCGCAGCAGCTTGTCAAAGGAGACGGCCGAATTGAAAATATAGACGATCCTGATCTTCTCCGGGTCGGTTCCCTCCAGGTAGGAGCGCAGAATGGTCGTCTTTCCCAATCCGACTTCCCCGGTAACCGCAACGAACCCCTTTCTCGTCTCGATCCCGTAGAAGATCGACCCCGAGGCTTCCTTGTGGCTCGGGCTAAGAAATAGAAACTCCGGGTCAGGCGTTATGTCGAAAGGATCCTGTTTGAACTTGAAAAACTCGTGGTACATTCCAGTCACCTTCAGTTCCTGAGCGGAATGGTCATGAGCACCGGAAGCTCCAGTTTCTTTTCCACCTCCATGGCGGTGCTCATTCCCTGTTTGTTGAGCTCCAGCATATAGGCGAGCCCCAAACTGGCGAACAAGGCAAAACCGATGGCTCCGGCCAGGAGAAGCGCCAGGGGCTTGGGCGGGTTTACCGGGGCGATCGGGGCTGCGGCCGGTTCGATCACGCTGACACTCGTCATCTTGTCGCGGCCCAGCTCGTTATAGGCGTTGGCCTCCCCGAGCTTTTGCTGATAGTCGTCATAGATTCGTTTGTCGGAGGATACGATCGCCGCAAGCGTTCTGTACTGACTTTCGTTGGCCTCGAAGGATTTGAGATCACTGTTTGCCCGGGCAAGCTGTCCCTGGATGCCGGTGTACTTCGCGTTCAAGGCCGCAAGCTTCGCCTTGTTGTCGAGGATCTGCTTCTGAAGCTCCTGGTAGACCGGATCGGCCGGAGCTATATCGGGATTGTCGGAGGCGTTTTTCTTGATGTACTTTTCCACCGTGGCGATCTGGGCGCGAACATTGGCGATCAGGGGATTGTTTCCCTTATATTTGGCGGTGAGCGCCTGCTCCTGGAGCTTGAGGCCGAGCAATTTGGACTGCGCGTCGCCTGCCCGGTCGGAAGCCGCCGCCGTAAGCTGGGCCTTGGGGATCGACTTCAATTCCTTTTGCAGTTCGGCCATCGTCTGTTGCACTTCATTGATCTGGTTTGCCGTATCGTTAAGGCCTCCGATCAGCTTCGAGCGCTGCTCCAGAAGCATCTTGCGCTGCTGGTCGAAGGCAAAGATCTTGGTGCGCTCGGAAAAGGCCTTCATATTGTCAAGCGACTGCGCAAGCTTCTGCCGGTAGTAGTCGACCTTGTTTTGGAGAAAGAGCGCAGATTTGGGGTCCTTGTAAATCTCGCTGCGCTTATCGATATAGTCGCCCACGAGCTGGTTGACCACGGCGGCAGCGCTTTGCGGGTTGGTCCCGTCGAAGGTAACGTCGATCACGTTACTCCCTTTTTCCGGTTCCACCTTCAGGTATTTGTCCAAAAGGAGCAGCGCCATGTCCTGCGTGCTGAGCCCGGACAACTTCCCGGGGGAGGAAAGCCCCGGGAAGATGGCCTGGGGCGTAAGAGCGCTGATCACTTTCTGCTTGAGGTCCCGGCTCTGGAGGATGCTCATCTCCGCTCCGAGCATCTCCGTCTGGTTGATGGCAGGGCCCTGGCTTTTCTTTAACGACGGATCCGGATAGTAGTTCTCCCAGCCAAACTTTACGAGGATCGACGATCGGGCCTCGAAGCGCGGCGTATAGATAACTTCCTTGTAAATCAACGCCAGAGCGCAACCCAGGATGCTCAACACGATAAACGAGGCGACTATCATCCGCTTGTGTTTGAAAAAAATCGACAGGTAATCGCGAAGGCTGCTCTCCTGGCGCGCCTGCCGCACGAGAAGCATCTGCTCGGAGGGCATCGCCGGATATCCCGCGGCGTTTGCGGCAACGGGGACGTTTCGATTCGGATATTCGGGCTCGTTCATTTTCTGGTCTCTTTAGTGAGTAAATTGTTGCCTCATTAATGGGTAAATAGATAATACATCGAGAAGGCGCCGCCAAGGGTACCGATCGTTTTACCGACGTATTGATCGACCCACTGGTCTACTTCTCCGATATTGCTCTTGGGCACAAGGACCATGTCATAGGGCTGCAGATAGACATTCTGCGAAAAATCCTCGCCCTTCATCGCCTTTTTGATGTTAAGGGAGATCTCGAAGGGTTTGTTGTTCGGCCCCTGCCGCAGGACGATCACTTCGTTTTCCCGCGCGATGGGCGTAAAGCCACCTGCCATGTTGACCGCATCCAACACCGTCGTGGGGCTTGTCAGCAATTGCACTCCGGGTTTTGCGACCTCGCCTCCCACAAAGATCCGGTTGCCGAGGTTGTCGGTCACCACCACGGAGAGCTCAGGCTGCTGGAGATATTTGCCGTAGTCTTTGGTGAGAAGCTTGCGCAGCTCCTCGTTGGTGAGCCCGTCCACTTTGACCTGATGGACCAGCAAAAGAGAGACCGTCCCGTCTGGCTGAACCGTCACATCCTGGTTCAGATCGGGGTTGTAGAACAACTTGACGGTAATCTTGTCGCCGATGGCGATCCGGTAGGCCTGGGGCACGGGAGGCACAACCGTACCGGGTGCTCCGACCTTCACCGCGCTTTTGCTGTAGGGTCCACATCCGTAGAGACCAAGCAAAACGACAAATACGAGAAGAACTAATTTTTTCATTTTTCCCCGCCGGTTAGGTTCTCACAGTTGTAAATCGGTTCCCTTACTCCCAATCTTGAATCAATTTACTCTATTTCCCGGGCGTAATGAATCCAAATGGGAAATGATATGCGTACCCGAGGCCAACCGGGCTGAGAGCCGCCTGGCTGAAAGTCGCCCATTTGGACACCTCATTTCCGGTGCGGATCCGCACCGACCAGTGATAGACCGTATCAGGTTTCAGGGGTTTTGGAATCCGATAGTAGTTCCTCGATATGCCCTGGGCGTAATAGATCTGTTTTCCCCATTTTCTATGCTTCAGCGGCGTTCCCGTGATCGATTTATCGGGCGCCTGCGAACGCGTTTCCCACAGGGCGAAATCATAGGTCTGCCCGGGCGTCCTGGTATCTTTCCAGCGCAGTACCGGCTGGAGCGTGTCAATGACCTGGTAGAAGTTGGTCACGCTGCTGCCAAGCTTCGGATAGTCGGGTCGCTCCCGGGAACTGTACGACTTTGGAAAAGAAACGCACCCCGCGGCAACTGTGCAGAATGCGATCGCGACAATTCCGGCGAATTTGCCCATCTTCATGCGACACCCCCAATATGCCGGTCCCGGAGAGCTCGGCGCGATTCTCCGCCCGGGCGCAGGCAAAGCTGCCTGCGGCATTCGAGTCGTTCTGCCGCTTTCCACGCCGATAACAGCCCCAGAAGCCCCGTCGCCAGCAAAAGAAGGCTTGACGGCTCCGGAGTGTTGTGAGGAGGAGTATGCGAAGGCGTATTCGGCTTGTGGCTGGAGGTGAAGAAGAAAAAAGGCGGAATAAAGAACCTGCCGGCAAACCCTCCCACCGAGGTAAAGGGGGTGAATATGGCCTGTTTTACCACCGGAGGCACGCTCGCCGGCACTTTATACTCGATAAAGAGGGGCTGTTCGTGTGTCAGCGGCTCCAGGACAATCGCCAGCAGGTCGCCTGCGCCCGGCTTGTAGCCTCTCCCTTTGAGATCGGCTTCCCCAAGGAGCCTTCGCGCCCCGGGGGTCAGCTGCGTTGTGGAGCAGCACCCGGCCAGGTGCCAGATGGCCAGCTGCATATCCTTCTTGGACCCCTTCGCGTGATTGATCAGATAGTTGATCCGGTGCCAGCGCATCCGTTTGAACTGCAGGGGAAGCTTGGGGTCGAAGCTGCTGAAAAGCCTTTCCGTATGGACCGTATGTCCGGGCAGCGGCGCCCCTTTCTTGAGACACCACGCCTTGTAGAATTCGAAATCGCGCAGGTCGTAGCCGTATTTGACATTGAGAAAGAAGAGTTCGAAGTGGCTGGTCTTTCCCTCGCGGACAAACATCTCTACGGGAAACTTCGGAAGGTTGGGCTCCAAGGGGTCCGTCTTGGGGCCCACCACGGGATCGCCGCCGGGGACAGCCGAGGCGGCTGGCGACGAAGAAACGGCGAGAGGAGTCGGAGCAGTCCCGGCCATGGTCGCAGAAACCGCCGGAGAGTCATTGGCGTGCACGGCCGGTGGAGGTACCGATTCCAACGGAGCGGCCACCCCCCTGCAGCCGGGTGCAAGGGCCAATAGGAGAATCAAAATAAAAGCAGCACGCATCTTCTCTCCAACGACATTTCGATTGACCCGATACCATATTGTGAAGGCAACGCCAACCGTTTGCAATAGCAATGCAATTTTGAAATATATAAACATATACGCCATTTCGTGCACAGTAATATGATATTACATAGAGAAAATACAAGGGGGAAATCGCAGTGGATAAAGCGGGTAATCACATTACCCAAACTATATTCAATTCATTTTAATAACAATCAGTTAGGATTCACAACCTCAGTAATGACTCACGGGGGAGATGGGCCAAATGAAGCTATTCGTCTTCTGAGTAACACAGCGTCCCCTTCAGCGACCCGATCCGCCGCGTTAACGTGGCCTAGACGAGAAAGTAACCTTTAGTCGGTGTGACAGATTCGATTTCATGCCATGTTCGTCGGAGGTATTCGCTTGTCGGCAAAGCTAAAATTTCGGAGGGAAGATGCCGGGGCGTTCTACCGGGAATTTCCTGCTTCTGCGGATAGCCTACTCACCCCCGTTTGCCTCCGCTCTCGACATGGTGAACGCCGCCGGAAATACCGCCGAAAACATTCTCGACGGCTTGAACCGGCCGATGGATCCGGCAGAATTCGAAAAATGTCTTCTGATCGATCAGGACGAGGAGTGTCTATGCCTCGACGTGCGCGGGCCGGCCAATGCGGCCCCCTTTGTCGAACGCTTCGGCGCCCGGTGGGTGAACATCCCGCAGGAAACCCTCAACAAAAGAATGGACGAGGTGCCCCGGAACAAACGGCTGCTCCTCGTTTGCAACTCGGGCGTACGATCCTACGAAGCGATGCGCCAGCTCGAAAGGGAAGGCATAACCAATACGAAAAACGTCCAGGGAGGAGTCGCCGCACTCAAAAAATCCGGGGTCTTCGACACAGGACATGAAGGCGAAGGCGGCGGGAGCCACGATTAAGAGAGTGCCCCGGACAGAGGCGCAGAGACTGTCACGGCGCAACGCCTTCGATATCGTAGGGGGGTACCAGAAGTGCCCCGCTGTGAAGGTTTGCCGCCGTGCCTGCAAACTCGCTCAAAATCAATACGCCGTCATCGCTCACCCTGCTTGCGCAGAACTCCTTGGCGACGAGGTTCCTACTGTCTTTTAGCGGACATTATAATAGCTCACCAGCTCCGGTCGGCTAAGGACCCCAAAAAAGGAGATGATCGGGGTCCAGCCGACCTGGGTAAAGCTGCCGTTGATTGCTCCCACCAGTCTGTCGATTTCCTGCTTGAGCCGGCCATATTCCTTGATGCTTTCGCGACTCTGCACTACGACCTGGACGAGGTGTATGTCGGTTTATCGAGTTCATCCCGGTCTTGCCTCTCCGGTGCGTCTCCGGAATGGCCGAGAGGAGCTGTCTCTGCTTGTCTTCACTATGCCCTTTATGCATAATTGCAGCCGCAACGGATCTTAATGGCGAAGATTTTTCATCCTGACCGGTGCCCCTGACATATCTTCCTATTGAGGGTCGATTCCAATTTTTACCCTGGATTCAGATCGATGTTGGCAGACGCCGAAACTGCGGCTTTGTCCTTGAAAGGCCCGAAAACAGCGCTTTCCATGGAGGAGAGTTGGATGAATTCCACACTAGAGGAGCAGGCCGGCAGTAAAAAGAGTGCCGGAGAGGCTGCTCAGCGCGAAGTGGACGCGAATCGTCTTGCCCAGCTGTCCCTGGCCGCCCTGGGCATTGTTTTCGGAGACATTGCCACAAGCCCCCTGTACGCGATTCGCGAGTGTTTCCACGGCGACTACGCCATAGCGGTGAGCCATGCCAACGTGCTCGGGGTGCTCTCGCTTGTCTTTTGGGCGCTCATGATGATTGTAACGCTCAAGTATGTCGCCTTCGTCTTGAGGGCCGATAACAATGGCGAGGGTGGCGTGATCGCCCTGACGGCGCTCATTAAATCGTTTGGGGACAAAAAAAGGGGAGCCCCGGGCCTTGTACCCCTCGGCCTTTTTGCCGCGTGCCTGCTTTTCGGGGACGGCATGATAACGCCGGCGATTTCCGTTCTCAGTGCCGTGGAGGGAATCCGGATCATCACCCCTGCGTTCCGCGAATACGTGGTGCCGTTGACCGTCTTCATCCTGGCGTTTCTGTTCCTTTTGCAGCGACGCGGTACGGCACGGGTGGGAAAGCTCTTCGGGCCCGTAATCCTGCTGTGGTTGACGGTTATCGGCATCTTGGGACTCATTCAGATTGTGCGCGAGCCGTATGCTCTTCTTGCTCTTTTCCCGGGCTATGCAATAGGGTTCCTGTTAAAAAACGGACTGGCCGGCTTCCTGGTGCTCGGTGGGGTCTTCCTCGTAGTAACCGGGGCCGAAGCACTCTATGCGGATCTCGGGCACTTCGGAAAACTTCCCATCCGCCTGACCTGGAGCAGCCTGGTGCTGCCGGCCCTTGTTCTTAACTATTTCGGCCAGGGCGCGCTCCTGCTAAGAGATCCGTCGAGTGCCACCAACCCCTTTTATGCGCTTGTACCTGTCTGGGCCCTCGGTCCCATGGTGATTCTCGCCACTCTTGCAACCATAATCGCCTCACAGGCCGTCATAACCGGCGCTTTTTCCCTTGCGCGGCAGGCAATCCAGCTGGGCTATCTTCCCCGAATGAAAATCTGCCACACTTCCGCTGCGAACATGGGGCAGGTTTATGTGCCGCAGATAAATTGGATGCTGATGATATGTACGATCGGACTGGTTTTCGGGTTCAGGTCTTCGGCCGGACTTGCCGCGGCCTATGGCGTGGCGGTAACCTCCACCATGCTGATCACCTCGATCCTGTTCTGCATGGTTTCTCAGAAAAAGTGGGGATGGAGCCGCTCGAAAACTTTCCTGCTAACAGCTGTCTTCCTGTTGGTCGATATCACTTTCTTCAGCGCCAATGTGAGCAAGATAGTGCATGGAGCATGGTTTCCTCTTCTCATCGGGGCCATTTTCTTTATTATGATGCTCAGCTGGGAGCAAGGGCGAAACAGTCTTTTCGGGGAATTGGAAGCCGTCGTTCCAACTTTCGAGGATTTCAGGAAGACACTCGATGTGAATTCGCCGACAAGGGTCAATGGCCAGGCGGCATTCCTTACCGGCAGCACGGATCGGGTTCCTGCCGCCCTCGTACACAACCTGAAGCACAACAAGACCCTTCATTCCGAAATCGCCTTCCTTCATTTCAAAACGGCCGATATCCCCAGAGTGCCGAATTTCGAGAAAGTACAAACAGAAAAACTTGGAGGCGGTTTTTATAGAATAACGGCAACGTATGGATTCATGGAGGAGCCAAACATCACCAAGGCCTTTGCGCTGGCCCGTGAGGCAGGCGTTGAATTCCGGATGGATAACGTCAGCTTCTTCCTGGGCCGCGAGCGATTGACGCTGCGGGAGAAACCAAAGATGGGGCGGCTGCGGTCGTATCTTTTCCTTTTCATGTCACGGAATGCAACGGATGCCGCAACTTTTTTCGACATCCCTTCGGATCGGATCATTGAAATCGGGGTCCAGCTCGAACTCTGAGCCGCTCCGGAAGATAGGAGACCCCGTGAGGAAGAGGAAAAATAAGTCTGCGCAGCATAGAGGAAAATGCGTATGAAACTATGGCCGGGACAACCTTACCCGTTAGGGGCGACATGGGATGGGTCGGGCGTCAATTTCGCTCTTTTTTCCGAAAACGCCACTGCCGTCGAGCTGTGCCTGTTTGACAGGACCTTCGGCAGGACCGAGACTAGAATACGGGTCACCGAAAAAACCGACCAGGTCTGGCACATTTACCTCCCGGAAGCCCGGCCCGGCCAGCTTTACGGGTACAGGGTACATGGTCCCTATGCGCCCGCAGAAGGACACCGTTTCAACCCGGCGAAGCTTCTCCGCGACCCCTATTCCAAGGCGATATTCGGGGTCCACAAATGGAACGACGCCCTTTTCGGATATACCATCGGTAATCCCGGCGCAGATCTTTCCAAAGACGAGCGAGACAGCGCCCCGTATGCTCCCAAAAGCGTTGTCATCGATCCGACGTTTAGTTGGGGCGGCGATTCTCACCCCAATATTCCCTGGCATAAAACGATCATCTACGAAGCCCACGTCAAGGGGCTCACCCAGCTTCACCCGGGAGTGCCGGAGGGACTGCGGGGAACCTACGCGGGATTGGCCAGTCCGGCGATGATCGAATATCTTCTCTCTCTTGGCGTGACTGCCGTCGAACTGATGCCGGTCCATCAATTCATGCACGATCGGCATTTGGCAGAACGTGGCCTGTCGAACTTCTGGGGATACAATACCGTAGGTTTTTTCGCTCCTCACGCCCAGTACTGCAGTGACGGTAGTCGCGGAGACGAGGTGCAGGAATTCAAGATAATGGTAAAGACCCTGCACCGCGAAGGGATCGAGGTGATCCTGGACGTCGTCTACAACCACACGGGAGAAGGAAGCCACCTCGGACCGACCCTGAGCTTCCGCGGGATAGACAACGCCAATTACTACCGTCTCGTGACCGATAACAGGCGCTATTATTTCGACTATACCGGGACCGGAAATTCACTCAACATGACCCATCCCCGGACCTTGCAGCTCATAATGGACAGCTTGCGCTACTGGGTGCTCGAGATGTACGTGGACGGGTTTCGATTCGATCTGGCGGCAACGCTCGCAAGAGAGCTTCATGAGGTGGACAAACTGGGGGCATTCTTCGACATCATCCACCAGGACCCCGTACTGTCGCAGGTAAAACTCATAGCCGAGCCATGGGACCTCGGGGAGGGAGGCTACCAGGTCGGAAACTTTCCCATCCTCTGGACGGAGTGGAATGGCCAGTACCGGGATGATATCAGGCTTTACTGGAAAGGGGACCATTGCCAGATTGCAAACCTGGCTCACAGGCTTACGGGCAGTAGCGATCTGTATGAGAGCACCGGCCGGCGTCCCTACGCGAGCATCAATTTCGTAACGTCACACGACGGCTTCTGCCTCAGCGATCTTGTCAGCTATAACGGGAGGCATAATGAGGCCAACGGCGAAGACAATCGAGACGGTTCCGACAACAACCTGAGCTGGAACTGCGGCGTGGAGGGACCGACGGACGATCCGGCCATCCTGGCCCTCAGAGCCAGGCAACAGCGAAACTTTCTGGCCACGCTGCTTTTCTCACAGGGAGTGCCGATGCTTCACTCCGGGGATGAGCTCGGACATTCGAAGCGGGGAAACAACAACACCTACTGCCAGGACAACGAGCTCTCATGGATTGACTGGGATCTTGACCGCAACAGGCAAAAACTCCTTGAGTTCACCCGGTTGCTCATTCGGCTTCGCAAAGAGAACCCGGTACTTATGCGCAGGACATTTTTCCGGGGCCGCGCAATGCGCGATCCAAACATCAGGGATGTGCGCTGGTTCAGGCCGGATGGTGGAGACATGAAGGAAGAGGACTGGAGCAACCCGTACGCCAGGTGCCTGGGCATGCTCCTTGCCGGAGACGCCATCGACGAGGTGGATGAGCGGGGAAATCATATCGTGGGCGATACGTTGCTCATTTTGATGAACGCGCACTATGAGCCGATGTCCTTCAAAATGCCCCTGTTTCGATTGGAAGGCAAATGGGAGTTGGTTCTCGACACGAAGATCGCGACGGGAAAAAAACGCTGTAAACCGATGAGTCGCGGTGACTCCTTTGAGACCGAGGCGCGATCGATGGCCTTGTTTCGATTCAAAACTTTCGAACCGGACGCCGATTGAGATCGAGCATCCGACTGTTTGGATTCTCTCCGAACAGACTTGCGGGCCCTTCGCCTGAAATTGTCTCAAGAGATCTTGAAATTTTTCAGACCGCAGTCTAGTATATACAAAGAAGTATATACCATGAGGGGAGAATACAAAATTGCAGACGGCCAAAGTATTCAGGAGTGGCAACAGCCAGGCGATTCGCCTTCCCAGAGAGTTTCGGCTGAGCGGAAGCGAGGTCTATATAAAGAAAATGGGCAACGGCCTTGTTATCATCCCGATAGACGACCCGTGGAAGATGGTGGAGGCTAGCGTCGGCAAATTTACTCCGGATATCTTTGAGGGAGGACGGGAACAATCGCCTCCTCAAGACCGCGAGGAATTCTGATGATCTACATGCTCGATACGAACATCTGCATCTATACGATAAAAAAGCATCCGCCCGGCGTCTTCGAAAACCTGAAGAAGTTGACGCCTGATTTAGTTGGAATTTCAGCTATCACCGAAGCTGAGTTGCGATTCGGCATGTCCAACAGCGCCAGGCCGGAGCACAATCATCGAGTCCTCGATGAGTTCTTGGGGCCGTTTGAGATTTGCCCGTTCGACAGTGCTGCTGCAGCACATTATGGTGAGATCCGGTCTCATTTGAGACGAAACGGCGCCCTCATAGGTAATATGGACCTCTTGATTGCCGCGCACGCCAGAAGGCTTTCCGTCACACTCGTTACCAATAATATGAAGGAGTTCGAAAGGGTCCCCGATTTGAAATTGGAGAACTGGCTCTCCTGACAAGGTAACAGGTAGTGAGACGCGCTTATCGCCCGAACAGAGCGCCGATTACGACGCTTGATCTGCCGCGTAAATGTGGCATAGATGACAAAATAACCCGGAGTGGGTGCGATAAATTCGATTTCATTTCATGTTCACCGGAGGTAATCGCTTGTCGGCAAACCTGAAATCCCTGGAGGATGCCGGGGCGCTCTACCGGGACGCCCCTCCCGTTGCGCTCCTATGGACCCAGTCGCTCGTCTGGGGGCTTCTTTGCATAGATACTTTGTCGCTGCTGGGGATTCCCTTCGAACTCCTCGACGCCTCGGATGTTTGCGAAGGACGTCTTGAGAGATTCCAAACCCTGATCGTTCCCGGCGGCTGGGCGGCCCACAAGGCGCATGCGCTGGGAGAAAAGGGCAGATCCCAACTCGCCGCGTTTCTCGACGAGGGGGGCTCCTACCTCGGCTTTTGCGGGGGCGCCGGGCTTGCTCTTTCCAGCCCGCCCGCCCTCTACCTCGTTCCTGTTCGAAGAATGCCCCTCTCCGAGCGGTTGCCAAGTGCTAGCGGACAGGTGTATGTTTCCGGCATGCGCTCCCACCCGGCATGGAAAGACATTCCCGATCAAATCCCGGTTTCGGTCTGGTGGCCCTCGCAGTTTCTCGTACCTTCCGACTGTGAAGTATCTCGCCTTGCCTCCTACACCAACACTCCGGGGGAAGATTTCCAGGTAGCCGACCTCAGAGTGTGCGACATGGAGGGGACGGTGGACTGGGGGGAACTGGAAAGCGCCTACGGGATAAACCTCGATCCGGCCCGAATCGAAGGGCACCCGGCGATTCTCGAGGTCTTTCGGGGGAAGGGCAGGCTCGTTCTCTCGTATGCTCATCTAGAAACCCCCGGCGATATCTGCGCAAACCAACTCTTTTCAAATCTGCTGCACTATCTGGGCGTCTCCTGCTGCGGCCGATCCGGAGGGAAAAGAGGCCAAGGCGGCCGGCTTCTCACGGAGAGCGTACTTCGAAAGGAGTCAAACCCCGGGGCTGCGCCATCGGGAATATTGCGGGCAAGAAAAGCCGCCTCCGATCTCATCGCCTTCGGAGAAGCAAACCTGCTCTGGAACTGGCGAAAACCCTGGCTGCTTTACTGGCGGAGGGGCATTCGCGGTCTGGAGTATGGCTCGCTTTTCGTTTGTCTGTGCTGTCTGGCCGAACTGGAACAAAGCTCGAGAGGGCGCCTGAGGGCGCCGGAGCACAATCATCGAGTCCTCGATGAGTTCTTGGGGCCGTTTGAGATTTGCCCGTTCGACAGTGCTGCTGCAGCACATTATGGTGAGATCCGGTCTCATTTGAGACGAAACGGCGCCCTCATAGGTAATATGGACCTCTTGATTGCCGCGCACGCCAGAAGGCTTTCCGTCACACTCGTTACCAATAATATGAAGGAGTTCGAAAGGGTCCCCGATTTGAAATTGGAGAACTGGCTCTCCTGACAAGGTAACAGGTAGTGAGACGCGCTTATCGCCCGAACAGAGCGCCGATTACGACGCTTGATCTGCCGCGTAAATGTGGCATAGATGACAAAATAACCCGGAGTGGGTGCGATAAATTCGATTTCATTTCATGTTCACCGGAGGTAATCGCTTGTCGGCAAACCTGAAATCCCTGGAGGATGCCGGGGCGCTCTACCGGGACGCCCCTCCCGTTGCGCTCCTATGGACCCAGTCGCTCGTCTGGGGGCTTCTTTGCATAGATACTTTGTCGCTGCTGGGGATTCCCTTCGAACTCCTCGACGCCTCGGATGTTTGCGAAGGACGTCTTGAGAGATTCCAAACCCTGATCGTTCCCGGCGGCTGGGCGGCCCACAAGGCGCATGCGCTGGGAGAAAAGGGCAGATCCCAACTCGCCGCGTTTCTCGACGAGGGGGGCTCCTACCTCGGCTTTTGCGGGGGCGCCGGGCTTGCTCTTTCCAGCCCGCCCGCCCTCTACCTCGTTCCTGTTCGAAGAATGCCCCTCTCCGAGCGGTTGCCAAGTGCTAGCGGACAGGTGTATGTTTCCGGCATGCGCTCCCACCCGGCATGGAAAGACATTCCCGATCAAATCCCGGTTTCGGTCTGGTGGCCCTCGCAGTTTCTCGTACCTTCCGACTGTGAAGTATCTCGCCTTGCCTCCTACACCAACACTCCGGGGGAAGATTTCCAGGTAGCCGACCTCAGAGTGTGCGACATGGAGGGGACGGTGGACTGGGGGGAACTGGAAAGCGCCTACGGGATAAACCTCGATCCGGCCCGAATCGAAGGGCACCCGGCGATTCTCGAGGTCTTTCGGGGGAAGGGCAGGCTCGTTCTCTCGTATGCTCATCTAGAAACCCCCGGCGATATCTGCGCAAACCAACTCTTTTCAAATCTGCTGCACTATCTGGGCGTCTCCTGCTGCGGCCGATCCGGAGGGAAAAGAGGCCAAGGCGGCCGGCTTCTCACGGAGAGCGTACTTCGAAAGGAGTCAAACCCCGGGGCTGCGCCATCGGGAATATTGCGGGCAAGAAAAGCCGCCTCCGATCTCATCGCCTTCGGAGAAGCAAACCTGCTCTGGAACTGGCGAAAACCCTGGCTGCTTTACTGGCGGAGGGGCATTCGCGGTCTGGAGTATGGCTCGCTTTTCGTTTGTCTGTGCTGTCTGGCCGAACTGGAACAAAGCTCGAGAGGGCGCCTGAGGGCGGAGGAGTGCGAAGAGCTCGAACAGAGGACGTTCGAGTTCTGCCGTCTGGCCAAACAGTTGCTTTTCGAAGAAAAAGTGGCCTTGGGTCTTGGCGCGGTGAGCAAGATCGGAAAAGTCAACGATAAGGTGAACTTCCTTCGTGCCGAGCTCTTTGGCAAAAAGATGAACCACGGCGGTCTGTGTGGAGCGCTTTTCGAACTCATCGACCGCATGCTCCTGGAGTCGCTCAGGGGCTTTTTTGCGAACCACACGGAAGCTTGACAAGAATTTTCTGCATTATATATTATTTTCATCATGTAAATGAAAAATTTCATGCAAGCGGAGTCACGGTATGAAAGCAAAGGTGACGGCGCGCGGCCAGGTTTCCATCCCGGCGAGTATCAGAAAAACATTCGACATTGCACCGGAATCGAGCGTGGAATGGATTGTGGAAAACGGTGTAATAAAAATGGTCCCCCTGCCCAAAGATCCCGTAGCGGCATTCAGGGGCCGTGGGTCCGGAAGATTTACAACGCAGCAGCTTGTCGAGCAGAGGCGGGCTGAGACAGGAGAGGAAAATTAACGGGCCGGATTCCTCCGATACGTTTCTGTTCGACACATCTGCTTTGCTAACCCTCTGGAATGACGAAGAAGGGGCAGATCTGGTCGAAGATATTCTGCGCTCCGGCGCTCGTGTTTGCGTTTCTTTCATGAGTTTTATGGAGGGACGCTACCGGATTTGGAAAAGCATAGACAAGGCGGAATCTGATGAGTTTGCCCGTTATCTCGGCCTTCTGTCATTGGAGAAGATAGAGGTGACCGAAGTGATCTTTGAAAAAGCGATAGAAATAAAGGCCACCAAGAAACTTTCCGTCTGTGATAGCTGGATTGCCGCAACAGCCTTTGCGGAAAATGCCGTTCTTCTCCACAAGGACCCTGAGTTCGAGCAGGTGAAAACGATCGTGAGGCTCAGGTCGTTACCCTACAAGTCTTTTAATCCCCCTGGGCTGCGGTGATCTTTTTTTCGGTTTTCGGGAAAATGGTGAACGAGCCGGGTTATCGGTTCGACTGCAGAGGCAGAGCGAACCGCTCTGCCTCTGCAGTCCCCGAACCGACCCGGGGCTAAGTCGTTGTCTTCACCTGAGCCGAGGCGGGATCAAGTGTTGTCTGGACATCTTCCCCGCTCTCTTCCGGCCTGGCCTCCGGGCTCTCGACCCGGATTTCCGCCGGAGCGGCCGAAGGCGTGGCGTAGTACTCGGCGGGCTTGGTTTTCAGGGTGGCAAGAAGCCCCGGGGCGAGTTCGTCGATGATCGCGTCGATATCCTTGCGGTCGAGCGTCTCGTGTTCGAGCAGGGAGGTGGCGATTTTTTCCAGAATCGCATTGTGCTCGGACAAGATATCGCGGGCGCGCTGGTAGTTCTCTTCGACGATCCGGCGCACTTCCTCGTCTATGTCGAGTGCGGTCTGTTCGCTAAAATCCCTCTGGTGGCCCAGTTCGCGGCCAAGGAAGGGCGCATCGTCGCGCCTGCCGAAACTGACCGGCCCCATTTTTTCGCTCATGCCCCATTCGCAGACCATGCGCCGCGCGATCTGGGTCGCCCGTTCGATGTCGTTGGACGCCCCGGTCGTATACATGTTGAAGGAGATCTCTTCTGCGACGCGTCCGCCCATGAGAATGGCGATATTGTCGAGCAGGAAGTCTTTGGGGTAGGTGTGGCGATCGTCCTGGGGAAGCTGCTGGGTAAGGCCCAGAGCGCGTCCGCGGGGAATGATCGTGACCTTGTGCAAGGGGTCGGCCCCAGGGAGCAGCCTTGCGACCAAGGCGTGTCCGGCCTCATGGAAAGCCGTTACCCGCTTTTCTTCCTCGTTAAGGACCATGCTTTTGCGCTCGAGCCCCATCATGACCTTATCTTTGGCGTCTTCGAAGTCGCTCATGCCGATAAGTTCCCTGTTCTTCCGGGCTGCCAGAAGAGCGGCTTCGTTCACCAGGTTTTCGAGGTCGGCCCCCGAAAAGCCGGGTGTCCCCTTGGCCAGGGTCGAAATTTCGACGTCGGGGCCAAGCGGCTTGGTCGCGCAGTGAACCTTGAGAATACCTTCGCGCCCGCGGATATCGGGCACCGGAACCACGACCTGTCGGTCGAACCTTCCCGGCCGCAGCAGCGCGGGATCGAGAACATCGGGCCTGTTGGTCGCCGCGATGAGTATTACGCCTTCGTTGGACTCGAAGCCGTCCATCTCGACAAGGAGCTGATTGAGGGTCTGTTCGCGTTCGTCGTGCCCGCCGCCAAGGCCCGCGCCACGATGCCTGCCTACCGCGTCGATTTCATCGATGAAAATGATGCAGGGGGCGTTTTTCTTGCCCTGTAAAAAAAGGTCGCGCACGCGGGAAGCGCCAACGCCCACAAACATTTCGACAAAGTCGGAGCCGGAGATGGAAAAAAACGGTACCCCGGCCTCACCCGCAACGGCTTTTGCCAGAAGAGTCTTGCCGGTGCCGGGCGCGCCTACGAGCAGCACCCCCTTGGGGATCCTTCCCCCGAGCCTCGTAAATTTTTTCGGGTCTCGCAGAAACTCGACTATTTCCTGAAGCTCTTCCTTGGCTTCATCGACTCCGGCAACGTCGTTAAAGAGCACTTTGCGCGAACTTTCGTTTAAAAGGCGCGCCTTGCTCTTGCCAAAACTCATCGCCTTGCCGCCCCCAACCTGCATCTGACGCATGAAAAAAATCCACACGCCTACCAGCAGCAGCATCGGCAGCCAACTGACAAGAACGTTCATGTACCAGGGGGACTCTTCCTGTGGTTTGGCATCGATATTGACTCCGTGGTCCCTCAAGATTTTGATCATGTCGGAGTCGTGCGGGGCATAGGTCTTGAAACTCGTGCCGTTGGTGAGTACTCCCATCACGTTGCTGCCCTGGATGGTCACCTTGGCTACGTTGCCCTTCTGGACGGAACTGATGAATTGACTGTAAGTGGTCGCGGTGTTGGGTCTCTGTGTCTGGTGAAACATATTGAAGAGAAGAATCACCATCAGGCTGATTACCAGCCAGAGAGCCAGATTCTTATAAAATGGACTCAATTGGAAAGCCTCCTGACCAACGATTTCAAGGCAGTCGGTGGGATACACCCCCTCGTCCGACGGCCGTCGAGATCTCCTGTATGCCTGTTTGCCAAAATCCCCCGACTCGAAAATTATTACCCATATCGATTTGTAAGTCCAGCCACTCCAAACAGCAACAAAAAAAAGGGGCCCGAATCCATTGTTTTTGCGTGCATCGACAATCAGGCCGGCTGCTTCATGCGAAATCTGCGCGTGTCTATCCCGTATTTTTCGACCTTGTACTGAATGATCCTCTTGGTTGTCCCGAGCAGGCGGGCCGCCTGCGACTGGTTTCCGCGAACGTCTTTGAGCGCGTCGGTGATGAGGTCGCGCTCAAAGGCGCTGGTGAGGGCCTCGAGTTTTCCCCGGCTGACGTTTTGCATGCTTTCGGGCTTCATCTGCAAGGTGGGCGGCAGGTGCCAGGAATCGATCGCGTTTTCCTGCGAAAGCAGCACCGCGCGTTCTATGCAGTTTTCAAGCTCGCGGACATTGCCGGGCCAGTGATAGCTCATCAGCAGATCGATGGCGCTCGTGGTGATCCTCTTTATGTCCTTGGCAAACTCCTGAGCATACCGCAGGACGAAATAATCGGCCAGAAGCAATATGTCGGGGCCGCGCTCGCGCAAAGGCGGCAGGTATATCGGGAAGACGTTGAGCCTGTAGAAAAGGTCCTGGCGAAAGGCGCCCTGGGCTATTTGCTCTTCGAGGTCCTTATTGGAAGCGGTGATGACGCGCACGTCGACCTTTATCGTCCGCGAGGAGCCAAGGGGTTGGAATTCCCTTTCCTGCAGGACGCGCAGAAGCTTTGCCTGGGCTATGGGCGAAAGTTCCCCCACTTCGTCGAGAAAAATCGTTCCCCCTTGCGCCTCTTCGAATCTGCCTCGCCGCCGCGTTATGGCGCCTGTAAAGGCGCCTTTTTCATGGCCGAACAACTCGCTTTCCAAAAGCGTGTCGGGCATTGCCGCGCAATTGACCTGTACCAGGGGGCCGCCGGCCCTGCGGCTGTTTTCGTGAATGGCTTTCGCCACCAGTTCCTTGCCCGTGCCGGTCTCCCCCGAAATGAGCACGGTCGTGTTCGTATCCGCGACCTGATCGATCAGTCGAAGCACTTCCTGGATCACCTTCGATCTGCCGATGATATTGGTTGTGGGGCGCTTGGCCTCGGCGAGCATGCGTCGAAGACGCCTGTTTTCCTCTTCGACCGCGCGAAAATAGACCACCTTGCCGAGGAGTTCTGCGACTGCGCTCAGGATGGCGAGTTCCTGGCCGATCTCTTCGACCTTGTGAGCCAGCTTGTCGGCCGACAAAATGCCCACACAGCGCCCCTGGTAGAAAATGGGAACGCACAGGAAGGCCAGTTCGGCCCTGTTGAGCGACTTGCGCGCTCCGGTGCGGTCCAGGAAAAGGGCTTCTTTCCCCAGGTTGGCGATGGCCATGGGACGGCCCGTCTGGGCTACTTTCCCCGTAATCCCCTCTCCGGGCCGGTAGCTGATCTGCCCGGATTCGAAATCGACACCCCGCGCCACATCCAGCCACGCGGCACCGGTCTGAAGATCCAGAATGGAGATCATCCCCCTCTCCATCCCGAGACGGGTACTGAGAACATCCAGGGTTTCCTGCAACTGGTCTTTGAGCTCGCTCGAACGGCTCAAAACCCTGGCTATCTCATGCAATGCTCTCAGTTCAATCAGGGTAAAATCGTCGGGCATACGCCAACCTGCATCTAGGCTCCAATCACCTGTTTTGAGTAAGGAAAATCACGAGATAACAAATATGGACAAAATTGTCATTAATTTAATGCAGGACAGGTCGCACTCGGGGGGCTAAATGTCGAGGATAACGAAGGACTCCCATCCCTCCGGGAGTTGCTCCACCTGAAACCGATGCAGGGTAACGGCCTTTACGTCTACCAGCAGTTCATGGCGTCCCCGGTCGATCGGCTCGCCCCGCGCGGTCGCCGTGGCGGCATACTGAGCGTCCCGGGAACTGACGGTTAGTTTTTGGATTCGAAGCAGGAGTTGTTCGGCGTCCTTAAAGAAGATGATCTCCTGGAGCAGGTTGAAAAGAAGCATGTCGAGGGCGCAGGGGCCGATTTCGATCTGCCGCTCTTCTGCGGGCTCGATCGTCTCCAGCCCCTCGACCATGACGCCCAGAAGGGCATCGGAAGCGGCGATGAACATCTCCTCGATCGTCTTTCCCCAGGCCCGGAAGGCGACGTCGGCGATCGCGATTTCATCGATATACTCGAAGGGCATCTCGCCTACCCTTTCACGTTTCCCACGGGGATAAACCGGGCAACCCGCTTGCTGATACCCGCGGCTTCGGTCGCCGCTACGACTTCGTCGATATTCTTGTAGGCCGGCCCGGCCTCTTCGGCAAGACCCGAAAAGGAGGCCGTTCGAACGTAGATGCCCCGGTGTTCCATATCCTGTTGGAGCTTTTTGCCGTGAAACATCTTCTTTGCCTTCTGGCGGCTCATGGTCCTGCCGCTTCCGTGGGCGGTGCTGAAAAAGGTCTGCGCCCCGGAGGCCACCCCCGTGAGCAGGTAGGAACCCGTTTCCATGCTTCCGCCGATAATAACCGGCTGGCCGGTTTGACGATAGATCTCCGGCAGTTCTTCGGCCCCCGGTCCAAGGGCGCGTGTCGCGCCTTTTCGGTGGATCAAAAGCCGCCTGGACTCTCCTTCCACGCTATGTACTTCGAGCTTGGCCGTGTTGTGAGCGACATCGTAGACCTGGTGCATCCCCAAGTCGAGAGGGTCCTTTCGGAACACTTCCGAGAAGACCTCGCGTACCCTGTGCAGGATGACCTGCCTGTTTGCAAACGACATGTTGATCGCACATTTCATCGCGGCGAAATAGTCCTGCCCTTCGGGCGACAAAAAAGGGGCGCAGGCCAGTTCCCGATCGGGCACCCGGATCGAGTATTTGGGCCCCATCACTTTCAAAAATGTCTGCAGGTAGTCGGTGGCGACCTGGTGGCCAAATCCCCTGCTGCCGCAGTGAAACATGACGACCACCTGGTCCGGAATGGTTAGCCCCAGACCGTTGGCCAGGGCGCGATCGAAGATGTTTTCCGGTCTCGCCACCTGAATTTCGAGATAATGGTTTCCGGAGCCGAGGGTCCCGATCTGTTTGTAGCCCCGCTCCACGGCCTTGCGGCTGACTTTGGCGGCGTTCGCGCCGCTGATGCGGCCCGATTCCTCGGTTCGCTCGAGGTCCTCTTCCCACCCGTATCCGTTTGCAACGCACCAGTGCGCGCCCTCTTCCACAACGGTCAGAAACTCGTCCTGCGAGAGCCTGAGAAAACCGCTTCCGCCCACCCCCGCCGGCACCCGCTGGAAGAGCCGGTCCACCAACTCCCGCAAATGCTCCCGCACTTCGCCGTAGCTCAGGCTGGTCAAGACCAGCCGCATGCCGCAGTTCACATCGAATCCGATGCCCCCCGGGGAAATGACGCCGGTCCTTTCGTCCATTGCCGCCACTCCTCCTATCGGAAAACCGTACCCCCAGTGGCCGTCGGGCATGCACAGAGCATAATTTCGAATCCCGGGAAGGGTCGCCACATTTGTCACCTGGTCAACGACCCCTTCATCCATCTGCGAAACCAGCCTCTCGTCGCCGTAGAGCCGAGCCGGTACACGCATTCCCGCCTTGTACTCCGTCGGGATCTCCCAGACGGTGTCCGATATCTTTTTGAGCCTGGATAGAATCATGCAAATCAATGTATGACCGAAAAAGCTGGTTGTCCATACGAATGATTTCCCCCGGACCCACGCCAGGTCTATCTGATAGTGAGAGGAACCGAGATCCTCGAGAGCCTGAGCTAGTGGGGCTATTATCAACGGGAGTGGAATGTCCCGTCCGAGCCGGACGTTTTCAGCCTCATAGCTCTGCTAAACGGCAGCGCTCCTTGGGAGCTGTACCGCGAAAATCAACATAGACTGAAATGAAATTTTCTGTGGCATGATTGACGATGAGCTAGATGGCGGCGGGCGCGTGTCGAATTGGGTAATGACTGGCGTACGGAGCATGGAAAATTGAAGCCACCTCGGTGCTTGCCCCGATCAAGAATGATGGTTTCACGCTATAAATCCAAAGATTTGAAGGGCTGTGACCACTTGTGACCGATGCGACCAAGGAGTGGAAACTGGTTGAATCGCGAGGCGGTGGAGGGTTTCCACATGGATAACCAAATACCAAGAGCATAGGAACGATTTCACAGATATTAGTTGGTTGAAGGAGGAAAGCATGCTGTGCTGGCCACCGATTGTCATTTGTGTAATTTGGCTCATTTCAGCCTTCGTATTCGGAGTACTCTCGTTTGATTCTCATAAAATGACAGACGTAAGATTGCACCGATTTCAGGTTGAATTTCCAAGATGGGGCAGGATAGAGATGCTCGGAATTGACGTACCAAAATTGCTTACCAATCTGGCACATGTTAATAATGATAACGTTAGGATGGTTGAGAAGTCAATCCGTGGGTCAGCCAGAACGACATCTTTGCTGGATTTAATTTCGTGTATCGCCTGCCCTTTTTGGATTTTATGCGCAACTCACGACATATTTCCAACAGCGCCGCGCCAATGATAATGGAGGCCGGGGTCAGGAGCATTATCCAGAACCACAGCCCCGTGTTGAAAAATTGCAAATGGAGTCTAAGCCCGATTTCGTTGATCAGCAGGCAGAAAAATAGAGCCCCAAAGGCACATGCCCCGACTATACTGCTTCTAAGATTTAACATCAGCCTCTCCTCTCGAGACGGGTCAACATAGCCGAATATGGGATGGCGGAGGAGGAACAACGAGCCATCGGAAATTCAAACTGGCACGTTGCCAAGAATGGCATTCAATCGTCCCCCCGTCGAAAACATTTTGATCGCCCCCCAAAGGGGTAGCGAAAACTCTGCTCCTATACATACGATAAGCTCTCTACGAATACTCTTCCACCGTCCTGCTTAGGATAACGCGTATACACAAAATATTTTGACTTGCAAAACGGCACCCGGAAGTGGCAATAGAAACGGCAAAATGCAGTGGGAAAAAATTCGCCTAACAGACTCTGTGATAAAGTGTTCGAAATTTTGTCCCGCGCCGTGACAGTCTCTACGCTCTGTCCGGGTGCCCTCTCTTAATCGTGGCTCTCGCCGCCTTCGCCTTCATGCCCTCTATCGAACACCCCGGATTTCTTGAGTGCGGCGACCCCTCCCTGGACGTTTTTCGTATTCGTTATGCCTTCCCTTTCGAGCTGGCGCATTGCTTCATAGGATCGTACGCCCGAGTTGCAAACGAGGAGCAGCCGTTTGTTCCGGGGCACCTCGTCCATTCTTTTGTTGAGGGTTTCCTGCGGGATGTTCACCCACCGGGCGCCGAAGCGTTCGACAAAGGGGGCCGCATTGGCCGGCCCGCGCACGTCGAGGCATAGACACTCCTCGTCCTGATCGATCAAAAGACACTTTTCGAACTCGGCGGGATCCATCGGCCTGTTCAAGCCGTCGAGGATGTTTTCGGCGGTATTTCCGGCAGCGTTCACCACGTCGAGTGCGGAGGCAAACGGGGGCGAGTAGGCTATCTCGAGGTTGGAGATGTCTTCAACCGTCGGATGGAAGGGAAGGAGGGAAGCGACGGAGTTTATACGGCCCGCAACGGCGTCCCCGTTGGCGCCCAGGGCCTGCGCCCCCAGGATGCGCCGAGTCTTTCGCTCCACCGTCAGCTGAAAATAGATGAGGTCCTGGGTGGGGTAGAAGTGGGCCCTGTCGGCCTGGACTACCAGCACCGATTCGGCGTCGAAACCGTTTTTGGCCGCCGTCTGGGGAGATATGCCCGTAGAGGCGACCCCCAGGTCGAACACCTTGATCGAAAAGCTCCCGACCGTACCCTTGAATTTCGCGGCGCCTCCCGCGAGATTGGTCCCGATAATGCGTCCCTGCCGGTTGGCGAGGGAGCCCTGGGGGAAAAAGACGGGTTTTCCGGTAATGAGGTGGGGGATTTCGATGCAGTCGCCTCCCGCAAAGATCCGCGGGTCGGAGGTCTGGAGCATTTCGTTTACGATCAGGGCGCCGGTCGGCCCCGTAGCGAGTCCCGCGCTTTTGGCCAGCTCGACGTTTGGCCGCACGCCCGCAGATGTGATGACGAGCTGAGCGTGGAGGCTCTCCTCGGGAGTCAGTTCCACTACCAGGCCGCCTTCCTCGTCATCTTTCCTGATCTGGACGACTCGACGGCCAAGGCGGACGTGGACACCTTTTTCTTCCAGGTGGGTGCGGACGATGCCGGCAAGCGAAGGAGCAAGTATTCCTGGCAGCACCTGCTCTTCGACCTCCACCAGGTGAGTTTCGATACCCCACAGATCCCCCAGGGCTTCGGCCATTTCGCACCCGATCGCCCCCCCGCCGATGATCACGGCCCGATCGACCTTCCCGCTCGAGATCATATCCTTTACGGCCATTGCGGCGTGCAGGTTCGTAACCGAGGTCACCCCCGGAAGATCGATGCCCGGAATCGGAGGCCTGTTGGGCGTACTGCCGGTCGCGATCACCAGCCGGTCGTAGGGCAGATCTTCCTCGGCACCCGTCGCCAGGTCCACCAGATGTACGCACGTCTTCTCCCGGTCGATTGCGGTCACCCGGGTGCGCACCCGTACCTTGACGTCTTTTACGTCCTGAAAAAACTGCGGGGTTCGCAGCATGTGGAAGCTCGTGCTCATAAGGTCCTGCACGCTGTTCACATCTCCCGAGATGAAATAGGGGATACCGCAGCCTCCGTAGGAAATGTATTCGTCCTGATCGATTATCACCACCTCGGCGTCGGGCTCGAGCCTTTTGAGCCTGCAGGCTGTTTTGGGACCCAGCGCAACGCCTCCGATTATCACTACCCTATTTCCACCCATAGTCCTTTTCTTCCTCCATTTATACTGCAGGCAGTTTCACAACGCTTTGCGCGCGGCTATTCTGCAAGCGCGCAACCCGGCTGCGGCAACATGCCGCCCGCCGGCGGCTCGCCGCATCAGTCGTTTCCGAAACTGCGGATGGCTCCGCAGTCGGGGCATGTCCACAGGATTCCGTTACAGGTCATGCCCCAATAGTTTTCCTCCATGCACTCCCAACAAATCATGAAGCCGCAGGGGCAGCTCCAGCAAAAACTCTGCTCCCGGGAACATGTGACACACACATATTTTTCAGCCCGGCGCCACTTTGCCTTGCGTCCGGATTCCTGCGAACCGCTCATTTTTTCTTCCTTTTGTACCTCTCCGGGCGGGATGTGGAACATGGGATCGATCCCATGCGTTTTCAACGGCCCGAAGGAGTCTGCTCGATTGTTCACGGGTGTGGGATGGCCCGCTTCCCGCTTTCCATTCTAAACCGATAATTGACCCGGTGGCCATGAAAATCGGCCCGCTGCGGCCAAACAACCTCTGATCTGCCGGGGAATCTTTTTTGCCCTTTCCTGCGTTTTGCCGCTTCTGTTTCCCTTTCTCAATACCGCTTCTATTGCCGCTTCCGGGTGCCGTTTGCCGTCGCGCTTTCTTTGACGCTATAGGCTGGGGCTCCGGCATTCAACCCCTTATGGAGGATGACAGCATGAACGCTCTACATTGCAGTATCCAGAAATACAGCGAATTGGAAGCAGGCGGCGGTGAAAATCGGTCAGGCAAACCTTCCCCTTACTTCGGGGCCGAGGGCGACAGCGACGGGGTTTTGGAGCTTTGGGGCGCAGTCTTGCTGCAGGCCATTGAGGATTACCAGCGAAAGGGTGCCGGCTTTGACATGGCGGTAAACGGGATCAGACTGCGCGGCTGGTACTATGATAGAGAAATACGCCGGGACAAGCGCAGGGCCGAGGAGTGGTTCAAATCGAACAAGGAGGACATGGGCAGCTTCCGCTGGATCTGTGACCTCCTGAAGCTTGACCCCGGCCGCGTATGGGCCAGGATTAAGGAAAAGGATTTCGTCCTGACCCAGTAAGAGCTTATTTGGCTTTGCATTTTGTAAAAGGCTTGGCTATAAACTACGTATCATAGAAGTTCATCTATTCGCAACTCCGGCCGGTGAGTTCGAGGCGCGACCGCCCCGCCCCTAACGTTCCATGACTGAAAAGGAGACAAACGCGATGGGAATCGAACTGGGACTTCCTGCTCAATTTAACGCTGCCGATTATTTTGTGGATCGAAACGTCCGGGAAGGCCGCGGCGAGAAAACAGCGGTCCTGTGCGAGGACCGATCCCTGACCTATGCTCAGGTTCAGAGCGGAATGAACAGGATCGGCAATGGACTGAAAGGCCTGGACGTGCGAATGGAGGACCGCGTGGCGCTGCTGCTGCTCGACACCGAGGTCTATCCCCAGGCGTTTTTCGGGGCCATCAAGACGGGGGCCGTTCCGATTTGCCTCAATACGCTCATGCGCCCGAAGGACTATTTATATTTTTTGAACGACAGCAGGGCCAGGGTGCTGCTTGTGGATGCATCCCTTCTCGATGTCTTCGACCCGATCAGAAAAGAACTGCGATTCCTCGAACACACTGTCGTGGTAAACGGCCCCGCCCCGGAGTGGGCGCTCTCTTTCGACCGGTTTATCGAGGGGAGTTCCAGCCTGCTCGAACCGGCGCCGACCAGTCCCGACGATTCCTGCTTCTGGCTCTACAGTTCCGGGTCGACCGGCTCCCCCAAAGGCGCCATCCACCTGCAGCATGACATGGTGTACTGCTCGGAAACCTACGGCAAACAGGTGCTGGGCGTTCGCGAAGACGACGTCTGCTTTTCTGCGGCCAAGTTGTTTTTTGCCTACGGGCTTGGCAACGGACTCTATTTTCCGTTCAGCGTCGGTGCTACGGCGGTCTATATGCCGGTGCGGCCAACACCTGCCTCCGTCTATGAAACCATCCGGCGCCACAGGCCCACTCTCTTTTTCGGGGTCCCCACCCTCTACGCCTCCATGCTTCAGGCCGAAGGCAGCCTCGACGGGGTGAGGCTTTGCGTGTCGGCGGGCGAAGCGCTTCCTGCAGACATTTTGAGGCGCTGGGTCGAACGCCACCATGTCCAGATCTCCGATGGGATCGGCTCGACGGAAATCGCCCACATCTTCATCTCCAATTCCGCCGAAAACATAAAGCCGGGAAGCTCGGGAAAGATCGTCCCGGGCTATGAGGCGCGGATCGTCGATGAGAACTTCCAGGACCTTCCCGCCGGGCAGATCGGCACCCTTCTGATCAAGGGCGACTCCATCTGCTCCAGCTACTGGAACAAGCACGAAAAGACAAAATCGACTTTCCTGGGCGAGTGGATAAACACCGACGACAAGTACTACCGGGATGAAGAGGGTTATTTTTATTACGTCGGACGCAGTAACGACATGCTCAAGGTCGGAGGCATCTGGGTTTCGCCCGTCGAAGTCGAGTCCTGCCTCATCGCGCACCCCGCGGTCCTCGAATGCGCCGTGGTCGGGGCGACGGACAGGGACAATCTGGTCAAGCCCAAAGCCTTCCTCGTTCTTAAGGAGGGATATACGGCCGGCCCCGAACTGGAACAGGAGATAAAAGAATACGTCAAAAAGCAGCTGGCTCACTACAAGTTCCCCCGGTGGATCGTGTTCGTCGACGAACTGCCCAAAACCGCCACGGGAAAGCTCAAACGATTCGAGCTGCGCAAAGGCCAAGCCTAGGAGAACCCAATGCCCCTGGAGCCCGCGCGCATCCCGAGAAGCTGCCTTTGCGCAGAGAATTCGCTTCTAAATTACGAGGCTGCGCACCAGTTGCAAATCGAGCTCGTTGCGGCCAGAAAATCGGGGGCGGTTTCAAAGGACATCCTCCTGCTGCTGGAGCACCCGCCGGTGTTCACGCTGGGTCGCCGGGGCGGCAGGCAAAATCTGCTGGTGCCCGAGAGTTTTCTCGAAGAGGCCTCCATTTCCGTTGTGCATGCGGAACGCGGCGGAGACATCACCTATCATGGTCCCGGGCAGCTCGTGGGCTATCCGATCATCGATCTGCGCGCCGCAGGCTGGGGCGTGACAGGCTACGTCGAGCGGCTCGAAGAGGTGATGATCCGCACAGCGGCCCGCTATGGCGTCCGCGCTGCGCGAAACGAGCGAAACCGCGGGGTCTGGGTCGGCAACACCAAGTTGGGCAGCATCGGGGTCGCCCTCCGCTCCGGGATCACCTATCACGGGTTTGCCCTCAACGTAAATGTTTCTCTCACCCCCTTCGGCTGGATCAACCCGTGCGGACTGCAGGGAATCGCGATGACCTCTCTTGAGCGTGAGCTCTCGCACCCCCTGCCCATGGAGGAGGTGCGCCGACATCTCAAGGCTGAATTCGAAGAGGTCCTCGAGGTCAGGCTCGAACCGGTCGAACCAGTGTCCCTGCTCCCTACCGTTTCCACTTCTTTCCCCTGAAGCCAAGCAGGGTTTAGGGGAATTTTGCTAGAACATCAGTTGCTTCCATGAAATCCCCCCTTGAGGGGGGAAATCCGGTCCAGTTCCGTGACCCATTGGGTTTCCGATGGACACAGCTAGGAAAAGTCCTCAGAACGGGAGCCAGATAGTTACTCCGAAAAACACGAAGGGCAGCGCCTATGGGCTTGGCCATCCGACAGCGGCGCTAGCCGCCCATCCGGATGCGGCGCCGGCCGCAGCCGCGTGTCAAGTGGGGTTTTTCCGTAGAAAGCGGAAAAAATGTTGCTCCAAACGGACAGAGCGGGTACTATTTGCGGCTACTGTAGTGGTCCGCAATGTGGGGGCCGGGGTTTTAGATCTTCTGTAAAAAGCGATCCATTATCACCCAACCAGAGGAGCATCTATGAAACATTGCCGTACGTTGAAACATTCGATCGGCCGCACGCTTTGCCTTGGCGCGGCCCTGGTCATGGCCCTCACCACCATCGCCGCCGCCGCAGGCATTCCCCTGCCCGCAAAATACAAGAAAAAGGGCGTTCTCGTCGTGGCCTCCGATGCTACCTATGCTCCGATGGAATTCATCGGGAAAGACGGCAAGACGGTCATCGGCGCCGATGTCGATCTCGGCACGGCTATCGGCAAAGAGCTGGGCGTGAAATTCAAGTTCGAAAACGCCACTTTCGACAGCATCATCCCGGCCCTGCAGGCGGGAAAATATGACATGGGCATGTCTTCTTTCACCGATACCAAGAAGCGCGAAGCAGTAGTCGATTTCGTGACCTACTTCAACGCAGGCACCTCCTTTTACGTGAAGAAGAAGGGCGGCCCCAAGGTCGAAAGTCTGGGCGATCTGTGCGGCGAGACTGCAGCCATCGAGAAGGGCACGATCCAGGTCGATGACGCCAATGCACAGAGCAAAAAATGTGTCGCCGAGGGCAAAAAACCCGTGACCGTCTCCATTTTCCCCGATCAGAACGGCGCCAATCTGGCCATCGCCAGTGGCCGCGCCCAGGTAGGGCTGGCCGATTCCCCGGTTGCTGCCTGGATCGTCCAACAATCCCATGGCCAGTTCAAACTCACAGGCAAGCCCTACAACACCGCGCCCTATGGAATCGTGGTGCCCAAGAATTCCGGTCTCGCCAAACCGTTGCAGGCCGCCGTCGAACGCTTGATTAAAAGCGGTAAATATGCCAAAATCCTAAAAAAATGGGGTATTGAGCAGGGGGCTGTGAAGGTCTCCAAAATTAACGATGCCACGCAATAATCTCTGGTGGAAAGGAAGGGGAGCAGACACCCCCCCTTCCCGGTAATAGTGATAGCAATAAATAGCAGTCCCGCGCGACATGATCTGCCGCGCGGGACTGCTATCCATTTCCTGAAAAGGACACTGCAATGAACGAAAGACGGGAGGAGACCATTGCCACTGGAAGCGCATGAACCGATCAAAGCGATACCGGTGCGTCATACCGGCCGATGGATCGCCGGCGCCCTGGTGGTGCTGCTGACGATTGCGGCGCTTTACTCGATTACCACCAATCCGCGCTTTGAGTGGGGCATTGTCAGGGAGTTTTTCTTCTCGAGCAGGGTATTCTACGGCCTGGGGCTCACCCTCGAACTCACCGTCATTTCCATGGCCATCGGGATCGGCCTGGGCATCGTGCTGGCGGTGATGCGCCTGTCACCCAACGCGCTGGTCTCCGGCTCGGCCTGGTTCTACATCTGGTTTTTCCGCGGCACCCCGGTACTCGTTCAAATCATCTTCTGGTTCAACATCACCGCACTCTACCCGGTCATCGGCTGGGGCAGATTCACCCTGAACGCCAACGCACTCATCACTCCGCTCATCGCGGCCATTCTTGCCCTTGGACTAAACGAGGCGGCCTACATGGCCGAGATCGTCCGCGCCGGCATCCTCTCGGTCGATGAGGGCCAGAGCGAGGCGGCTTCGGCTCTTGGCATGTCACGCCTCCTGACGCTTCGCCGCATAGTACTGCCGCAGGCGATGCGGGTAATCATCCCGCCCACGGGCAACGAGACCATCTCGATGCTCAAAACCACCTCGCTTGTGAGCGTCATCGCGGTCACCGAACTGCTCTACTCGGTGCAGCTCATCTATTCGGTCAACTACCGCACCATCCCGCTGCTCATCGTGGCCAGCATCTGGTACATATTGGTGACGACAATTTTGTCCATCGGCCAGTTCTACATCGAGCGTTATTACGGCCGCGGCGCCACCCGCAGCCTGCCGGCCACCCCGTTGCAGAAGGTCCGCCGTTTCTTTATCAGTCTCACCAACGGAGTACCCAGCCATGAATGATCTATCCGCCACACAACCCGCCAACCCCTCGAAGACCATGGTCAAAGCTGAAGCGGTGCACAAAAGCTTCGGCCATATCGAGGTGCTCAAGGGCATCTCGCTCGAAGTGCAATGCGGTGAAGTCGTGTGCCTGCTGGGGGTTTCGGGCTCGGGGAAATCGACCTTCCTGCGCTGCATCAATCATCTCGAAAAAATCGATGCCGGAAGACTGTGGGTGGATGGTCAAATGGTCGGCTACAAGCAGGTGGGAGATCGCATCTACGAGCTGCACGACCGCGAGGTCTGCGCCCGACGCGCCGACATCGGCATGGTGTTTCAGCGTTTCAATCTCTTCGGCCACATGACAGCCCTCGAAAACGTCATCGAGGCGCCCATCCGCGTTCGCAAGATGCGCCGGGAGCAGGCGCTTGAAAGCGCCCACGTACTGCTGCGCCGCGTCGGCCTGGCCGATCGCACGAATGCCTTTCCCGCGCAACTCTCCGGAGGCCAGCAGCAGCGTGTGGCAATCGCCCGGGCACTGGCGATGCAACCCAAGCTCATGCTCTTCGATGAGCCCACCTCGGCCCTGGACCCCGAACTCGTCGGCGAGGTGCTCGATGTAATGAAAACACTTGCCCGCGAAGGCATGACGATGGTGGTCGTCACCCACGAAATGGGATTTGCCCGTGAGGCAGCCGACCGGGTGGTGATGATGGATGACGGCAAGATCCTCGAGGAGGGCGAACCTGCGGCCTTTTTCAACAATCCGCGCGAGGAACGCACACGGCAGTTCCTGTCGAAGATTCTGTAGGCATCTGCCGACCACGTCCCGGAGAGGACCCTTCCCTTCGCTCTTTTCCTGTTTTCCGGCCACGACTTCGACAGTTTCGTCTCAGACGTCCGCCTTGATCAGTTCGTAGATCTCTTTTTCTTCGGCCGTGAGCGGTTGGCCGCGGTCGTACACCTTGTCGAGAAAATAGTGGTAGAAATCATGCTGCAGGCTGTCGCGGTTGCCCACCACAAACCAGTGGTTGCGCGACCAGATGACCGATGACTGCTCCTCGCGCCCCTTGACAAACATCCCCACCAGCGCCTCTTCCCGGTCGGCCACGATATCGATCGATTCTCCGCCGAGCCGCTCGTAGAGACTCTCCCAATGCGGGTGAATGATCTGCACCGGGAAGGTCTTGCGCATCTTTCCCATGCCTATGTAGCGTACGCCGACCCCCCGTGCCGCCGCCTCTTGGAGAGGTTTTTCCAGCCGGTTGCCCGTGTGGGGAAAAAGGCGCACATACAACTCCTCCCGAGCGGCCTCGACGATCGCCTCGGCCTTCTCGATCGCCTCACGATACCCCTTGAGCGTCAGGATGTAGGAGCGATCGCCCTCCAGAGCGGCGTTGGTAAGCTGCTCTTCCAAAAGAGACAGATTGGTCTGGAAGTGGCTGACCAGGCGCCTTTTCAGCTCTTCCTGAGGCAACGGGACGTACTGGCCGGGCATGGCCTCGAACACCATCCCCTTGGCAGCGAGGTTGCGCAGCACATCGTAGATCCGCGATCGCGCCACCCCGGAGTGCTTGCTCAGCTGCGAGCCGTTGCACGGATGATGGGCCAATAGAGCCATATAGCAGTCGGTCTCGTACTTGGAAAATCCAAACTCCATCAATATGGCGCTGTTGTCCATACTCCCCCCGTCCACCGAAAAATAGGCACTGCTTTTTGCAGTCTACCGCAAACCTCGAAGCGGGGTCAAGGTGCGTGCGGGCGCTGCGATGGCCGCGCCCCGAAAAAGGATATTGACAACGGGGGGCGGGAGCGACTATGTTGTTACTGTGTTAGCAACATTATTTTGACCAGGAGGCCTGTTATGTCCAATGTATCGACCCGTCCCCCAGTAGATGCGGCCAACTGTCTGCCCCATGTGAGCGATAGTGCTGTGATCGAGATGGAAGAGCGTTTCGGCGCCCACCATTACGAACGATTGCCGGTTGTGGTGCGTGAAGCCAGGGGGGCCTGGATCACCGATGCCGCAGGCAAACGCTATCTGGATTGTCTGGCTGCCTATTCGGCGGCCAACACCGGCCACCACCACCCGAAAATCGTGAACGCTCTGGTCCAGTCTCTTCTGGGCAATTGCGGGTCGGTGATTTCCAATGTTGTCTACACGGACGTCCTGGGCCTTTTCCTGGAAAAGACCGCCAATTTCGCTCCCCAGCTCGGCCCCCGCTTCGGGGAAAACGGCAACAAGGTCCTGCCCAAAAACGGCGGGGTGGAGTCGGTGGAGACCGCCATCAAGATGGCCCGCTATTACGGGTGGAAGAAAAAAGGAATCGAGGACGGCAAGCAGGAGATCATCGTTTTCAACAATAATTTCCACGGGCGCATGATCACGGTGGTTTCCTTTTCCTCCACGCCCAAGTACCGCAGCGGTTTCGGACCTCTCACCCCCGGATTCGTGAGCGTTGACTTCGGTGATCTCGAGCAGGTGAAAAAGGCGGTAAACGCCAACACCTGCGGGATACTGGTCGAGCCGATGCAGGGGGAAGGCGGCATGAACATCCCTCCCGAAGGGTTCCTGCGGGGCCTTCGGCAGATTGCCGACGATAACGACCTGCTGCTGCTTTTTGACGAGATCCAGGTGGGACTGGGACGCACCGGCCGGCGTTTTTGCTTCGAACATGAAAACGTGAGGCCCGACGGTTTGATTCTCGGCAAAGCCCTCTCCGGCGGCCTGGTACCGCTTTCCGTTTTCATGACCAATGCCTGGCTCATGGACCTGGCATTCAACGTAGGGTCCGATGGATCGACCTTCGGGGGCTACCCGCTCGCCTGTGTGGCAGGCATCGCCGCCCTCACGGTCATCGAAGAAGAAGGCCTGGTGGAACGTTCCGCCCGGCAAGGCGCAAAGCTAAAGGCCGCCATCGAGGAGATCGCCAGAAAGTCGCCCCATGTAAAGCAGGTTCGCGGCAAGGGCCTTTTCATCGGCATCGAGATCAATGGTGGCAGGGCGATGGATTTTTGCCGACGGCTTCTGGAGCTGGGCGTCATAGTAAACGACAGCCACGGCCACACGATCCGCATCTCGCCGCCTCTTACCATCTCGGACGAGGAGATCGATTATCTGCTCGAACGGTTGGAGCGAGTTCTTCTCTAAAAATCTACTGCAGTACGGGAAAAAGCGCGGGGGCTTTCGCCCCCGCACCCCCCACGCCGCTGCGGGGCTCCTTTAAGGTTTCACATTCCTTGACTTGCCGAATCGCGAAGTGATAGAAAGAAATTTTCCATTTCGTCCCTCATTTTGCGAGAACGCTTGTGAATACTCAAACGATCAAAGCCGATATACTGCTGCTCACCACTGCGATTCTGTGGGGATTTGGTTTCGTTGCTCAAAAAGCCGGTATGGAGCATGTGGGCCCTTTTACGTATAACGGGCTCCGTTTCGCTTTGGGCAGCCTCTGTCTGCTCCCCGTGGTGCTTTTTACGAACGGCAGAAAGCCTGCCAAAAGTGCTGCGACGCAAAAGACTGAGGGCCGCACCCTGTTTTGGGGGGGCGGTCTTTTGGGTTTAATCCTGTTTAGCGGGGTTTCCCTGCAGCAGTTGGGGCTCATGACCACCACGGCCGGCAAGGCGGGCTTCATCACCGGGTTGTATGTGGTAATGGTTCCGCTTCTGGGGCTTTTCTGGCGGCAGAAGGTGCAGTTGGGGACCTGGATCGGAGCGATTCTGGCTGTCGCAGGGCTCTATTTGTTGAGCATTACCCGGGAGTTCACCATTTCCACGGGGGACCTGCTGGTGCTGGTGGGGGCTGTTTTCTGGGCGATGCACGTCTTGTTCGTCGGCTGGCTCTCCCCCCGCGTGGACGCTCTCAAGCTCGCTCTTTTTCAATACACGGCATGTTCTCTTCTGAGCCTCTTAACGGCTCTCGCAATAGAAACCTTCAGCCTGCCGGCGATCATTGCTGCGACCATACCGATTCTCTACGGGGGCGGCGTCTCCGTAGGCATCGCCTACACGCTGCAGGTGGTTGCCCAACGCCACGCCCCGGCCGCTCATGCGGCAATCCTGCTGAGCCTGGAGACCGCCTTCGCGGCCCTGGGGGGATGGCTGCTCCTTCAGGAGACCCTCTCGGCCAGAGCGCTTCTGGGATGCACGCTCATGCTGGCCGGCATGCTTTGCTCCCAGCTCTCGACCTATATTTTTCGAGGCAGGAAAGCCCGCTCTGTTGGTGCCTATGCCCCCACCGCTGCCTGCCGGGAGCCCGAAGCCTCCATGTCCCGATCCGAAAATTGAAGCCCCCGGCTCGAATCGAGATAAAGCCTGATATTTTCGGCCAACCTGTTTATTATGGTTCGAAATTTGGCTTCATCCGGCTCGAGCAGCGTCATTCGAAACCCTTCCCACTCCGTGTTGAACGAGGTCAGGGGTACAACGCAGATACCGGTCGCCGCCAGCAGATAGTAGACGAAACGCTTGTCGTTGGCGGTCGCGGGGCTTGAAACGAGTTCCTCAACCAGCGTTTTTGCTTCGGGGATCGCAATGTCGAGGGTCTGGCGGTTGTCGAGCACCCCTTCCTCGAAAGCAACGCTCATGTAGAACGCCCCGTTGGTACGGTTTACGAGCACCCCGTCGATATCTTTGAGCCCGTCATAGGCTATGCCCGAAAGTTTTTCATAGCGGAGGCGTCTTTGCTCGAGCGCTTCTTTGTACTCGGGACGCCGCAAAATTCTCGGGATGGCCTTTTGCGGGAGGGTGGTGGAGCAGACCTCGACCATTTTGGCGTTGAGGATGCTTTGCACGTATCGGGAAAAGTTCGGGTCCTTGTCGGCGTTGTATATTTCGATCCAGCCGCAGCGTGCTCCCGGCCAGGGGAGTTCTTTCGAGATGCCCTTCATCGCGAGTCCGGGGACCGACCCGATACAATCGGCGAGAGGTTTGGTATGGTGCCCGTTGTATATGAGGTTCTGGTAGATTTCGTCGGCTATGAGGAAAAGGTCGAACTCGGCGGCTATGTCGACTATTTCGCGAAGGATCTCCTCGGGAAAGACCGCGCCCGTCGGATTGTCCGGATTCACCAGCAGAATGGACGCAACCGAAGGGTTGTACTTGACGCGCCTCCTCAACTCTACGAGGTCCGGAAACCAGTGATTGTTCGGGTCGAGAGGGTAAGTCACCGGCGACTGCCCGGCGTGAGCGGCTTCCGATGCCGAATGGGTCGTGTAGGTCGGAGAGGGGGTAATCACCCGCGCAGTGGTTCGCAGGAGTCCGTAGACCTTGGTTATGGCCTCGCCAAGGCCGTTGAAAAAAAGTATGTCGTTTGGCGTGATGCGAACCCTACCGTTTCTATTGTTGAGGTTCGCCAGGAATTCACGGGTCTCCAATATTCCCTGCGTTGGGCAGTAGCCGTAGGAGTTGTCCTCCATGGCGAGGCCGGCCACGATCTCTTTCATCCAGGCAGGAATAGTTTCGCCCTTAGCGACCGGGTCGCCGATATTTTCCAGATTCACCTCGATTCCAAACTGCTGAAGCTTCTCCGCAACACGGATGATGTTTCGGATTTCATAATTGAGCTTCCCCGCCCCGGTGTGCACGATGTCGATTCGCATGTCCGATCCCCTACCCTTTCCTTCCTGTCGCGGGCGGGGCTGCTCGACTCGAATGCGGCAAAAAAAAAGGGCCGCGAGTCCTTCGCAGCCCAAAAAGCATCGAGGGCCGCGGCAGCCTGCCCGCGGCCCTGAGTTGATTTCGAAGAGTTATCTTTTTTCCTCTCCCCTCAGAGCCACGGGCAATCGGGCCGCCGCCGCGAGGGCGCTGCACGCCAAAGGCGCCAGACCGGTTCTGAAATTGAGAGAAGGCAAAATTCGTTTCCTTTCTTGAATAGTGGCAATGCGTCAAACCCGCACGTCGGTCTTAAGCTAGCACAGCGGCTAGGCCATGGCAAGCAGGAAAACCAGGCCGGCAAGACTTGTTAGCGAAAGGGCCTGCACTGCCTTTTTTTCTGCCGCCGGGGTGCCTTTTTGCGCTATGAGCAAAAACGAGCAAAGCGTGATCAATTCGAAAAAGAAGTAGAAAAAGCTCATGTCGTTGGCAAGCAGCATGCCGTTGAAAGCTCCAAGGCAGATCAGCATCAGCGCGAAAAAGCGATTCCTGCTCGCGGGGCTCAAGTCCGGGTGGTCTTCCAGAGGCTTAAGACTCGGGATGAAAGAAAGGCGAATTACCGAGAGCGCGGTAGCCGTGGCTGCGACCAGAATCAGCATGAGCGCCAGGTCATCCCCGTAGAAGGTGTCCGCGGGGTGTTTGCCGTGCCGGATGAAAAATTCCAGAACGGCCAGGAGAATGATCTGGGCTGCCGACAGGGCCTTTATCACCGGATGGTGATGCCGGAAGCCAAGGTAGAGGAGTACACACAGCAGAAGAAAATCGGCGCCGTTTACCACAACATGCGGATCGATTCCGAAAACGGAGGATAGTCGAAAGGTGAAGGGGGCATGCGAAGCCAGCAGCAGCCCGCAACCCGCAAGCACTATGGAGACCGCGGCTGCGACACACGACTGGACGGAGAGCGATCGAGCCTGGTAAACACACAGGGCCGCCGGGAGAGGGAAAACGATCAGGAAAAAAAGAAGGAGCGGTGCAGACGAGAGAGCGAGCAGGGCGTGTACCATGGAGATCCTCCGCGCAGTAGGGGTAGACGGGTTTGCGAGCCGTCAAAGCTTGAGCAAGTATCGTTCCATCCGTTGCGCGGATCGCTTTTCGCCTACATTTTCAAAGAGTTGCCCCAAAGGCGGGAGCGGGTGCGAATGCCCCGTTGCGAACGTTTTCGGTGACATGTGCTGTAACCTGAAAATGTCAGCGAAACTCTTACTCCAGCTTCTTGGTCAGGTTTATGAAGTCGCTTCGCTCAAACTTCAGGCTCCCGAAAAAAGAGAGCAGGTCGGTGGAGTCCCATCGCACGGAAGTAAAAACCCGGGTAATGCCCTGGGCCTTGTAGAACTTGAAGCTTTCCTCCGCCAAACGGGCGCCCACGCCCTGGCCCATGTGCCTCGGGTCCACGCCGAGGGTTGCAATCCAACCCGCTTTGTCTATCCCGAACCCCAGGGTCAAAACGTAGCTGATCATGAAACCGATCACTTTTCCGTCCATCTCCGCGACGAAACAGGCGGAATCCTCTCCAATGGCGTGTGCGTGAATCAGGTTCGCAAAATCGGCATCTACGGGTTTTTTCGTAATTTCGTGGTAGATCTTGGCTACCCCCTCCGAGTCTTCCGGCCTCATATCCCTGATCAATGCGACTTTTTCGGCTGAATCCATTCCCTTTTTGTTCCCCCCGCAGATGGGATGTCAATCGATCCGAATCACCTTCACCCGGTGGCCCACCCAATCCGGCGGCAGGTAGATCCGACCGCTGTTTCCGCTGAGCCGTACCCGCTTTTCCAGCATCTCTTCTCCGAAGACTTCAAACCGGACCATCTTGTGAGCAGCATCCGGAAAGGTTTCCTCTTCCGGAGTCTCCTCCATCGGAAGGCGATCTTCATTCCTGTCTTTTTCCATCCCGCTCACCCTATCCGTATCACCTTTACCCGGGAGCCGACCCAGTCCGGGGGCAGGTACACCCGCCCGCTGTTGCCGCTCGGCTTGACCTGCTTTTCTACCATTTCCTCGCCAAAGACCTCGAACTTGACACTGTTGAGGATAGCAAGGTCTTTCTCCGTCGGCAATGAAGCTTCACTTACCGGCTTTAATTCCATGGCGACATCTTCCCCGTAGGCTGTGACCAAGGCCGCCCCAAACGCCGCCACGGATGGAAAAGCACAGCACTCTACCATCCGGTGCGCCCCCGGGTCAACCGTTTTACCAGCTATAAAGCAACCATATTGTGACTGTCCGGCGAGCCCCGGTTCCCCAACCTCGCAGCCCGTCCGCATGCAAGTTAAACTTGACTAAATACATTATAGCTGTATTATAGCTCTTAAGTCGCTCGCCACCAACTGAAAAGTGAAGCAGCGGTCGAAGAGAAAACCATTACAGAATTCCTATTAAACCTGGGACAGGGGAAGCCATGTTGCTGGAAGGAAAAAACGCCATTGTAACGGGGGGCTCGCAGGGTATCGGCGCAGCCGCCGCTTTGGAGCTTGCCGCTGAAGGGGCAAATGTCTGTCTGACTTACCGCCGGCACGCGGAAGAGGCCGATGAGTATGTGCGCAAGATCTGCGAGATGGGCCGCAAGGCGATTGCCGTAAAGTGCGACATCGCGGTTTACGCGGAAGCCGAAAATGTTGTGAAGAAGGCCCTTGAGGCGTTCGGGCGCATCGACATTCTGGTAAACAATGCCGGGATGAATTGGGACGCTGTGTCCTGGAAGATGACCGAAGAGCAATGGGACAGGGTCCTGGAAGTGAACCTCAAGGGCTACTTCAATTTTACCCGCCATGTCGCCCCGCTTTTCAAGGAGCAGCAGTACGGAAAAATCGTCAATATCACGTCGATAAACGGGATGCGCGGAAAATTCGGCCAGTCGAACTATTCTGCGTCCAAGGCGGGCATCATCGGCTACACCAAGGCAGTGGCAAGAGAACTGGGGGCGTTTAACATAAACGTCAATGCGGTGGCCCCCGGGTTGATCGAAACGGCCATGCTGCGCGATTCCTCCAACCGGGAGAAGGTGGTAGAGATGGCCATGGGAGAGATCGTGCTGAAGCGGTTGGGACAGCCCGAAGAACTCGCCTCGGTGATCGCGTTTCTTGCCTCGGAGAAGGCGCGCCACATAACCGGAGAGGTCATACGGGTCGATGGCGGGCAGTACATCTAGATTTCCATGAGGAGAGACGAACATGTCCGAGCTCCAATTTCTGAAGTTCGAAAAGGCGAACGGCGCCGCGCGCATCAGCCTCGCTCGTCCGAAGCACAACGTGATGAACCTGGATATGATGAAAGAACTCAATTCTGTTCTGGAATCGCTTTGTTCGGACAACGAGCTCAAATGCCTGGTGCTGCTTGCCGAGGGAAAAAGCTGGTGCGCCGGGGTCGAGGTGGCCGATCACAAGCCCGAGTGCGCCCCCGGGATGATAGAGCATTTCGATCGAATTTTCGAACTGCTCGACCGGTTGGAGGTGCCCACCATTGCAGCGGTCCACGGCGCCTGCCTGGGCGGCGGGATGGAGCTTGCCATCGGCTGTGACATCGTAGTCGCCTCAACAGCCGCCAAATTCGGTCAGCCCGAAATCAAGCTGGGCTTTTTCCCCCCGTATGCGGCCGCGCGGCTTCCGGAGATGGTCGGTGAGTCGAAGGCCATCGAAATCTGCACCACCGGCAGGATCTACTCCGCCCGGGAGGCCCAGGAAATGGGCTTTGTGGGAAAGGTCACCGAGGAGGAAAAATTCAGCGAAACCGTAAACGGCCTGGTGGAGGAGATCTGTGCTGCAAGCCCCCTCATCATTCGCATGAACAAGCGGGCCGTACGGATGGCACGGGGCTGCGCTCCCAGGGAAGCCGCGAGGAAGACAAACGACTATTTCCTCAATTCCCTGATGAAAACCGAAGACACCCTGGAAGGCATAAAAAGCTTCGAGGAAAAACGTAAACCGGTGTGGAAAAACAGGTAATCGCTTAGGGGCCGGGAGGAAAAAATGGAAAGAGCCGCGCTTTTGATAATCGACATGGTTCGGGAAACATTCGAGGAAAACTACCCCATCACCCCCCTGGCCCGGAAGATAATCGCCCCGATAAACGATCTCATCGCCGTTTTCCGGAAACGAAACTGGCCAGTCGTTTTTCCGACCGACGCCTTCCACAGGGAAGACTTCATCTTTACCGGCCGCATGAAGCCTCATTCTCTGGCCGGAACCGAAGGAGCCAAGGTGGTGGAAGATCTCGACATGCAACCGCACGATCTGTGGCTGCCCAAGCCGAGGTTTTCCGCCTTCTTCGACACCGATCTGGCTCAAAGGCTCAAAGAAGATAAGGTCACCCTGTGCGCGGTAGCAGGAATTGCAACCAATTTTTGCGTTCTTGCCACCATCTTTGACGCCCTTTCCTCTGGTTTCCGGGCCGTCCTGGTCGAAGACTGCACGGCGGCATTTTCCGAAGAAATCCACACCCGCACGGTGGAAAATTACCGCCGCAATCCCCTCTATCCCCTGCTGAAGGTTTGCACCTCCCAAGAGTTGGCCGCAGACCCGGACCTATAGGGCAAAATCAGGCCATTCTGTTCCCTATCCGTCCTTCTGTGAAATTTACAGATCGGGGTCGGTTCCGGTCAAAAGCCGGATAATGTCATTTACTCTGCGGTCTCCGCGGCTCTGCTCTGAAAAGAAGCGGGAAGCGAGAAGCAGGAAGCAGGAAGAAAAGCGCGCGTCGAGGCCGCCTTCACCCCCGAAGGCCATGTCGAAGGCGGAGGAAGCACGTACCGAGCCCCCGTCGTGGTGATCGATACGGGCAGTTCTCCTCTCATACCCCCGGTGGACGGTCTGGCAAAGACGCCCTATCTAACGGATCGAACCTTTTGGAACCAGGAGGAACTGCCTCGCCGCACGCTCGTTCTGGGAGGGGGCTACATCGGCCTCGAACTCGGCCAGGGACTCGCCCGGCTGGGAAGTCGGGTGCAAATACTGGAGGCCGGTGAGCGCATCATCGGTTCGGAATCCCCCGAGGTAAGCGAGGTGCTTATGCAAGCCCTTTCGCGCGACGGTATCGAGTTCCACCTGAAAGCCACGCTACAGCGCGTTACGCATCAAAACGGGATTTTCCGGGCATATCTCGAAAGCGGGGCGGTTTTGGAATCCGATGCCAGGTTGGTGGCTGCCGGGCGAAAACCGAACACGGACATGCTAAACGCTCCCGCCGCCGGAATCGAACTGGATAAAAGAGGGCATGTCCAGGTAGACGAACGGCTCAAAAGCTCCCGGCGCGGTGTGTACGCCATTGGCGAAGCAGCCGGACAGCCTGCTTTTACCCATGTTTCCTGGGAGGACTACCGGAGGCTTCTCGCCATTCTAAGAGGAGAAGGCCGCACCCGAAGCGACAGGATCCTTGGCTATGCGGCGTTTACAGACCCGCAGCTGGGGCGCGCGGGTCTCACACTGGCGCAGGCCAAACAAAAGGGCTACCGCGCAAGGGAGGCAACCCTTGCGGTAAAGGACACGGCGCGGGGCATCGAGTGGGCGGAAGATCTCGGGTTTTATCGAATGGTCGTAGACGAAGAGTCGGACCGCATTCTTGGGGCCACGCTTGTCGGCTATGAAGCCGGCGAACTCGTCCATATCTTCATGGACCTCATGGAGGCGGGCGCCCCCTGGCAGGTGCTCGAAAAGGCGCAGCACATCCACCCGACCTACGCTGAAAACCTGCCAAGCCTTGCCCGCCTGTTCGCAAAGCCGTAAACGGCCGCCCCAATCCCGTACTTGAATCTCCGCGGCCCGCTCCTTAACCTCTTTTCCAGAAAAACCCCTCCTACCTTTTCACCTGAAAAAGGAGCCAAAACCATGTGCTACAACTGTGGATGCGGAAGCCCCGATGACGATCACGGAAAAGGCCATGCGGGAATGAGTCCCGACGGCAAGGCCATCACCACCAAAACCTTCGAAGCGGCCGGAACCGCCTTCGGTGTGGACGCCCAACAATCCAAGAAAAACACCCACGATCTCCTGATGAAAGAGGGAAAGAACCCCTGAGACCCTGTAGTCAATGAAGGGCAAAAGCGCGGGGGCTCCCCCCCCACACCGCTGCGCGGCTCATTTGGGCGTTTTTCCGGGGAGGCTTTAGTCTGCCGGCGCTTTGCGCAAACTGAGAGGCCGGATCGTACTGGTCCAGGAAGATCGATTTCGAATCCTCGGGGAACTCGGTCGGGGTTGCCTTTTCACCTTGTCTCACAAAGCGGCAATATCTCCGGAGGGATCTCGAAAAGTTCGCGGAAACGCACGCCGAAGTGGAGATCGAGTTCGAAGGGGAGCCGAATTTTGTCTCCGGGGTGGCCCTTTTCCGTAAAACCTGTCTCCGCGGCTTCGCCGCTTCGCGACTCCCCGGGGGAAACCCTTTCGAGCACTCTCCGCGACTGGTCTATCCCCCGGCAGCTTGCAGGCGAGGACCCGTTCGGTTCGGCCGCCGAGTCCCAAGCGTCTCGCAGGCTGCGGCCACGCCTGGAAAAGGCGGACAAGATCGGGACGAGCATCTGCCCCTACTGTGCGGTCGGCTGCGCGCAGCTCCTCTACGCCAGGGGAAACGACATCATTAATATCGAAGGAGACCCGAGAAGCCCGGTAAACCAGGGAACGCTCTGCCCCAAGGGTGCTGCGACTTTCGGACTGATCAACAACCCGAACCGGCTCACGTTGGAGATACAACCGAGAGGAACCTCGTGGGCGCCGGCAGATATATGGCCGCAGGCGCAAGTTCGCTGAGCTCGCTCATCCTCATCGATACGCTCCATAAACGGAGCCGCTGGTATAATATGCTGCGGATTTTTAAAACCACCTCCCCAATGTCGATGGGGATATGGGCCATCACTTCCTTTACCGGGCTTGCCGCAGCAGGCCGGGTGCTCGAAGAGGCGGGGGTGGAGAAGGCCGGCCGGCTGCTCGGCAGAATAGGCGGCGTTCCGGCCTGCGTACTCGCCATGATCACAATATCCTACATGGGCACCGAACTCGAAGAGATGAACCTGCCGGTCTGGGCGGGCGCCCACCCGCTGCTTGCACCCTTTATGCGGCTGCGGGAATGCTAAACGCCACAGCCTGCCTTACCGCCGTGAGTGCTGGCGGCAACTGTTCCAAAAGAGTTATCAAAAGCCTCAACAGGTTCGCACTGGCTGCGGCCTGCCTGGAACTGGCCCTTGCGGCGGCGATCGAAGCCCGGCGTTTCGATAAGCCCTACCGTTTGTCCGCTTTTCCCATGCTTCTCGGGTCGGGTGTCCCGCTCCTTTTTCGCCTTTTCCAAAATTGTCGTGGGTTGGCTATCCCCCTGCCCGGCTCTCTTGCAATCGTTGCCGGCGGACTTATCATGCAGATATACTTGATCTATTCGGGCAGAGAATCGGCCCGCCATGCGCAGGACTATTTCGATTTCGCAGGACCGGAAAAGCCGGTTCGGCTTAACGTGTCTCATCCCGAGGTTTCGCAGGCAGTGAAAATTGAGTTTCGAGCAGATCGCAAAAAGCAGGCAGGCGGCAGGGGGGCTTCCCTGGCGATACTGGGTGCGGGAGTTTTCTTGCTGGGCGCAGGACTCCTCGCGCTCTCGGCAAACGGCAGGAAGCAAGAAAGCGGCTCAAAGACTTTCTCCTCGGCTTGGAACGCTATTTCGGACAAGCTGCGCAGGAGGTTCTGAAAACTTTTCGATGCGGCGGAGCGTACAATGCAGGGCGACAGAACCGAAAAACCCGTTAGCGAGCTGATTTCGGACCTCTATCAACGGGAGGTAGCGCTGATCCGGCAGGAAATCGAGCTCGCAAAGGTGGAGATGAGCATCAACGCCCGAAGGGCTGCGAAATACACCATGTTTTTCGTTTTGGGTATCGGGGTTTTTTTAGCCGCTCTTGTCGTGCTGCTCCATGGAATTGTCATTGCCCTCATTCCATTCTTCGCGCCCGTAAGCTCCGCCGTGATCGTATCTTTTGGCGCCGGCGGCGCAGGACTTTTGCTTATGGCGAGGAAATAGAACACAAGCCGCGGGAAATAGAGGACAGGCTTTCTTTCGAATCCCTCCTGCCCTCCGTTGCGGCAAAGGGCAAGGAAATGCTGCAGGAACAGGTAAAGCCGCTCATGAACAAATTAGGAGATACAATGAAGGAAACGTTACAAAAAGTATTGGGTTCCGTAAATAAAGATCCCCTGCCGATGGTCCTGATCGGGGTCGGGGCAGGCATGGTGCTTCTGAGTCTCTATTCCATCAGGAAGAGCGGCGCGGACGGCGACCGGCTTGCCTTTGCCGACCCGGCAACTCGGCTGCGAGAAGAAACGGAAGTGTCGGGAGAGCAAAAATCCGGGCAGCGCTCCTTTGCTTCCATAAAATTTGGCCTTTCCGCCCTGGCGCTGGGGGCTGCAATGTCCGGTTTCGTTCCGGGCGTCGATGCCGAAAAGGTGGAAGGGTGGAAAAACGACCTTTTGGCAAAGGCCGGCGAGGCCGGCGAGGAGATCATCAAGGGTACGGAGAAAATGCTCAGAAAGAAGTTGAACGCCGAAGCGATGTAACACACGGCGCGAGCAAGGGGGGCTGTGTTTCTGCTTGAAACCTCACCGAAATGTATGCATCTCTTCATATCGTTGTAACAACTGTGTGGAATTGTGACCTGCCAAACGGGGCCGGGGCTGCCGGCAAAGTCATAATTCCTGAGACAGTTGGATCCGATGAAGATAGCGATTCCCACGGATGCGTGGCATCCGCAAGTAAGCGGCGTAGTAACGAAGTTTGAGCGCATTTCCCGAGAACTCCGGCTTATGGGTCATGAGGTCTGCCTGATCACTCCCGATATGTTTCGGACCGTTCCTTGCCCTACCTACCCGCAGATCAGGCTTGCGCTCTCTCCCCGCAAGAGAATAGCCGAATTTCTCGACTCGTTTTCCCCCGATTACGTTCACCTGGCGACCGAAGGTCCTATCGGCCTGGCCGCCCGTTGGTATTGTGTACGCGCTGGATATGCTTTCACCACCTCGTATGCGACCAGGTTCCCCGAATACATAAGACTTCGGTTCCCCATTCCCTTGCGCGCAACCTATGCCGTGTTGAGATGGTTTCATAGCGCCTCCTCGGCAGTAATGGTCACCACCACCGCTATGATGGACGAGCTCAAAAAGTGGGGTTTTAAAAACCTTGTGCAATGGAAGCTCGGAGTGGACGCGACGCTCTTCGCCCCTGCAGGAAAAGGTCTTTTAGCCGACGGGAGACCTATTCTACTGTATGTGGGCAGGGTGGCCGTGGAGAAAAGTATCGAGGATTTCCTCAACCTCGAGATAGAAGGCTCCAAATACGTGGTCGGTGACGGACCGGACTTGTCCAGGCTCAAGGCCAAATATCCGCACGTGAGATTTACCGGCTACAAAAGCGGCGAGGAACTGGCGAACTATTATGCCTCAGCCGACGTGTTCGTATTCCCGAGCAGAACGGACACCTTCGGCCTCGTCATGCTCGAAGCGGCGGCCAGCGGTGTTCCGGTTGCGGCATATCCCGTAAGAGGCCCGCTCGATGTGGTGATTCAGGGAAAGACTGGATTTTTGGACGAAGACCTCGGGAAAGCGGTACGCAACGCAATGGATGTGGACCGCAGCAAGTGCCGGGAACATGCGCTCTCATACACCTGGACCGCGAGTACAAGGCAATTTCTCGATAACCTTGCCCTTATCCGACGACAGCGAAATCAGCGAAAACAGCCGGCCAGGAACCATTCGGGACCGGCATAGCCAGTCCACATTACCACGCCCACAGGGGTGGGTTTCTACACCCAGCTGAAAAAACCTGCCCGAGGCAGGAGCGAAAACTGGACCGAGCCTTTTGGTCCGAAATAGTCCTGCATGGACCTCCCGGCAGATTGATTTTGATTTATTCGATTCTTACTTTGCTTCCAGCAAACGACTGGCTCAAAGTGTGGAACGTGCGTCTGAGAATTGGAGGGGCCACAATTCCACCGCCGATCCGATTCAAAGAATGCTCTGCTTATCATCGTTCCAGGCGTGGCGGGTGATTCCCGGTTGGAATCGGACACACGGGTGAACTGCACGCATGGTTCGTACCAATTCTTCGAAAAAAGATAGTTCAGAGCAGTCAGAGTTATTGTTCACGATCCTGGTTAATGGATTATATAAGAGAGAGTCAAGCGATGCTGGACAAAAAAGTCATGCACGTTATGAGAAAGGGCGCTTTTACCTGTACTGAGGATGCGACTCTAAAAGATGTGGCCCAGATAATGACAATAAACAACATCAGGTACTGCGTGGTAGTGAACGACCAGCATGAAATTCTCGGCGTCATTTCTGCGCGCAGCATTCTGCGGGGATTTGGCAAAGACCACGAGCAGACCACGGCCGGCAATATTTTGTTGCCATACACTGTGACCATTGGCCCGAACACGCCGGTGGAGGAAGCAGTCGATCTTATGAGCAGGAAAAAAATCGAGCACCTGATAGTAATACCGGACCGGCCGGGTGCAAGGGCGATTCTTGGGATGCTTCACGTCGAAGAAATCGTGGATAAGATGGCGAGTGGGTGGGAGAACGGAAAAAAATGATGAAATACTGTGACCTGACGACGAGAGTATGCGATCTCATGCATAAGGGCGTCGTAACCTGCGACCCTGCCGACAGTTTAAAGGACGTGGCTGCGATGATGCGGGAAAACAAGTTCCGCGCCGTCGTCGTGGCCGACCCGAGCGGTGATACGTGGGGGCTAATTTCCGCCATTGACCTTATGAGGTTCGTGGCGGGCGATCTGGAAAAACTGACGGCCGAGGATGTAATGCAGCCTTACAAAATCGAGGTCGATCCCCAATGGCCGGTTGAAAAAGCAATAGAGACAATGCAGACGAAAAAGATCGAGCACCTGATCGTTGTTGATCCGCATGCCGGACCCAAGCGCGCAGTAGGAATTCTGACCAGTTTCGATATAGTCCGCTACATATCCAAAATTGAAACCGGCAGATTCGAACAGGTTTTGTGGTTTCCGGCCCGCGAGTAGCAATGGGACGAAAAGTGCAATGACGAAAACTGCCGCAATTGTAAACAGCCGGCCAACAACCATGGCTATTTTCCAGCGGACAACCTGCCCTCCAGGAAAGCGATAAGGTAATCAAAACCACGATTGTAATATTGCCCGAAGGTCGTGCGATTATGAGATGTGTAGTGAAGTCCCGCCACCTGGAAATCGATGATTTTCCACTGGTTGTCTGCACGTTTGAAGTAGAGGATGATCGGCGTCGTTTCCCGAACATAGTTGGAGTAGGTTGCGCCCATCGCAAGAAGGTTTACCCGGGCCCAATCTCCTGATATCTCCTGCCCGGTGATCCTGATTGCCTGGCTGGAAAATTGTTTCATGGCCACCCGGAACACGCCGTTTTTGAAATACCTTTCGAAAGCACGAAGGTATCGCATCTTTCTGTCCGGATCACCTTTGATTTCTTTATAGGGACGGCCCAGGGAGCTGACGCCCATACTGTAGACGTCAACGAAGCTGTCGCATACCGGTTGGAGCTCCCGCTCTTTTCCAATGCGGAGTCCCTCGTTTTCCAGTCTTAAATCCTTATCGCCTAAAATCCGGGCAGCCGTAAGCCTTATTATCTCGACGATCGCTGCCGGTTCAGGCGATTGTAGCCGGCAGGCTTTTTGACCGGGGGTGATCAGCACAGGGGCTTTGGCAACATTGGTGAGCAGGGTACCGATTTTCTTTGGTATGTCGATCCCCTGGGCAAAAATGCGCTCCAGGTCGTGCTTGATGTTTTCGGTCAGTTGTTGAAAATTCTCGGCAATTGCTCTGCCGGAGCACGGAGGGTAGGAGTTTTCCTGTGCTCCGGCGCTGTTGATAAATACAACTGCAGTAAGAATACAGCAGCCCAGGAGTAATGGAAGAAAAGCTCCCTGTTTCATTTCTCCCTCCTTTAAACCAATTTCTTTGGCTCGTTTCCCTCTCCTCTTTTCATCTCCTTGTAAGTGTCTGGTTGGCAACCATTCGTAAGAGTGTCTTTCACTGGAGGCTTACGTTGTGTTCTGCTTCTCACATACGCATGCCTCCAGCCAATCAGGTTCGTTTTTCGGCCCCCCTGGAACTCTTCAACCCCGGGGTGGGTTCAAATGTACGAGCGGACGCCATGACCCAACGCTGAACCGAAAGTGCCCCAGCCTAAAGACAGGATGGGCAGGTGAGCGCAAGCCCACAAACAGGTTCGATGCCCGGCGCATGATCGACAACCTCCGTTCCGCAGCAGCCGGCGTTTCCAATGAGGTTACCGGGCAGGGTCACGCTATTGGCTACGATTCCATAGGCTCGGGCGAATATGGTGGCCGGCTTGATGGTGAAAATGTCTTCCACGGCTCCCAGGGGCTGTGCCACCGTGTTCAGGAACTTGGAGCAGATTGTGGCGGGTCTTTCAACAGGACAAGGAGAACCCAGGGTTGTCAAACAACATTCGGCGTGGACGGCCGGAGTTAAGAGGGGAACCGCCGCAAACGCCATCACCAAAACCAGTAAAATACGAGTGGTCGTTTTCATTGCCTTCTCCTTTCCGGGGATTGGTTATCCCCCAACGTGAGGGGCAAACCACACCGCGCGACTTGACCCTCAGCAGGACCTGTGACTCCTCCGGGCTGTGGACGGCCCCTTTCTCCCGCACCGCATGCAGTCTCGCACGTCCTCCTCCTTATGGCACTTACGTTCGGAAAGACTTTTATCAAACCCCGGTTTCACAGTGGTTACATAAAGAGTGAGTCTTTAAGAGCTGGAAGTGGCGCACTGACTGTATCTTTGAAATTGGAACCGCTTCAGTCTGAATTTTTCGGGATATTGATCAGTATAATTCGTTCGATTTTCGCATCGAGAAAAAGGAGAGAAAGGCCAAATTTTCTTCGGAACGAAAAAGGGGTGGTGAAAGAAGTCAGGCTATCCCTGAAATCACTACCGCAGTGTAGACGAGCAATAAGGCCAGAAATGCGTTGATTGCTTTCCTCATTGAGTCGTTTTTCAATTTGTTCTTGATGACCGCACCGAACAGGGCCCACGTTGAGGTAGCGGCAAATGAGGCAAGGGCCGCAAGAATCGCCGAAAAGAAAAGATACTCCAACCGCCCGGAGATGGAGGCCAGAAAAGTCGAGTACAATGTCAGGCCGAACACCGCCAGTTTCGGATTGAAAAACTGCAAAAGGAACCCTTTTGTGAACGCGCCGGGCGCTTCTTCCGATTCCGAGAAACAATAGCTGGATCGCAATGTCGTTAGCGCCATCCATAAAATGTAGCACGCTCCGATCCATCGAAAGTAGCGCTCCACAGCGGGCAAGACAGCCAGCAGAGCAGAAGAGAGATACGCACAGGTCAGCATCACCACAAAAAGACCGCTCACGATACCCGCTATGTACTCCAAGGTTTTTCTGTAGCCGCACAAGACGCCCATCGAGGCGCACGAAATGTTGTTGGGCCCGGGCGTAAAGCTGGTCACGAGCACGAAAGAAATCAGGGGAACGAATGCAATTTTCACGAGATCGCCTCTTACAGGGAACCAACGGTTATTTGGCTGGCTACGGAGTGGAGCACTCTACCCTGCGCGCACTATATTGTCAAATCGCTTGTTATATGAGACAGCCAGGACCCTCCCGTATCTGTCCGATTCCTTCGTCGATTTTATCCCTGCGTCGCAAGTCTTTCGGGTATTCCTGAATATCGGTTCATATTCCAATAAATTCCGATTCCTGCCTCGGTTTCGAGATTTATTCTTTTCCTTTTGACCTAAATCAGTGATAGTATGCAACTAGAATGAGGTGCATTATCTTATGATCCCTTCCAATCTATTCCCCGGTAGGCAGTGCCGGTTTTGAAGAAGCCGAAAAACCGGAGCACGCCAACCGGTTCGCCAACAGGGATGAGTTTCGCATGACTCGCGACCGAACGAACCGTCCGCTATGGGTGTACTACACGACAAGCGTTCTTGCCGTCGGGATTGCTTTCGTCATTCGATGGCAATTCCTGGAAGCCATTGGTTTTCACGCAAACTTCCTGACATTCTACCCGGCAATAGCCGTTGCCACTCTTCACGGCGGGTTTGGCCCGGGAGTGTTGGCATCGGTCCTCTCCGCCGTATTGGCCGACTGTTTGCTGATACCTCCTGTGTGCCGCTTCGCGATTCCTGATATCGGCGGCCTGGCGGGTTTTTTCATTTTTCTGGCCACCGGCATTCTGGTCTCCTACCTGATCGATGCGGCTTCCCGGGCGCAGTCGAGGGCGCACAAGGCGGAAGAGCAGTCAAAAGTGGCCGCCGAGCGCGCAGCGGCAGCAGAGGAAAGGAAGCGCCTGATCAAGGCCCGCCTGGATTTGATTGAATACGCGCCCGACCACACGATGGAAGAACTGCTGCGCGAGGCCCTGCACAAAATCGGCGAGATCGTAGAGAGCCCCATTGGTTTTTACCACATTGTCGAAACGGACCCCAAGAGCCAGTCACTCCGGCAATGCTCTTCCAACACTTTGGAGGAATACTGCAGGGTCGGGGGAACCCGGGCCGCTCTCTGGGCGGAATGCCTGAGGGAGAAAAGGCCGTTACTTCAAAACGATTACGATTCCCCGGAAATCGGCAAGACGATGCCGGAAGGCCGCCCCGGAATCTTCCGGCAGCTGGTTGTCCCGGTGATTCGTGCAGACAGGGTCGTGGTGATTTTGGGCGTTGGCAACAAACCGGCGGCATACACGGAAAAGGATGCCGAAACCCTCACCTACCTGGGCGATGTGACGTGGGAAATCATCGAGCGCAAACGGGAGGAGGAAAAGGTTCGCCAAAATGAAATAACACTGCGAACGGTACTGGATCAACTGCCTTCAGGAGTCACGGTGCGGGAGTTTCCCACCGGCGCGCTCCTCTTCGCCAACCTCAAGGGCAGAGAAATAGCGGGAACTCTGGTCGAGGACATCACGCATTTCCCAAACTATCGCTTTTTTTATCCCGACGGCCGTCAATACCGGGTCGAAGACTGGCCGTTTTTTCGCACCCTGACCAGGGGGGAAACAGTAGATGTCGAGGAGTTCGGATACGAGAGGGCCGATGGCGTTCGGCTCTCCATCAGCATGAGTTCCGCGCCGATCCGCGACTCGCAGGGGCAGACAATCATGAGCGCCTGCGTTTTTTGCGACATCACGGAGCGCAAACGATCCGAACAAAGGCTGCGGGAAAGCGAGGCGCTTCTGGCCAAATCGCAGGAGATCGGCCACCTGGGCTGGTGGAGCTTTGATTTGCGAACCAACCGGTTTACCTGCTCCAATGAGATCTTTCGCATTGCCGGGCTCGAACCCGGGGAATTGGATACGACCTATGAAGCATTTCTGGATGCGGTCCACCCGGATGACCGCAAGGCCGTGGAAATTGGGTTCTCCAGATCCCTTCAGGGGAAAGACGCCCCGCTTGATATCGAATACCGCATTGTCCGCAGGCACACGGGAGAAGTCCGTCATGTGCAGGCAAAATGGGAACACCAACGCGATGCCGAGGGGAGGGTCTTCCGCTCGGTTGGCATGCTGCTCGACATAACCGAACGCAAAATGGCTGAAGGTGCGTTGCGGGAGCGTGAGGAACTGCTGGATTTATTCATCAAACACGCACCCGCATCGCTCGCGATGCTCGATCGTGACATGCGTTACCTGGGTTGTAGCCAGAGATGGCTGCAAGACCACAAGCTTGGCGATCGCAATATTGCGGGGCTCTCCCATTACGAAGTATTGCCCGGAATTCCGGAGCGATGGAAGCAGGTACATCGCCGGGCTCTGGCAGGCGAGGTGCTTAAGTCGGATAGCGATGTTTTTAAAAGAGTTGACGGCTCCGTGCGATCGGTTCGCTGGGAAGTACGTCCCTGGCGCAATGGAGCAGGAGATGTCGCCGGCATTGTGATCTTCAGCGAAGATGTTACGGAGCTGACCAAACGGGCGGAAGAACTGAGTCGGGTAAACCGGGCGCTGAAAGCGTTGAGCAATACCGCTCAGGCGATAATCCACGCCACGGAGGAATCCGAACTCCTGAATTCCGTATGTCGGATCATGGTGGAGGACTGCGGCTATACCATGGGGTGGATAGGTTTCGCAGAAGACGATGAAAACCGGAGCGTAACCCCTGTGGCGCAGGCGGGGTTTGAAGAAGGATACCTGGAAACCATACGGGTCAGCTGGGCGGATACCGAACTGGGGCGTGGGCCGACCGGAACGGCCATACGGACGGGAACTCCGGCAGGTTGCAGCAACATCTTCACCGAAGCCCATATGGCGCCGTGGCGAGAGGAGGCGA
>JBMFWU010000009.1:0-57499 GCA_049964955.1 Syntrophobacteraceae bacterium
GACATTTTAATTTTGCCGCATTGAGAGGTACTTTTAATTATAGAAAGCACCTTAACCTTCTCCAAAGCCAATTCAACCATCCTCTCTGACAGCTTGACTCTTTTTGGCATAAGCCCCCCCTCCTGAATGAGGAGCTCATTTTATATTAACCTCATCTTGAACGCAACTTAGTATGACGTGTAGTTTGGCACATGGCCGTAAGAGCCTTCGAACTTACCGTCATGCGCGCCCTCAAGGGGCCGTCATGCGCGCCCCTTGAGGGGAGGGCGCCTCCTTTTTTCGCTCTTTTCCGGGGGTATCGGCCCTGCGGCCTCAACCCCCGGCTAATGGCTTTGATCCCTCCGGGATCAAGATCGTCACTCTAAAAGAGCAGCCCGATTTCAGTTGAGTCGCTTACTAATACCTTCATTAATCTCCGTACATTGAACAAAATCGGCCACGGTGGCTGTACCGGGCTTCCAGAGGTTTCAACCCGGTCGCATGTTCGCTAATCAATGAAGGTTTTAGTAACTCAACAACATTGTCCCCTCCTCCTCGCCTTCATCGTTCTTAAGATGGAATGTTATTGGAGGTCAAACCCCATAGGGAAAGTGCGGAAGAATCTTCTCTTTGGAGAGGGCTGGAGTAATGAATTTATACAGAAAGATTTACACCACCTCTTATTCGCCTGTTTACCTTGCGTTAGGTCTCATGAGAATCCCCGCTGGCGCTCATTTATCTCGGACATTAATTCCAGAATAGCCTGCAGAGCCGATTGAGCACTGATTTCGGATGCAATCCGCCCCAGGGAATATTTTCTTACCTGCTCGGCCTGTGCGCCCAGATCAAAGCATACGATCGGACATCCCAGCGCGATAATCTCCTGAGTAACAAAGCTGAAGGTCTCCGGTATGACTGTAGGCATCAGGACAACGTTTATTCCAAAACGGTTCAGCAAACCGGGAAGATCTTCCTGACGGTATCTACCGGTTACTGAAACATTTCTTATATTGCACGCTGGCCTCAATTCGCCAATAACCACTATACGCGCCTCCAGATTTCGTTTCAGCAACAATTCCGCCAAGTCGTGCACGATCGGGGAGCCCTTGTAGCTCAGTATACTGCCCACGATACCGATTACCAGCTGTTGTCTCCGCAATACCTGGTAAGCTCCGGAAGGGAAGGTCACCAGTGGATGATGTGGCTTTATTTCTACTTTGCCAACCACTTCAGGATAAATAGACTCAATAATTTCCGAAGTCGAATTGGAGAAGCAGAGAACTTTATCAATGGAAGCGATGAAGCTTCGCCAACTATCCCGCCACCGATCGATGTCGCTCCACTTGTCTCTGGAATGCCGATTTCCGGGCAGGCATTTACGGCAGTGGTCAACTGAAGGCAAACGGCAGTAGTTCCCTTGGCCGTCAATCAGGTGGACGGTAGGGCACAAGAGGAAAAAATCGTGAGCCGCAAACTCGAGGTGGGCCTGCCAGGAATCCTTTAGCGCAATCAATATTTCAAAAATGGACTCCAGCGATCTCCACAAAACCAACTCGTTCACAAAAATGGTTTCCGCTTTACCAAGCGGAACAAGGCTTAAGATTTCCTGTTCATGTGTAAGAACAAAGGAAATTCGAAAATCCCCGTATTCCGCGCTGGCTTTGATGCATCGCAAAGTTGAGTCGTAGCTCAGGGTTATCACCGACCGCGATTGCTCCAATATTTCCTTTGCAAGTCCGGCGCTATACAGGTTTGAACCGCCTCCGAGTTCTGCATCGATAATAATCATGGGTCTTGATTGCGGCGACAGACAAAAAGTCAGAAATTTTGCATCCCTGTGAGCAGGCGAATCCTCTTCGGGTGCATGCTCAGTGCCTGAGGGTGTGGAAGCCTGCCCGACAGGATTCAAGAAATTTATCATATCCTTCAATGGTGCAGAACTGAATTCTGAGAATTTATAAAGATCCTCTCTATCGCCATATAAAAGGAAATGGGCCAGAGGGTTGATACCCGATTCGCGCACCCCTGGATTGTATTGGAAATACTTCGCGCAGCAAAAATACAGGGATGGATCCTTACCTCTTGGCGCACCAGATATCAGGTAGTGGATAAGAGGTATCTTCCTTCCTAAATAGCTGCGTGGTCCCATTGCATACCAATATGAGTCAAATAAATCACTACCTCTCAAGAGAAAATAGTATCGAATATTGGAAGTTTGCTTAACGGCCCAACATGCATGACTTAGCTTATACCGGATTCTATTTACAGTCTTACTAAACATTTAGAATTCCCATGAAATAATCGAACCATTGGATCGGTTTGAACACTCCATATTCACCTCATTACAAAGCGGAAATCTACATATTGGCGGAGAGAAAATCAGTGTCTGCATGCATTCTTAGCTTTCCCTTCAAGGTATCGAGCGAGTCTTGACTGTCGAAAGTAATTGCTCTTTATCCCACCATGAAGAGGAGAATGCGCTCAGATTTTCCTTAACTTCTTTAAGTTGAAAATGTGGCCAAAACTCCTGGTTCGATACCAGCGATAATATCCGCCGGAATTTCCGACCGCAAATGGATTAGGAAAACGTTCCTGGAGATCTTTGCGCTTACGGTATTGCAAGCGAGCAGTCTGGGGAATCTCCTTTTTGTTTTCATAAAAATCGAAGTACCATTTCAATTTCCCCAACTCCTCGTGGCCGTGTTTTTGGAGTTGGAGTCCGTACCATTCCCAGATTTGGGCCACGGCCTGGTTGCCGCCGCTGTATTTGACGGTCATCATGCTGCCTGCGCCGGAATCATATCCCGTAAAATGATAGAATTTCAGCGGGCTGCCATTGACGAAGGTCCGCCCCCCGGGGGCAAGGCTTAGATTTCGCTTGGAAAGATTCCAGCTTGCCACGTTGCAGCCAGGATCGCGCAGTATAAGGAGGTTTTCGAAGAAGGTCGGGGCCAGGTCGCACCACTTTTGGTCGGTGAATAACCCGTTTGGAATATCCGCATAGCAGTATTCCAACAGCCGTTTATTGAACCAATCCGCGAACCGGTTCCCTTCGGCGTCGTTTTTGAGTGCAAAAAACCCCAGATTAAAGACGCCGTGTTTCAACGCGCAAATCTCGTTGTCTTCGATGGCTGTTTTGACCTCCTCGAATTCGAGGAGGTGCGGTGTCAATATGATGGAATGACGGTCCAGAAGGTGATCTATTTCGTCCAGGCTGCTAAAAACAGCCGTATCGGGGTCAAGATACATCACTTTTTCCGCTCCGCGTTGCAGAAGCATACGCGCGACGTATCCCTTGATCGCAGTGCAGATTTCGACTATCGTATGCTTGAATATCCACTGGTAAACGTTTTCGATACCAAGTTCCTCGATCCAGAGAATCGTGTCAAATTGCGCTCCATCCAAATCGAGTTGCAAATCCGGGTCATTACGATCGGAGATGCACAGATGAAATTTCCATTCCGGATGCCATTGCTTTAGACTGGAGGCCAGAATCCGCGCCTTTGGCAGGTAGTTGAGGGTGATGCTTGTGAACACATCCATTTAATATTCTCCTCTGCATGATCTCCAATGCAGATCATGGCCTGAAACCGCGAAAAGCGGCAGATCGACGCGACCATCCTCGTCGATGCGGTTATCATTTACAAAAAAGATGAGTGCCTGTTATCAGCAAAATTATCATAAACAGGATCGAGGTAATCAGAGCAACCGTCAAATATTTTCGCTGTTTTCTGGAACGCGCTTTAAAAACTGTGTATTGTTCTTCAGTCGCTTCACAAATCGTGACAATTTTTTTCTCGCGTTCAGCAGATTCAGATTCTATATCTCTCGCACATTCGTCCCAAATACTTAGAATTTCCATCGATCCTTTAAATGTTGCGATTATTTCACCTACCTCGTCCGGCATTTTCGCGTTTGTCGCACCTCGGCTTAACAGAGAATAGAAATTCTCCACAATAGGCGAACATTCAATCTTATTAGATAAATGGTGTCGCAATTCGGGGCGAATGGTCTGATTCAGGGCGTTTTCAATTTTTTCGTTGCTCAGTGTCTCAGAAAGGTTCAGAGATTTCACTATTTTCCGGGCCTGGTCCATACCCGCATCGAACCAGCGGTCGTAGTCTACAATCATCCGCAGTTCGTCTTGCGTGTGGGATATCACTTCCAGGTAGGCTTTGAGCCAAAGCACCTGTGCGTGAAACGTTCCCAACTGGTCTCGTGTTTTAAGGGATGCAACTACCGATCCTGGCTCTCGGATTGCCAAGAGGTATAGAGGTTCCAGTTGTAGTTCATCGAATATTTCTTTCCACAGGGGCAAAAAAAATGCCGTACGTGGATCCTTGAATCCCAAAATTTTTTCGGTTCTGTTACATTCGGAACCGACAAATTCGATTAATTCTTTTTTCAGCTCCTGAATCCGCGGTCTGAAGAACCAGTCGGCATGGAAGGAGAGTGGAGGATTGTCCCAGGAGCAGCTAAGTTCTGCCAGAATCTTTTCGTGGATGGATTGTATGTTCCGCGATTCCCAGTACCCTGCGGCATTCCATTCATCGGCGCCAAGCAAATCCTGCCCAAGATCCACGCCGATGGCGTGCAAAAAGTTGGCAAGCAGGGAAGTTCCGCTTCTATGCATCCCCAGTATTACAGCTATCGGCCGTTTTGTCCGAGTAAGAGACTGCTCCAAAATCACTAGATCCTCATTTAGGTTGGCCACCGGGGCCTCTCCGCGTATGTTAGGAAAAAACTAAGTTAAATATCCTCTCAAGACTCGTATCCATATTGCCGGAAGAGCCTCCTCAGCCGTGAAAGGCGTCGGCGAAAAGCCCACTTTTTCCATATCCCCCGAGGCATTCGCGACTCGATCTCCCTGAACCGGTTGGATGCCCGGAAATGAAGCTGAGGGCTAAGACCATCCTGGGACGCGTGTCGGAGATAGCCCTCCAGTACCAGCATCTGCAGGTCCCTGGGATGAGTCCTGCGGCGAGGGCAATGTTTGGTCTCAAGCTTTCTGCGGTTCTCCTTCATCAACTTTCGCGTCCCCTGCGGCAGTCGGTCAAACGATCCCCCCCCGCGGTGGTAGATGAATACGTCCTCGACGCATACCAGCTTGTAGCCGGCAAGACGCACGCGCATGCAATAATCGTCATCTTCGTAGAAGCCGAGGCCGAAAGCCTCATCCAAGGGTCCTACATCGTCAAAGACGCTGCGTCGCATGGCCACGCAAAAAAAGGAGAGCATCTGTGTTTCGAACCTGCCGTCCCTGCTGTTGGAAACCCAGGAAACCCCCTCCTCTATAATCTTTTGGCGCGACGCCCCGCAAGTGAAAATCTTCTGCTCGTTTCCAACCGAGTTGGAAACCGGCCCGGTGAGCCCTATGGTCGGATCGAGCAACAGAGGAGCCGTAAGGTCCTCCATCCAGTTGTGTGTCACGATACAGTCGCTGTTTAGAAGAATCACTATCGGCGCCGAGGTGGCTCTTAGTCCATCATTGTTTCCGCCGGCAAATCCTCTGTTGGATGTATTGAAAATGCACCGGAGTCTTTTTTCCCGCTTCATCAGGAGTCTAAGATAGTCCGGAGTCTCATCCGAAGAGTTGTTATCCACGACGACAACTTCGAAATCGCTTCGCCCCCCGATAGAAAAAATGCTTTCCAGACAAGGTGCGGTGGTCTCCTGCAGGCCGTTATGACTTACGATTATGATGCCTATTTCAGCCATCGGAACGTCCGCGGTCACAGGATCTCTCCCAGGATCGACACGATGCGCTCGGAGGCCTTTCCGTCTCCGTAAGGATTGGGGGCCGTGGTCATGCTCCTGTAGGCGGCCGGGTCCGAGATCAAATCGGATATCGAGGAGCATATCCGCTCCACATCGGTCCCGACCATCCGGATCGACCCGGCGGCCACGCCTTCGGGCCTCTCGGTTGTGTTGCGCATCACCAGCACGGGTTTTCTCAACGAGGGGGCCTCTTCCTGGATCCCTCCGGAATCGGTCAGGATGAGGTATGCGCGATTCATTAAGTAGACGAAGGGCAGGTAGTCAACCGGTTCTATGAGATGGATATTGGAACGGCCGGCGCCCCCGAGAATCCGCATCACCGCCTCCCGCACATTGGGGTTCATGTGGACGGGATACAAGATTTCAATCTCAGGGTGCATCCCGGCCAATTTGGCCAGAGCCGCACAAATATTTCGAAAGCCCTCGCCGAAGTTTTCTCTTCGGTGTCCCGTGACAAGAACCAGCTTCTTTCCGGGCGTGAGGAAAGAAAACCGTGCCGCGAGGCTTTCCCTGAGATCCACATCGTCTTCCATCTTCGCGACCACGGAGAAAAGCGCATCGATGACCGTGTTGCCGGTTACGAAAATGGTTGCGGGATCGACTTTTTCTTCGACAAGATTCGCCCGAGCGCCTGGGGTCGGTGCGAAGTGGAAATCCGCAATGACCCCCGTTATCCTTCGGTTCATCTCCTCCGGGTAGGGGGCGAATTTGTTGCGGGTCCGAAGCCCTGCCTCTATATGCCCGACTTTGGCCCCGCAGTAAAAAGAGGCGAGAGAGGCGGCCATCGTGGTGGTCGTATCTCCGTGGACGAGAACAAGGTTGGGCGCCGCATCCTCTATAACTTCTTTTAATCCTTGGAGAACGCTCGCCGTTATTTGAAACAGATCCTGCCCCGGCCTCATGATGTCCAAATCATAATCGGGACGAATCGAAAACGCGGCCAGAACCTGGTCGAGCATCTCCCGGTGCTGGGCGGTAACGCAGACGCGACTTTGGAATCGGTCCGGATGCCGGGCGAGTTTGTTTAGAATCGGGGCCATTTTTATGGCCTCCGGCCGTGTTCCGAATATGGACAAAATATTGGGCATCTTTGCGTGCATCTATCCTGTTACGAGATCCCCCCCCCGGAGCTTTTCGACCATCCCGGCAAGACTCTTTCTCCACTCCGGAGGCGAAATTTCGAAAGCCTCCGCGATTTTTGCGCAGTCGAGCACCGAATAGACGGGTCGTGCGGCGGGGGTGGGAAAGTCGCTTGTCGAAACGGGGGTGAGCCTTGCGAATTTTTCATGCCGGGTTCGCTGCGCCTCCGCTAGAATGGCCGCAGCGAACTCATACCAGGTCGTAGTCCCTTTTCCGCAGAAATGGTAGGTGCCCCAGGGCACGCTTTCGGGTGCGGAGAGAACGGCTTGGGAGATCCGCACGAGGCAGCGGGCAAGATCCATGGACCAGGTGGGGCAGCCGTGCTGGTCGCAGACCACTCGCAGCTCCTCGCGCTCCCTGGCGAGTCCCAAGATAGTCTTCACGAAGTTTCGGCCCCCCTGGCCGTAGAGCCACGAGGTGCGCACGATGATGTGTTCGGAAAGTCCCGAGCGCACCGCCTCCTCGCCCTGCAGCTTGCTCAAACCGTAGACGTTTATGGGGTTTACCGGGTCCTGTTCGATATACGGGCGGCGGGACGCACCGTCAAAGACGTAGTCGGTCGAGATATGCAGGAGCGGAACTCCCAGCTTGCGGCACGCAACGGCAACATGTGCCGGCCCGTCCCGGTTTGCGGCAAACGCGGCCTCGGGTTCGGTCTCGGCTTTATCGACGGCGGTGTAGGCCGCGCAGTTTATGACCAGACCGGGAGAACCAACGCGATCCAAGGCGCTCCCGACGCTTTCGGGCCTCGTTATGTCGAGCGCGGGCCGTGCAAGAGCCACGGCTTTAAGGCCGGCTTCTTCCAAAGCCTCCACGAGATCGGCACCAAGCATCCCGGAGCTTCCGATGACGACGATGTTGCGGTTCATGGGCACCACGCCTTTTAATTTCTCTTAGTAGGGCAAATCGGCCTCGCGCAGAAAACTGCCTGCGGCGTCCTTGGCCGAAACGATCCTTTCGCCACCATCGGGCCAGTCTATGGCAAGATCGGGATCATCCCACCGGATACATCTCTCATGCTCCGGGGCATAGAAATCGCTCGCCTTGTAGAGAACTTCGGAGTTGTCCGAAAGGGCGAGGAAACCATGGCCGAAACCGGCGGGAATGAAGAGCTGGCGTTTGTTTGCAGCCGAAAGGGTAAGCCCGTACCAGCGGCCGAAGGTCGAAGAAGCCCTTCTGAGGTCGACCGCCACATCGAAGATTTCCCCGCTCACCACGCGAATAAGCTTTGCCTGCTGACACTTCACCTGGTAATGAATGCCCCGCAAAACGCCGCGGCAGGACTGCGAGTGGTTGTCCTGAACAAACGGGATATCCACCCCGAGAGCCGCCAGGGTCTTACTATTATAGCTTTCGAAAAAAAATCCCCTCTCGTCGCAAAATACCCTGGGTTCCAAAACCACAACTCCCTCGATAGAGGCGGGAAAAGACTTCACTTGCACCCCCTGCTCAGTTTGGAGACATAGTCCCGATAGGTTGCGCGAAGCCCCTCTTCCAGGGAGATTTTGCTTTCCCACCCCAGCTCGCGCATGCGGCTCACGTCGAGCAGTTTCCGGAGTGTGCCGTCGGGCTTTGAAGGGTCCCAGGACACGCGCCCCGAAAACCCGACCACTCCGGCCACCGTGTGCGCCAGTTCGCGAATCGTTATATCCCTGCCGGCGCCTACATTGAAAACGGGAGATGCCGCAAGCCGCTCGCTCTCTCCCTCAAAAAGCCCCTCGGCTCTTTCCATCAGGAACACGCAGGCATCGGCCATGTCGTCGGAGTGGAGCAGCTCGCGCATCGGGGCGCCGGTTCCCCAAAGGCGAACTTCCGGACCCTCATCTTTTTCCAGGCCCTCTAAAATGTCCCGCGGAATGGGACCGTAGCAGGACGCCTCCCGCCCGATGGCAGCAAAGTCTTTCTGCGCAGCCAGCTTTCCCAGATGGAACTTGCGGATGAGGGCCGGGACCAGATGGGAATTTTCCAGATCGTAGCGGTCGTTTGGACCGTAGAGGTTGGTCGGCATAACGCTCAAAAAGCGCGTGTGATGCTGGCGGTTGAAGGCTTTACAAAGCTCGATACCGGCGATTTTTGCGATTGCGTACGCCCGGTTGGTGGGCTCGAGCGGTCCGGTGAGAAGATAGTCTTCGCGCAGCGGCTGGGGGGCCTCCCCGGGATAGATGCACGAACTCCCCAGAAAAAGCAACCCCTTCACCGAGTTGCGAAAGGCCGCCTCGATCACATTGTTTTGTATTTTCAAATTCTCGAGCAGGAAATCGACCGGGTAGGTGTCATTGGCATGGATCCCTCCGACCTTGGCGGCACACAGGAAAACATACTCGGGTTTTTCTCGGGCGAAAAACTCGTCGACCTCCTGCCGGCGGCTCAAATCCAGTTGACTGTGGGAACGCACGATAAGGTCCCGGTAGCCCCCCGCTTCCAGGCGCCTGCAGATTGCTGAGCCCGCCAGGCCACTGTGGCCCGGGATAAAAATCCTTGCATCCAACTCCATGGGTCATCCTGAATAGAAAAAGCTATTGGTTCCGAATAACGAAGAAAACCCCCGTGGCCGATCTCCAGAACGGGCAGGCGGCCGGAGCACTCCCGCCCGGACACTCCCGTGTATCATTTTCCAGACCCTCTTGCAAGAAGAGGCGCAAGGACAGGAAAAGCGCGGGGGCTTTCGCCCCCTGCCCCCCCACGCCGCTACGCGGCTCAATTGACGCCCGGGCACAACGCACCCGTAGAATTTTATCCAATTCTTTCCCGATCCCGTTTAAAATAGAGTGATTTTTATTGCCCAAGAATTTTGACCAGGCGGGGGTGTCATGCGTGAAAAACACAAGATCCTGATAGTCGACGACGAGGCGCACTTTCGCTCCGCCTTGCGCCGGTTTCTTGAAAAGACCCACAGGGTCATCGAGGCCGACACCGGGGCGAACGGCCTGCAGCTTGCCCAGAGCGAAGAACCCGACCTGGTTTTGCTCGATATCGGACTGCCCGACGCAAGCGGCCTGGATCTACTGCCCCGATTCAAGGAAATACGCCCCTCCCCTGCCGTGGTGATGATCACCGCCTTCGACCGGGTAAAAGACGTGGTGCTGGCCATAAAACAGGGGGCTTTCGACTACCTGGTAAAACCCGTCGACCTCGATGAGTTCGAAGTGACGATCCAAAACGCCCTCAAATACGCAGGCCTTAAAAACGAGGTCACCCGGCTGCGCCAGGAAGTCGAACGGCTCCAGGGGGTGGGCCGGATGATCGGCAGGGACCAGACGTTTGTCGAAGCGCAGATGCTTGCCGTAAAGAGCGCGCAGAGCCGCGACGCCGGCGTTTTGATCCAGGGGGAAACCGGGGCCGGAAAAGAACTCTTTGCCCGACTCATACACACCAAGAGCCCCAGGGCGCAGTATCCCTTCGTTGCTCTTAACTGCGCCGCTTTTTCCACCGAAATCATCGAAAGCGAACTGTTCGGCTACGAAAAGGGGGCGTTTACCGGCGCAAAGCTCGAAGGAAAAGAGGGGTTGCTCGAAGTAGCCGACGGAGGCACCCTCTTTTTGGACGAAGTGGTCGATCTGCATCCCGAAATCCAGGCCAAGCTGCTGCGCGTCTTGGAAGAAAAGGAATTTTTCCCCATCGGGGGCACGCGAAAAAAAAAGGTGGACATCCGCATCGTTTCTGCCTGCAACCGGGACCTGTGGCAGGTGGCCGAGGAGGGCGGTTTTCGAAAAGACCTCTTTTTCCGGCTCTCTACGATCCGAATCAACCTGCCCGCCCTGCGCGAGCGGAGAGACGACATCCTGCCTCTTGCCCGGGTGTTCATGGAGGAGTTTAACGATAAGTACGGGAAAAAATTCCGGGGTTTTGCCCCCAAGGCCGAGCAGCTCCTCTTGAGCCGCTCGTGGCCCGGCAATGTGCGCGAACTGCGAAACAGCATAGAACGAGTCGTTCTTTTGGAAAACGACGACACGATCCTGGGGCGGCACTTGAGCTTCCTCGACCAGGACCCCGGCGAAAAGGGCCCGGACCTATCGGAAAAATTGAATATCGTACTGCCCGATGGAGGACTGGGCCTCGAGGAACTGGAAAAACAGGTAATCCTCCAGGCGCGCGAAAAATGCGGGGCCAATAAGGCCAAAATGGCTCGTTTCCTCAAGCTCCCCCGCCACGTGCTCCTCTATCGCCTCAAAAAATATGGGATCGAGCTGGAAGGAAAATGATCCGGCAGGAAGCAGGAAGCAGGAAGCAGGAAGCAGGAAGCAGGAAGCAGGAAGCAGGAAGCAGGAAGCGGGAAGCGGGAAGCGGGAAGCGGGAAGCGGGAAGCGGGAAGCGGGAAGCGAATGATCCGGAATGAGAGGAAAAATTGCAATGATTTTTCCGGCCCCTCGAGCGCATCCCCCACGAGTGAACAAAATCCTCCACTTCTCGGGCGGCGTGAACAATATCCTCCATATCGCACATAACCCATGGTAACAAAACACCTTTTTCTTCCCTTTTCGACCTTGAGTCTCTCCTTCAGTGCACAATATTGTTCACGATGCCTCCTCCGTGCACACGCCCCCCGGATTGCAAACCGGTTCGTTACGAGGCTTTCGCGCTTCGCGGGAGCCCTGGCACACCGCTTGCACTAAGAGACGGCCAACGGAGGCGATAGTGCCAGTTGAAAATCTTGTGCTTCTTGTTGAAGATGATGCCCCGTTTAGACGCTCTTTGGAAAATTACCTCAATACGGCCGGATATCCTTTTCGAAGCTGCTCAACCGCTGCTCAAGCTCTTGCTCTCGCTCAAAGTGCTGCTCCTCGTGTGGTTATCCTGGAATATCATCTTCCCGATGCGAACGGATGCTCCTTAGTCAAGCAACTCAACCATGTTGACCCTGGAATCAATGCGATCGTTCTTTCTGAATTCGACTTTCAAGTTGTAGCTGAGACTCTGGATCGGGTGAAGATCCAAACGTTCCTGCAGAAACCCTTTGACCTCGTTGACTTTGAATTCGCTCTGCGCTCCGCCTGTTTGGAATCCGGCATAACGAGGAGACTCGACTCTTGTTGCACTGACATTTCCTGGTGAAAACGGATGCTCAAGGAGAAAGCTGAAGATTGACTGCTGTTCCTGTTCACGCTCGTAACATTTTCGACATCCCTTCGCCGCTCCCTCTCAAGCTCCCGTGAGAATCGATCCCGATGAGGGGTCACATTCAAGCTGAATCGTTGCTGTTCCAATCGAATCGTCGTGAGTCTCCACAGTTAAGAAGGCCATAAGGCAACCCCTTATGGCCTTCACTTTTTTCAGGGGTGGGGCGAGTCATCTCCGAGCGGTTTTCGAGTCGGGGTTCGCGGGGCTCACCCCGACCTACTCGACTCTTGCCTTCTCTGCTCGATTTGTGCAATATTGTCTACGTTTTTGAATTCCACCAAACAGGAGCCCGAAATGGAACAAAAACTGAAATTGATTGAGAAGATGGAAGAAAAAGGAATGAGCGTAGCGCAGGTCGCCGAAGCGATTTCTTTCGATCCGATGGTGCTGGGCCTCTACCTGATAAAAGACGCCTATCCGGTTCCCAAAAGGATACTCGATAAGCTTGAAGGCGCCCTGGCCAACTGAGGCGATAGATCGGAGGGCGGATGTCGGATATCGGACGGCCCGGGAAAAAGCGGTCGAGTCATCCGATACCCGATATCCGGCGCCCGATACCCGCACGTAAATCCCCCCTACTGCCCTCTTACTGACGAGTCACCATTCAACAAGGCTAATCGTACATGGCGATAATCGCAATCATTGGAAGACCCAATGTGGGCAAATCGACTCTTTTCAACCGGATCAGCAAAAGCAGCCAGGCGCTGGTAGACGACCTGCCCGGGGTCACCCGGGACAGAAACTATGCGCGCGCCACGTGGGATGAGAAGAGTTTTACGATCGTCGATACGGGCGGGTTTGTAAGCGGGGAGGCCTCCATTTTCGACAAGGGCGCGCGGGAGCAGATCTTTAACGCCATCGAAGAAGCCGATATTCTGCTATTCGTGGCCGACGGCAGGGCCGGGCTTCAGCCCGAGGACTCCTCGCTTTTCGACATCCTGCGCCGGGCCTCCAAGCCGACTTTCTTTTCGGTAAACAAGATCGACGGACCGGAACAACAGGGGCGTCTGGCCGATTTTTACGCCCTGGGAGTCGAAGAGATTTATCCGGTAAGTGCTGCGCACGGTTTCGGAGTGGGAGATCTTCTCTCCGACATCGTAAAACTTCTCGGCGAACCCGCAGAGCCGCCGGACGAGGAGTCCCCGGAGACCCGCATCTCCATCCTGGGGCGCCCCAACGTGGGCAAATCGACCCTGGTGAATCGAATTCTGGGAGAGCCGCGCGTCCTGGTGACCCCCCTTGCCGGAACTACGCGCGATGCGGTCGACACCCCCTTCGAGCGGGATAAAGGCAAATACGTGCTGATCGACACCGCCGGGATACGAAGGAAGGGCAAGACCAGGGAAAAGCTCGAAAAAATAAGCATCATCAAGGCGCTTCAAACCATAGACAAGAGCCACGTCTGCATACTGTTGATAGATGCCGTCGAGGGTCCGGCGGACCAGGACCTCCACATTGCGGGCTATATCCAGGACCGAACGCGCGCCTGCATCGTCGGCGTGAACAAATGGGATGCCTTCGACTCGAACCCCAAGTCCAGAAAGGACTTTTTGGAAGATCTCCAATACCGCTTCCGCTTTATGCCCTTCGCCCCGATTCTCACCTTTTCGGCCCTCACAGGAAAGGGCACCCAGAAGGTGCTCCCGGCAGTGCGCGAGGTTTTCGCCCAGTACAACAGTCGAATTTCTACCGGCATCCTCAATCGGGGGCTGCGGGAAGCCATCGGCGCCCATGAACCGCCCATGGTGCGCGGCCGAAGGCTCAAATTCTTCTACGCGACCCAGGCAAGCACCCGCCCCCCCACCTTCGTTCTATTCTGCAATTCCCCCGAAAGCGTCCATTTTTCCTACCAGCGCTTCCTGACGAACAAATTCCGGGAGAGCTTCGGGCTCGATAAGACCCCCCTCAAGCTGGTGTTCCGGGGCAGAAACCAGAGGGACAGTTAGTCAAATCACCCAGCAGGCCCTGACGGTGGTGCCCGAATCCCGGCCCGATTCGATCTCGAACTTTCCTCCCGACAACTCGGCGCGTTCGCGCATGGAGGTGAGGCCAAAACCTGAACGGCGGCCTCCGGAGACTGCTCCGGCCCCATTCAACCCGATCCCGTCGTCGCTCACGCACAAGACGATCGACCCATTTTCGAACGAAAGGCTCAGAGAAATTTTTGCCGCCCCGCTGTGCTTTGCCGCGTTGTTCATCGCTTCCTGTATGATTCGGAAGATGATGATCTTGAGGTTTTCCGGGACCTGGGACTCTTCGATGCGCACGAGCTTTTCCACCCCGATGCCGGAGTAGATGTTTTCAAACTCCCGGGAAAACCAGCTGATAGTGGAAATGATCCCGAGATCGTCGAGCATGGAGGGGCGAAGATCGCTCATGATGCGGCGGGCCTCGTCGATGGCCTGCTCCATGGCGCGCGAAAGCGTCATGAGGGGGGCGCGAACCTCGGGGTTTTCGTCCAACCGGCAGGCCACGTTTTCGATACAAAACTTCACGGCGCTAAGCGAGGAGCCGATGGAGTCGTGCAACTCCATGGCGATCCTTTTCCTCTCATCTTCCTGAGCGCGAAGGAGTTGGGAAGCGAGCAGCTTGAGCTCTTCCCTGGAGGCTTTGAGCTCTTCTTCGCTACGCTTGCTCGCTATGGCATAGCGGATGGAGCGCTCCAGAACGGGCGCTGTGAACTGGCCCTTGATGAGGTAATCGGACGCCCCCGCCTCCATGGCCTTCAGATCGACCGCATAGTTTCCATGAGAGGTAAGGAAGATCACCGGCGCCTTGCACCCTGTTTCGACTACCCGCTCCAAAAGCTCAAGACCGTTATGGCGCCCCATGAAGTAATCGAGCAGATAGACATCGTGGCCCCGTCCGCAGATCGCCTCGAGCCCCGCTTCGTAGGTCTGGACCCAATCGAGTTTGAATCTGGTGTACTCGGCCTCCGAGAGCATGTGCGAAACAATGAGAAAATCCTCCCGGTCATCATTGATGAGCAACACCCGAATCGGATTCTTCATGAGAACTCCCCTACGCAAGACCTCCGACCTGATCTGAAAGTCCGCTGAATAGTGCCTGATAGGGTTTTAGGAAATTTGGAATTGATGATCGCTTATATACCAATTGGTTTGGGATTACAACCAGCTGTTATTGACGTCCAGGCTATTCGAACCCGTAGAACCCATAGAAATGATGGAGAGGTCCCGCCCCGCGCCCCAGAGGCAACCCGTTGGCGATAGCCCCGTCGACAAAAGTTTTGGCCTCGGCAACGGCCTCCTCGATCGTTTGGCCGCGTGCCAGACAGGCCGCCACAGCCGAAGCGAACGTGCATCCGGTACCGTGCGTATGGCGGGTTTCATGGCGAACACCGCGATATTCATGAAACGTTCTGCCGTCATAGAGCAGGTCGACGGGGTCTCCCGGGAGGTGGCCGCCTTTTAAAACCACGTAGCGGCACCCCAGACGCCAAAGCTCTACGGCCGCGCGCCTCATATCCTCTGCGCTCTCGACCCGCACATTCGCAAGCACTCCCGCTTCCTGCAGGTTGGGGGTAACCACCAGGGCCTGCGGGAACAATTTGGTGACAAGGGCCTCCACGGCGTCTTCCGCGAGGAGCCGCGCCCCGCTCGTTGCGATCATCACCGGATCGACGACCAGGTTTTCGAGCCCCAGCTCCCGGACCTCGGAGGCGACCCGCGAAATGATCGCTCCATTGCACAACATGCCTGTTTTGACGGCGTCAACCCCTATATCGAGAACCACCGAACGGATCTGGGAGGAAACGAAATCGGGGTCTACCGGGAAAATCCCACCCACTCCGAGCGTATTTTGGGCGGTGAGGGCCGTAACGGCACACGTCCCGTAGACGCCGAGCGCGGCAAAGGTTTTGAGATCGGCCTGAATGCCTGCTCCCCCGCTCGAATCGGAGCCGGCAATCGTAAGCGCCCGTGGTATTTTCACATCTATCTCCCGAAATGGTCCCAGCCTTTGACCGCCGGATCGATCCGCGTTCCATCAGCGAGGCGCAGCACGACACCGGCCCCGGTAGAAATCACACCTATCTGCGCGCAGGCAGTCCCGGTAGCCTCCAGTACCATTTTTTCCAAAACAGGGACATCTTCGGGGGCGGCAGTAAACAACAATTCGTAATCCTCGCCTCCCGAAAGGGCCCATTCCAGAGGATCCGCCCCAGCAGCCCGGGCGACCCGGGCGAGATCGGGGCTAATAGAAAGGCGGGCAGCCTCGATCTCGGCCCCCTTGCCGCTCGCCTCGCAGATATGCAAAAGATCTCCCACGACCCCGTCGCTTACGTCCATCATCGCTGTAACCAAACCGGAGCGGGCCAGAAGTCTGCCTTCGGCCAGGCGCGGCCGCGGGCACAAATGCCTCTGAGTAAGCCTGCGCCGGGCAGAAGAACTCAGTTTCAGATCCGGGCGTCGAATCAGCGCAAGCCCCGCCCGGGACTCCCCTGCCGCCCCCGTGAGAAGAACGGCGTCTCCGGCGCGAGCCGTGCTCCTCCGCACGAACCGCTCCGGAGCGACGGCCCCGAGGAGTGTAAAATCCACAACCACCACCGATTTCATCCCGCTCAGATTCCCCCCGACAACCGAGGCGCCCGCAAGCGCGGTCTCCTCCCGCATTCCGCGATACAACTCCTCCACCCAGCCGACTTCGATATCCCCCGGAAGAGCGAGCGAGACGAGCGCCCAGCGCGGATCGCCGCCCTTTGCGGCAATATCGCTCACATTGATCGCCGCAACCCTTCGCCCCAACTGGTAGGCCGTGATGGCCTCCCGCGTAAAATGAACTCCTTCGACCTGGATATCGCAGGTGGCGAGCAGGTACTCGGGCCCCGAGACATCGAGGACCGCAACATCGTCGCCTATCCCTTCGATCACTCCGGCCGCCCTTTTGGGCAGCACCGCCGATATCCGCTCCAGCAGTCCGAACTCTCCGATTTCCCCGACAAACACTCCGTTTCTCCCCTCTTGCGATTGTATTGCCCGCAAAGCAAAATAAATATAGAGGATCGCACCAATATTTCCACGCCAAAACCAGGAAAATCTCTCCTCTCGCCCGGCGGCCCCGGAAATCTCCAAGTCGCAAAACAGGCTTATTGACTCCGGACCGCTTTCATGCGAGAACTGAAAAGTTGGAAAGCAAACTGGCCTCTTTTCAGAGTATATTCCATTTACGCAATCTTCCATTGAGGAGAATTTAGATGAAGAAATCTTGGCTGACAACTTTTTCCATGCTCGCATCCATCGCGCTTCTGATCGGCTGCAGCTATTCGGTATCGCTCGCCGCATCCGCTGCGACCGGACAGGCAGCCGCCACGGTGAACGGCAAACCGATTGCGATGTCCGCTTATACCGCGCGGGTAAACCGCATCATGAGCCAGCTTAGCCTGACGGGGCAAAAGGTTGACCCCAAGCAGACCGCCACCCTGAAAACGAGAATTTTGGACAGCCTGATCGCCCGCGAACTTCTCAAACAGGAAGCGGAAAAGAAAGGCATCAAGGCGGACCCGGCCCAGGTCAAGGCCTCCATGGATGCCATCCAAAAATCCACCACCCCGCAGAACTTCGCGGCTTCCCTCAAGCAAATGGACATGACCGAAGCCGATTTTCGAAATTACATGGCGACGGAGCTGAGCATCAAGAAGCTGATCGACCAGGAACTGGGGTCCAAGGTAGCGGTTACGCCTCAGGAAGTGAAAACGTTCTACGACAGCAATCCGAACCTGTTCAAGACACCTGAAATGGTACGGGCCAGCCACATCCTGATAAAAGTGGACAAAAACGCCACCGCGAAGCAAAAGGCCGAGGCGCTTGCCAAAATCAAGAAGATCCAGAAGCGCATCCTGAAAGGCGCGGATTTTGCCACCGTGGCAAAGCAGGTCTCCGAAGACCCGGGCTCGCGGGCAAACGGGGGAGATCTCAACTACTTTGCCAAAGATCAGATGGTGCCTTCCTTCGCCAACGCCGCCTTTGCGCTCAAGCCGGGCCAGATGAGCGGCATCGTCAAGACCCGCTTTGGCTATCACCTGATCAAGGTTACCGCCATCAAGCCGCCGGCAACGGTACCTTTCGACAAAATCAAGGGCCAGATCGAAGAGCATCTGAAAGCCCAAAAGATGCAAAAAGCTCTGCCTGCGTACATAGACGGACTAAAATCGAAGGCAAAGATACAGATTTTTGTAAAGTCCTAAGACACAAATCCGGGGGGCGACAGCCCCCCGCCCTTTTCCCCGAGAGCGCAGAAAAATCAACCTCGCCGGAAACAATCCCCGAACATCCCGACCCTGGCATGCATCTTGCTTTTTTTCTCCCCGATGGTGCGAGTCCATCGAGTCGATACCTTCGGGAGCATGCCGGGACGGTGAAAGAACGCGCCAAATTTTTCGTTATCCAAATGGGCCGGATGGGTGATGTCGTGCAGAGCCTGCCGCTCCTCAAGCGGCTCAGGGATGAAAAGTTCCCCTGTGAAATCACCCTTCTTTGCATCCGGGAGCCTGCACAACTGCTGGGGAGCGTTGTCCCGGTCGATCGGTTCGTCTCCATCCCCTATGGCTATTATAAAAAACTGCGCTCGCGGGAAAATTCGTCCACCGGTTTGCGTTTCCTCCTCGAGATCGCCGAACTGCGGGAGAGCTACGATCTTGTCATTAATCTGACGCATGATTTACTCTCCGCCTCCCTCTGCTACAACATCCGAAGCCGGAAAAAATCGGGGCTGGTTCAAGACAATGAAGGCCGAGTTTCGCTGCAGGGAAACTGGGGCAAGTACCTCTTTTCCGTCGCAACCGACAGGAACAACCGGGCGCAAAACCTGTTGAATCTGGTCGACATCCATATAGGGATGGGCGGCCTGCGCCACCAGGCCATGGAGAAGTGGCTCGAGACCGGAGAAGAAGAAGTAAGAGGCGCCGAGCAACTCCTGGTCGAACACGGCTGGAAACGTCGCGGCAAACTGGTTGCTTTTCAGATGGGCGCGAATCAGCCGCACCGGGCATGGCCCGTCAGCCATTTTGCACGTCTGGGAGAGGCTTTGACGGACCATCCCGACGTGGAGGCGGTTTTACTCGGCGCCCCTGGAGAGACCGGGTTGGGAGAGGAGTTTTTGCGCAAAGCACCCATACCGGCAGTCAACCTGATCGGAAAAACCCGTGTGAGCGATCTGCCCGCCATTCTCAAAAAATGCGATCTGCTCGTAAGTAACGATACGGGGACCGCCCACATTGCCGCGGCGGTGGGAACCCGTGTCCTGGGGCTCTACTTTTCGACCGCCTTTTTCGGGGAAACCGCTCCCTTTGGCGAGGGGCACCTGGTTTTGCAGGTCGAAACCGAGTGCACGCCCTGCCTCAAAGACAGGTGCCGGGAGACCTGGTGCAGAGACTACCTGCGTGTAGAAGAGGTACAAGCGAGCGCAGAGAGGATGCTTTTCGGCCGAACGGAGCCCCTGCCCGAGTTTCCAAACCTTTCAGTCTACGAGTCGCGATTCCTTTCCAACGGGACTCTTATCTACGTACCGGTGGCGGAAAATATCTCCGAAAGATACCAGTACGCTTTTCTGCATCGAATACTCTGGGAAAACGCACTGGGGCTGGAGCTTGATGAAAGATTTCTCGCCGGATTCGGAGCGAGACTCCTGGCGCTGGAATCCTTCAGATCGAGAATGGAAGCAGTCCGAACTGAGTATGCATCTCTAAGCTCCCATTATCATGAGACCTTGAAAACACTTTACCAGGCCGCGCTCGCCGGAAACCTTCCGGATGCGGGAAAAATCGGTGAGGACGGATTCCCGGGCAACTCGCTGTTGCACGCTTTCCACCGCTTCGAAATGATGGGCCTCGGGAGCGAAAACCCGCTCGATCCCCATCGAGAGCTTATCCAAAAGTATGCAAAACTCAACAGCATGGTAAATGGTTCCATAGGAATTTTGGAAGCCATGGCTGCGGAAGATTTCCGGTGCGATTTGCCAATTTGAGTGGAGGGAAAAGGGATCATCCGTGGTCCACTTTCAGGCCTCCACAAGCAACTGGATAAATGCCTGCATGTGGGCACCCATCACCTTCTCTTTTCTCATGACGAGCGCGAGGAACTCGGGTTTGAAAAGATGGCTCAGGGACAAAAACCGAAGATTTCGCGAAGCGAGCTGCGTTCCTTCCCTGACGATCGAAGCGCAGGCCACGCCGAGCCCCAGTTCGACGTAGACCGAGCTCAGTTCGACATTGGAAGACTCCATGATTACGCGGTACTCGATCCCCTCTCTGCGGAATTGCTCCTCCAGGAGCATGCGCCCGGCATGCTGCAGATGCTCCGGCGGCAGGATGAGGGGATATTTGGCAAGTTGCCTCAGGCCCACCCGCTTCAGTGCGCAGAGGGGATGGCCCGGGGGCGCCAGCACGACGGTTTCGACCGGCTTCCAGCGCACACCCGCAAGCTCCCCGGGCACCGCCTTCTCCAGGGTCACGCCAAAGTCGATGTCGCCGCTTCGAACCAGCTCAATCACAACGCTCTGGGGCCTGTCGAGCAGGGTGAGTTCCACGTCGGCAAATCTGCGCTTGAATTGCTGCACCGCCTCTGGCAGAAGATGATAGAGCGTTGTATAGGGCGCAGCGAATCTTAGCCTCCCCCGCCTGCCTTTCCTGAGGGTTTCGAGACTCTCATGAAAATTCTCGCTGCCTTGCAATGCCTGTTCAGCAAAGTGAAAGAAGAGCTCCCCCTCCGGGGTGAGCCGCAGGTTTCGCTTGCCCGCTCGTTCTATCAGGCGGCATTCGAATTCTTCTTCGAGCGCCTTGATTTGCTGGCTGAGGGCCGACTGGCTCCTCAAAGTAGCTTCCGCAGCCTTGGTAAAGCTTTGCCGTTTCACCACATGGTAGAAGCCGACGATCTGTTGCCACTCCATATTTATAAGCCCCGTTAATGTTTCTATAAGAAAAATTACTTTGACTTATTTTTTATCCATAGCATATGTTCGAGACGCCTGTCCAGGAAGCAGGCTGTTTTCGATCCCGCCGACAAAAGGAGATGTGCGATGAAAGAAAGCCTTGCGCCCGGCCTCACGTTTCAGTTCAGCTTCCTCGTTTCGGAGGAAAAGACCGTGCCGCGCCTGTATCCGGAATCCGAAGAGTTTCAATCGATGCCAAGGGTATTTGCGACAGGCTTCATGGTGGGTCTGCTCGAATGGGCCTGCATCCGGGCTGTAAACCCACACATCGACTGGCCCCTGGAGCAGACCGTGGGGACGGGGATAAATGTGACTCATACCGCTGCGACCCCGCCGGGGTTGACCGTGCAGATACGGGGAAGGCTCGAAACAGTCGAAGGACGCAAGCTCACCTTCTTTCTCGAAGCTGACGACGGGATCGATAAGATCTGCGAGGGATACCATGAAAGGTTTGTTATCGACGCTGCAAAGTTTAGCGCCAGGGCAATGAAAAAGGCAGTGAGCAGTGAACCGTGAGAGCAGTGAACAGAAAAAGCAGGTCGCCGACCAGGGGTCCCACCGCTCACTCATCACTGCTCACTGTTCGCACTGTTCATTGACTTTATGCGCCCGGGGAGATATTTGGAAGCTGTAACGGTACGATCCGGAAGAGGTTGAGGCGGAACGAAACACAAGAGAGGCATTCAGGAGTTTCGATGAAACAGGTACGCGTGGAAGAGGCGGTAGGGATGGTGCTCTGTCATGATATCACCCGGATCGTTCCGGGCGAATTCAAGGGGCGGGCGTTCCGCAAGGGCCATCGGGTCCAGGCTGAGGACATTCCTTTGCTGAAGAATCTGGGCAAAGAGCATTTGTATGTATTTGAATTGAAAGAGGGCTGGATTCACGAAGACGACGCGGCTTTGCGCATCGCCGGAGCTTCGGCGGGCCCCGGCATAGCGCTGAGCGATCCGGCCGAGGGCCGGGTGAACCTTTCGGCCGTGGCCCCCGGGCTTTTGAAGGTAAACGTTGAGGCCCTTTTGCGCATCAATTCGATCGAGGAGATCGTTTTTTCCACTCTTCACACCAACCAGCAGGTGAGTGCGGAACGTACTGTCGCGGGTACGCGGATCATTCCATTGATGACCCGGGAAGAAAAGATCGAAGAGGTGGAAAGAATTTGCCGGGAGTCCGGACCGGTGGTCTCGGTTCGCCCTTTCCGCCCGCTCCAGGTGGGGATCGTGACCACAGGCTCCGAGGTGTTTTCGGGCAGGATCGAAGACAAATTCGGCCCGGTGTTACGAACCAAATTTGCCGAACTGGGCTGTACGGTCATGGGACAGGTCCTGGTGGCCGACGAGGTGGAAAAGACGGTTGCCGCCATCCACGGATTTTTGGAAAGGGGGGCAGGCCTGGTAGCGGTCACGGGGGGCATGTCGGTGGACCCCGACGACCAGACCCCTACAGCCATCCGCTCCGCTGGAGGCGAGGTGGTGAGCTATGGTGCGCCCACGTTTCCGGGTGCCATGTTCATGCTGGCCTATATCCAGGGCGTCCCGGTAGTGGGGCTGCCCGGATGTGTCATGTACTACCGCGCCAGTGTGTTCGACCTGACGGTCCCCCGGATCGTGGCCGGAGAGACCCTTACTCGGGCCGACATTGTGGCGATGGGACACGGAGGCTTGTGCGCAGGGTGCGCAGAGTGCCGCTACCCGATCTGCTCCTTTGGCAAAAGCTGTTGAATCCTGCAGCAGTGGCGCTCTAATCGATTACAAGGGGAAAGGTTTACGGCGATGAAACGGATCGAACGGGACATTTTGGAACTGCTTGGACGGGGCGAGGATTTGGTGCTGGCAACCATTCTCACCAACCAGGGCTCTACCCCGCGATCGATGGGTGCGCAAATGGTAATTCGTCCCGACGGTCGGATCCGGGGCACGATCGGCGGCGGTAAGGTGGAGGCGGCAGTCATCCAGACGGCCGAAGAGATCCGGACAAAATCGGGGGCGATAGTGCGCGACTACGATTTGACCGGAGGCGCCGGGGCGGATATGGATCTTATCTGCGGCGGCCGGCTTTCGGTGCTCATCGAGCACCTCGCGCTCACCCCCGGGGCCGCAGCTCGCTACGAAGCCGTGGTGGAAGAAATGGAGGCGGGCAGGCGCATTCTTTCGGTAGCGCTGCTGCCGGAGTCAACCCCCTCGGGTCCTTTGAAGCGCTTCGTTCTTCGCCAGGATGGCTCGGTCATCGGCGACACCGAAGCCGCCACCCCCGTTGCCAGGCGCATCGTAAGCGCATTTGGAGAAAATCGCTCGACCGCTATCCTCCCCTTGGACGGCAACCGCTACCTGGTTGAAGCCATGTGTGCCAGGGGGTCCGTTTTCATCTTCGGCGCCGGGCATGTCTCCCGGGAACTGGCCCGACTCACCTCACGCATGGAATTTCGCACCATTGTGCTGGATGACAGGGCCGAATTCGCCAATCGGGAGCGCTTCCCCACAGCTGACGAGGTGCGCGTGACCTCCGGATTCGACAAGGCGTTGCAGGCTTTACCGATCGGGCCCGAGAGCTACCTGGTGATTGTCACCCGCGGCCACAGCCACGACAAGACCGTTCTCGCGCAGGCGATTCGAACGAACGCGGCCTATATCGGAATGATCGGAAGCCGTCGAAAACGCACCGGTGTCTATGCAGCGCTTCTTTCCGAGGGCGTTAGCCAGGAGAGCCTCGAGCGGGTGAGGTGCCCGATCGGACTTGAGATAGGTGCCGAGACCCCCGAGGAGATCGCGGTGAGCATCGCGGCCGAGCTTATCCGGGCACGATCCGAAAAAAATGGATAGTCAGATACCAGCAACCAACAACTGGCAACTAGCAACTAAAAACTAAAAGCTATCAGTTCAAAAAGACGTCGCGGTAATGATCGAAATGCTCGGTTACCGATCCGGCCCCGCGAATCACGGCCCGAAGAGGGTCTTCGGTCTGGATCACATCGAGTCCCACGGCCTGGTTGATGAGTGCGCGAAGTCCTTTTAGGAGCGCCCCGCCCCCGGCCAGCCAGATGCCGTTTTCAGCCACATCGGCCGCCAGATCGGGCGAAGCCTTTTCCAGCACACGGCGAACCGCTTCAATGATCGCCAGCGTCGGCTCACGCATCGCCTGTCTTACGTCGGCATCGGTGATGGTTATGATTTTCGGCATCCCGCTGGCGAGGTCTTTACCCCGAAGCTTTATCTCGAGTGTTTTCTTCAAGGGCACCGCGGAGCCGATTTTCATCTTGATGACTTCGGCCATCATTTCACTTATCGCCACGCTGTGTTTCTGCCGGATATAGTTGCAGATGGCATCGTTGGCTTCATCGCCGGCCACCCGGAGCGACTCGCTGCAGGAGACGGCGAACTTGGAGATTATGGCGACCTCGGTAGTCCCCCCACCGATATCGACCACCATCTGCCCCGCGGGTTGGTCGATGGGAAGCCCCGCCCCGATTGCAGCCGCCATCGGCTCTTCGATGAGGTACACCTTGCCGGCGCCGGCCATATCGGCGGCCTCGATCACCGCGCGCTTCTCCACGGAAGTGATTCCCACGGGAACGGCTACGACCAGCTTGGGTTTGGAGAGGGGGAAACGCCGGAATACCTTTCCCAGAAAGGAACGGACCATGAAGGAGGCCAACTCGAAGTCGTAGATCACCCCGTCGCGCATCGGTCGGGTAATGACCGTTCCGCGCGTGTGCCGACCCGCCAGGTTTTTCGCTTCCCGCCCGATAGCGATCACCTCGCCGGAATTTTTCGTCGTGGCTACCATGGATGGTTCGTCAAGAACAACACCCTTTCCCTTGACATATATGAGGGTATTCGCCGTACCCAAATCCATTGCCATGTCTTTGGCGAGAAAATCCATCATCCGGCCGAACATTTCGCGCTCCCCTTTCACTCCCGGTTTATCCAGAGATGGCGAAGTATATATCAAAAGAAGGGTTCTTTATGCAAAAGGAAGTTTCCCAAAATAAAATTATTCTCTACATCGACTTTTAGATGGAAAATCAGGTAATTTCGATTGACAAAAAGTCGCTACCTCTCCATAGATACACAATCTTCGGATCACCAAAAGCGGGATCGCGGGGGCAAAGAGTTGGGAGTCGCAGTAACGCGTTGGCCTCATTTCTCGAGGTCGGAAACAACAGAAGAGGAGAGGTTCAGATGCGGGGCAAGGGGCAGTTCGTATGGTTTTTTATGCTGTTTTCTTTCTGCTCATTTCTTCCAACCATTTCACATGCCGAATTTCAGCGGGTCAACGCCCGCTCGGCCATCGTCTATGACATGGCGTCGGGCAAGGTGCTCTACGAGCAAAACGCCGACGAGCTAATCCCACCGGCTTCTCTTACCAAGATTGTTACCCTGTATCTGACCTGGGAAGCCATAGAGTCCGGACAGATCAGCCTTTCCGACAGGGTTCGAGTCAGCCGGTATGCCGCCTCCATGCCCAATGTCCGGATGGGGCTGCGAGCAGGCGATGTAGTCACCGTCTCGCAACTGATCCACGGAATGGCCATAGAATCGGGAAATGACGCCGCTGTGGCCATGGCCGAATACCTCGGCGGAACGGTGCCCCATTTCGTCGCCATGATGAACGCCAAGGCGCGCGAACTGGGAATGACCCATACCCATTTTGTGACACCCAACGGCCTGCCCGCCCAGGGGCAACTCACTACCGCACGAGACATCATGAAGGCCTCTATCGCCTATATTCGCCGCTTCCCCGACGCGCTCGCGATCAGTTCGATGCGATCCTTTACATACAAGGGCAAAACGGATCACAACCCCAACAACCTTCTGGGCGTCTGCCCGGGGGTAGACGGTCTGAAGACCGGCTTTGTCTGCGCCTCGGGCTTCAATATCTCTGCGACCGCCATGCGGGACAACACCAGAATAATTGCCGTCGTTTTGGGCGCGCAGAGCCCGGGGATCCGACGCGTGGATGTCGAAAGCCTGATTGAAAATGCCTACCGGGAAATCGGAGGCCCCTGCTACGCGGTGGGCCACTACCCGCGCTCGCCGTCCGCCCGGATGTGCAGGGTCGCCCATCGAAAAATCCAGCCGGCACGCATGGTCCGGCAAGCACCAACCGGGCGCTCGCGACGGGTCGCCCGCAGGCAGGTTCTCAGAGCGAGAACCGTGACGGCTTCCCGGAATCGGCTGAGAGCCTTGGCCCACGGCAAGCGCATAGCCCCAACCAGGCTGGCTTTGAGCGAAAGAAAAGAACAGAGCCGTCATGGCGTGAAGCCCAGGGTTGTAAGCAGAACGGCAACACATGCCGCCAGGCGCCGAGCCTTTATTTCCAAACACGCCGTCGCAAAGGGAAGAAAACTTACGACCCTCCGCAGGAAAGCGATCCACGCAAAAGCGGTAAAGGCCGCGCCCAAGTCCCTGCGGATGCGCGAAAAGAGGCGCAAGCTCGCCGTCCACAGCCGTACCAGGGTCAAGACGGCCGTAAAGAAAAGACACAGCAGCGCGCGCCGCGCCAGGATCGGACACAGGCATGTAGGCTAGTCCGATAGGCTGAAATCTCTTTGCGTCGGGCCATTGAGGAATTCGGCGGGGGTGGATATAATCCTCAAGTCGAGGGGAATCGGGGTGGCCGCCATGAAGCGGCCTTCCCTTCCCGTTTCCAGCTTCCACGGGGAATGATTCCAGGAGAACAGTACATGAACAATTTTGAATATAAGGTTACCCTCCATCCGGCCGAAACGTTCCGGGAAATCGTTCTGTTTTGTTCCCGGGATGGAAGCTGTAGCGCGGAGATGGTCCCTTCCGAGCAGATAAGGAAGATGGAGAGTCTTCTAAACGAAGGCGGACTGGAGGGTTGGGAGTTGGTGCAGGCAAGCTTCGGAAAAGAGGGGCTGCTCGTTTTCTGGAAAAGGCAACTCGTCTAGGCCGGCGGATTGCCTTTTACCACGAACGTCGAACCCCTACCCCTTTTTGTGAGAGAAATTCTTTTATCCCTCCGATGGTATAGGTCCCGTAGTGAACCATAGAGGCGATGAGCGCGGCGTCGGCGCAGCCCTGCTCGAAAACGTCCAGAAGGTGCTGCGGTTCCCCGGCCCCCCCCGATGCGATGACCGGTATGCGAACGGAGGTGGAAATCAGCCGCGTCAGTTCGAGCTCGTAACCGGTCCGGGTGCCGTCGGCGTCTATCGAGTTGAGACAGATCTCGCCGGCTCCGAGTCGTTCGGCTTCCCTGGCCCACCACAGGGCATCGATTCCCATGTGAGTTCTGCCTCCGTTTATGACGATTTCATACCCGGAGGGAATCTTCTCCGAAGCCCCCACCTTCTTCACATCCATGCCCAAAACGATGCACTGGTTACCGAAAGCTTCGGCCCCCTGCCGAATGATGTCCGGATTTTGCACGGCCGCGGAGTTTACCGAAACTTTTTCCGCACCGGCAAGCAGAACCTCGCGCATGTCCTCCAGAGTGCGAATGCCCCCTCCGACCGAAAACGGGATAAAGATGGTCTCCGCCACCCGGCGAACCACATCGAGCATGATGGGACGCCGGTCGCTCGATGCGGTAATGTCATAGAACACGATTTCATCGGCGCCCTGTTCGTAGTAGAAACGTCCCATTTCCACCGGGTCGCCGATATCGACATTTTCCTTGAATTTGATCCCCTTGGTCGTTCTGCCGTCACGAACGTCCAGGCAGGGTATGATGCGTTTGCTGAGCATTGCAGATCCAGTTTCTAGGAAAGGCCGCTCCAGCGGCAGAAGTTGTCAAGGAGCTTCAGCCCCGGCTTTCCGCTCTTTTCGGGATGGAATTGAACGGCGACAAGGTTTTGGAGCGCAACGGCGCAGGTGAACGTTATTCCGTACTCCGTCGTGCCAAGGCAGATATCGTCGCTCGCTGGCCGGGGATAATAGCTGTGGACAAAATAGAATTCGCTCCCCGCAGGGATCCCTTGCACAACGGGGTGGTCCTGGCAAAATTTCACCTCGTTCCAACCCATGTGCGGTATTTTGAGAAAATCCCCTCTTTCGGAAACCATTTTCTCCGGAAACCTTGCCACCTCACCCGGCAAAATCCCAAGACACCGGGTCAGGTTCTCCTCGCTCAGATCGAAGAGCACCTGGAGCCCCACGCAGATACACAAAAGAGGGACCCGGGCCAAAAAAAGCTCTTTTATGAGGGTATCAAGCCCCAACTGCCCCAGGTTTTCCATCGACTTCCCGGCTGCCCCCACCCCCGGAAACACCACCCTGTCCGCCCTGCGGATCTCCTCCGGGGAGTTTGTGATGCGGCACGAAAATCCCAGATGATCCAGAGCTCGCTTTACGCTGGTAAGGTTTCCCGCTTTATAATCGAGTATAGCAATCACGCCCCGGGCGCTCCTTTGAAGATAGATAGGGGAAAAAGTCTCAACAGAATATCTCAAATTCTGTAAAGAGTGAAGAGGGAAAGGCAAAGAGCGGGGGCTATCGCCCCCTGCACCCCCACGCCGCTGCGCGGCTCTTGTGTGGCAGTGGGAATTTTGGCGGGGTAGGCCCGGAATCGAGCTTCGATTCGTTTCCATTTTGTTCCGCTTCGGATAATATGGGAGACTAATTTTGACCAAGATGGGATGCAATGGTGGAAAGAATAGCAAAGGGAGCCGAGATCGAGCTCCAGGTCGATAAGCTTGCGTTTGGCGGCAAGGCCCTCTCCAGGATGGACGGATTTGTGGTTTTCCTCGATCGAGCCGTTCCCGGCCAGACGGTAAAGGCGCGCATAACCAAGAAGAAGAAAAATTATGCCGAGGCGCGCGTACTCGAAACGATTTGCCAGTCACCGGCATACAGACCTGCGGTTTGTCCCCACTTCGGGGTTTGTGGAGGGTGTTTCTGGCAGGACATAACCTACGAGGAGCAACTTTTCTGGAAAAAGGCCCACATCGCCGAGTGCCTCGAACACATTGCCCGGGCCGCAGAAATCGAGACCGGAGCGATCATCGCCTCCCCGGAGGTATTTCACTACAGAAATAAAATGGAGTTCACCTTCTCCGACAGGCGCTGGCTTTTACCCGAAGAGCTGGAGCAGGACGTGGAGCAGCAATCCCTTTTCGGCCTGGGACTTCACGTGAGGGGGCTTTTTGACAAAGTCCTCAATATCGATACCTGCTTTCTCCAGTCACCCGATGCGAGCGCCATTTTGCGGGAAGTAAGGCAGTGGGCCAAAACGAGCGGCCTGCCGGCCTACCGCGTCCGCACGCACGAGGGCTTCTGGCGTTTTCTGGTCATACGGGAAGCCAAGAGCACGGGCCAGATGCTCCTGCATCTCATCACCTCCGGGACCCCGCGGGCAGACGCAAACGTCGAACGGCTTGCCGAGCACCTGCGCTCGCAATTCCCTCGCATCACAACCTTCCTGCACTCCATTAGCGACAAGAAGTCTCAGGTCGCCCTCGGAGATTCGAGCCGGGCGGTTTTCGGACCCGGATATATCGAGGAAAAGCTGGGAGAACTCAGGTTTCGGATATCGGCTCATTCCTTTTTTCAGACCAACACCCGGGCGGCCCTCGAACTCTACGAAACCATCGCGCGGCTTGGAGCATTCGAAGGTACCGAAAAGGTCTGGGACCTCTATTGCGGAACCGGGAGCATAGGGCTATATATCGCTTCGCGAGTAAAAAGCGTTATCGGAATCGAACTCGTAGAGGAAGCCGTCCGTGATGCGCGTGAGAACTGCCTGATAAATAATATCGGCAACTGCACCTTTTTGGCCGGCGATCTAAAGGACGTGATCGGAAAAGCCTCGGAGAGCGGACGCCCGGATGTCGTCATCGTGGACCCGCCAAGGGCAGGGATGCATCCCAAGGTAGTCGGGAGCCTGCTGGAGACGCTCCCGGAGCGAATCATAGCCGTATCGTGCAACCCCGCCAGCCTAGCCAGAGACGCCGCCCTCCTCCTGGAGGCCTACGATATGGGGCGGGTGCAGCCGGTGGATCTTTTCCCGCACACGCCTCATCTCGAGTGCGTTGTCAGATTTGATAGAAAACAGTAAATATTGAGCCTCTTGCAAAAGGTTGCGAAGACCAGAGGGGACAGGGCAGATTCCCCCCTTTTGTAAAGGGGGGCAGGGGGGATTTAATTCTCTCTGCCCGTCTAAGTGCTCGAAATCCCCCTCGATCCCCCTTTTGAAAAGGGGGAACAAAAGAGAACCGTTCGTGCCTGTCCACAGGTAGTTTTGCAAGAGGCTCCAGTGACTGGTGATTAGTGACTGGGAAAAAGCTTTTTCTGCTCACTGTTCACTGCTCACTGGCCACCTTCACTGTTCACTGGAATCGGCATGGAGCTTTTCGTCAGGAAACGCAAGCGGCTGAGATATTTCCTCTGGGGCATGTCCCTGTTGCTCATCGTTTGTGTTCTTGCCGCCGCCGGATTTTCCTATTATCTCTACAACAGGATCGAGAAGCGGTTTTCCTCCAGACGATGGAGCGTTCCGACGATCGTTTTTTCCTCCCCCGTCCCGCTGTACCGCGGCCAACCTCTTTCGCTCGACCGGCTGCGACGGATGCTCGAAGAGCGCCGCTACACTGAAGCCGCAACGGCTCCGGTTCTGGCCGGGCAGTTCATGACTGCGGGAAACGTTTTGACCGTACATCTCAGGACCTTCCGGTTTCCCGGCATGCAGATGCCCTCCCGACTCGTTCGGTTCACTTTTACGGGAAACACGATCGGCGATATCGACAGCGCAAACGGGGAACTGCCGTCTTTGAAGCTGGAACCGGTGGAACTGGCGCGGCTCTACGGCCCCAAACGCAAGAGCAGGATTCTCATAAACATCCACCAGGTCCCCCAGCAGATGATAGACGCGGTGCTCGCCATCGAAGACTGCAGGTTCTATCAGCACGGGGGGATCGATCCGCGCGGCATAGTGCGAGCGATGTTCGCCGATCTGCTGGCGGGACGCATCGTTCAAGGCGGTTCAACGATCACTCAGCAACTCGTAAAGAACTGTTTCCTCAAACCCGAGCGCACTTTCAGCAGAAAATTCATCGAAGCCTCCATGTCCCTCATCCTCGATTCTCTGTACCAAAAAGACGATATCCTGGAGATGTATCTCAACGAAATATATATGGGACACGTAGGAAGTGTCAGCATCCACGGGATTGGCGAAGCCGCCCTCTATTATTTCGGGCGAAACGTCGAGGACCTTACCCTCGCCCAGTCGGCTCTTCTCGCCGGAATGATCCAGGCGCCCAACTACTATTCGCCGCTCATAGACCGCACGGCCGCCATGCGGCGAAGAAACGAGGTGCTCGGGCGAATGCTCTCGCTTGGCATGATCTCGCCGGCCCAATACAACGCGGCCCTGGTGGAAGTCCTGAGGCTTGCCCCGAACTCGGATTCCGCAGACCTCGCCCCCTATTTCGTAGACTATGTGCGCATGCAGGCCCGGGTTCTCTACGATCCGCAAAAGCTCTCCTCGGCCGGTCTCAATATCTATACGACTCTTCAGCCCGAAATGGCGGCGGCGGCCCGCAAAGCGATCCGGGAGGGGGTGGCCGAAATCGAAAATGAGCCCGACGACGGGGTAAAAAGCTCCGCAGAACCTGTGCAGGCCGCTCTGGTTGTCTTGCAGCCGACCACCGGAGAAATACTGGCCCTGGTAGGCGGCAGGGACTATGACAAGGACAGCTTCGACCGGGTGCTCGACGGGCACCACCCGGCAGGCGCCGCCATCCGGCCATTCCTTTATCTCGCGGGGCTCGACCGCTACACGCTCTCCGACTGGCTTTTGGACCTTCCGATCCCCTATGAAGCTTCCGGGGTTTCCTGGACGCCGAAAAACGCCGACCTGATCTATCACGGGAAGATATCCTTCCGTCAGGCACTCGAACAGTCACTCGATGCCGCAACCCTCAGTCTTGCCGCTCAAATCGGCTCCAAACCCATTCTCGGAATACTCGAAAGCGTCGGGATAAAGCCCCCGCACGAAGATCTGCCCTCGCTCGTAACGGGCTCCTTCGACGTTACCCCCATGCAATTGGCAAGAGCGTACACCGTTCTGGCCGACGGCGGGAATATGCCCTTTCTCCAAAGCCTCGACAAGGTTGTCGAACAGAACGGAAAAATCATCGATCAACGTCACTTCGGGTACTTTTCGGTTACCTCCGCGGCAAAGGCTTTTCTTATCACCAACATCCTGGAGGGGGCGGTTCAGGAGGGGGCATCTCAGGGGGTAAAACAGGCAGGAGTCGACTTCGACTGCGCGGGGCAAACAGGGGCAACAACCGGGGGGGCATGGTTTGCGGGCTACACCCCCGACCTTCTGACCGTTGTCTGGGTGGGCCATGACGACAACACTCCGATCGGCCCTGTCGGGGAGCAGGAAGCGGAAAAAATCTGGGCGCACTTCATGGAATCTGTCAGACCATGGATTCACCCCGATCGCTTCGTTGAGCCGCCGGGAATCGTAGCGAAAATGATTTACCCGCAAATAGACCCATCGGAGGGTCCCTCCCGTACAGGTCCGAGACCCGAGTATTTTTTGTCCACACACTTGCCTGCCGGCCAATGAACACCTCCGTGAGAAGGAGCCGATTGAAATGGCTAAAGAAGACCTCGCACCTAACGGAAACTCCAGAACGAAGGGCTACAGGATTTTTCTGCTGACAGTTCTCGCGTTTTCGCTCTATCTCGCCTACCAGATACTTTCTCCGTTCATTAACGTGCTGATCCTTGCGATCATTCTCGCCTCCCTTTTCAATCCCCTCCAGATGTACCTCGAAGGGTTGTTCAAAGGCAAAAAGAACCTCGCCGCCCTCGTGATCGTTCTCATCATAACGTTTGTGATAGTCATCCCCGTGTTTTTCTTTACCTCCACTCTGGTGACCCAGGGGCTCCAGACCGTAAACAAAACCAACACCTGGCTGCAGTCGGGGAAATTAAACCAGCTGGCGCAGGACCCGCGCATCAACCTGTACCTGGCCAAACTGAACAAGCGCTTCCCCTTCCTGGAAGTAAAAAAGGCGACCATCGCCAACGATTTGCTAAACGTAAGCAAGAGCCTCGGCCAGTTTTTGCTCGGAAAAGTCGCCGTGGTTCTCAGCAACATGGTGGACCTGGTCGCACACTTTTTCATGATGATCTTTATTGCCTTCTACCTGGTGCGGGACGGGAGGGAGATGGCGGGAGCCGTCCGTTACTACGTCCCTCTCCGGGCCGACCAGCAGGACAGGATCGTCGACGGCATAGGGGTCGTGGCAAAGTCGGTGCTCCTTGGCACTTTTTTGACGGCCGTCTGCCAGGGTTTTGTCGGAGGCGTCGCCCTCCAGATCCTGGGGTTTCCGGGTCTTTTCTGGGGAACGATGATGGCTCTTGCCTCCCTCATCCCGATCGTAGGCGCCTCCCTGGTCTGGGTCCCCATAGCGATCTACCTGGCCTTTCTGGGCGAGATGAAATCGGCCCTTTTTCTCGCCCTCTGGTCGGTCGTGCTGCTCGGAATTATCGATAATTTCCTGCGCCCCTTCCTGATGAAGGGCAAATCGAAGATGTCGCCTTTCTATATTTTCCTGGCAATCCTTGGCGGGATTCAGTACTTCGGGTTTAAAGGCATCCTCTACGGCCCGCTCATCTTGAGCTTTGCGATGATCATGCTCTTCATCTACGGCGTGGAATATCACGAGGAGCTGATCGACTACAAAACCGAGGACGAGGCAGAGGAGAGCGGGAAATCTCAGGAGGCTGGTTAGACTTTGTGAGGGAAACTGTGTAGATGGTTTGAACAAACCTTGTTGCATTTGCCGAACAGAACCGTTATGTTTATTGGTAACATGTTACTATAGGGAAGGACATAACCATGCCATTGAGCCCCTCGGAAAAGACGGAGAGATTCCGGGACAAACTGCGGGCACAGGGTCTGAGACCCATCCAGATTTGGGTGCCGGATGTGCGCTCCAAGACCTTGGTGGAGGAAGTCAGGCGACAATCTCTGAGGGTCAGCCGAAAGGATTCCTCAGATCTCATGGATGAACTCGACCAGGCAGCTGCTCAAATTGAGGACTGGACATGGTGAGGCGAGGGGATGTCGTTGTCGCGGTTTTTTCAGGAGATTACGGAAAGCCGAGACCTGCGGTGGTGGTGCAAACGGACTTGGCTAATCCGACACACAGCAGCCTGGTATGCTGTCCGATAACGAGTCACCTGGAAAATGCTCCGTTATTTAGACTTGAAGTCGCCCCTTCCGCGGAAAACAGGCTGGAGAAGGCTTGCCAGATAATGGTCGATAAGATCTCCACGATCCGAAAAGACAGGGTGCGGCAAGTGATTGGACGCCTGGACGAGGATGTCATTATCCGCCTGAACCGCTCGCTTGCGTTTTGGCTTGGGCTGGGATAAACGCCTCGGTTTGGCTTTTGTCTTGCATGAACAAGTACGGACACGATTCCCTTCTCAGGTAATGATCGGCATCGAGGGAGAGTATCCAGTCGCCGCTCGCCAGATCGAACGCTATATTGCGGGCATAGGAAAAATCGTCCCTCCAGGCGATCTGGGCGACCCGGGATGCATGCCTTTTCGCCAACTCAAACGTACCGTCTGTCGAACCCGTATCGACGATGACAATTTCATCGGCGATTTCTTTAACGGAATCGAGGCAGCGCTCGAGGCAGTCGATTTCGTCCCGCACGATCATACAGAGTGAAAGCGGTGGATGGCCCATATTTTGCCTTTCCAAGTTAAAAGTTATTTCGCTTCCCCTGTACAGATTTTCCAGTCAACTCAAAAAAGCGCTATTCGTATAAAAGAGGGAAATACTTGAATACTTTTTGAAGGATAGCATCCGTATGCACAATCTGCGTCTACTCTTCTTTTTCCTGAGTTATGGACAAAATGTAGCTCTTATCGCTATCGCGAACAAGGAATGGCTTTATTTTTGCATATGGCTACGGCGTTGGTAAAAGTCCTCTTTTAACTCAAAATTGAGGTGCACCCGAGACGTGACCGACCACAGCGCGGGATTCTATATCCATCCCCCGGGGAAATTGAGCAGGGCCGCGGTCCTGGACGTTGGACTCAAATGTGTTCATTCATGCAGGTTCTGCTATTACAGCTACCTTGATGGAACAGGTGACCAATTTCGGGGGATGAGGCACGCTCAATTCCGCACTCTGCCGCAATGCAGGGAAATCCTCATGCGCCTCAAACAGAATGGTTTTCTCCATTTCGATTATACCGGCGGAGAACCTTCCATTCATCCCGATATAATCGAGATAACCCGGTATGCGCACCAGGAGCTTTGCCTGCACGGACGCATGATCACCCTGGGTCAATTCCTCCTGACAAAGCCAAAAGAAAGCCGGCGCGGAACTCTTCTGGACGCCCTTCTCGATGCGGGACTCACCAACTTTCTGTTTTCTCTTCATGCCGTGGAAGAGGACCTTTTCCACCGGACCACCGGCGGCTCTTTCAGAAAACTGGAACAGGCTATGGACAACCTGGACGAAAAGGGATTCCAATACACATCGAACACCACCGTTTTCGAGTGGAATTACCCGCATCTGCCGGCCATTGCAAGGCGGGTGACCGAGCACGCCGTCTATCTTCACAACTTTATCATCATGAACGCTTATTACCAATGGAACAAGGACGGGAGGGCCTTCGGAATCCAGGCGAAGTATTCCGATATTTATCCCTATCTGAGGGAAGCCGTCGAAATACTGGAATCGAACGGGGTAGGCGTCAACATCAGGTACGCCCCCCTCTGCACGGTCAGGGGAATGGAGCGCAATCTGGTTGGAATGGTTGGCGTTCGCTACGATCCGTACGAGTGGATGAACATGGCCGGCCACATGGGCGGGACGCCCGAGTTTTGTGCATCGCCGATTCCCCTCAGAGAGGGAGAAATTGAATCGCATCTGTTCTATCGGCCGTTTTCGGGTCGACACAACAATGGTGTAATCGTCACGGGAACTAGAGGAGGCCTGAAGCACTTTACCGACAAATGCCAGGATTGTGCTGCAATGAACGTCTGCGATGGAATCGACCCCAAATATCTCGAATTGCATGGCTCGCAAGAGTTTACACCCTATCACGAACCGGAGGAGAGCCCGGTGCAGAAAGCTCGCTCCGGCTATACCATCCCCTTTTTGGTGAAGACCCGCCAATATGCGCCGATGAAGCAAGCCGCTGCAGCGGAATTCACCAAGCTGAATGCTTCCCCGGATCGACCGGCGGAAGCCTCGGCTCGGAGTTCTCTCTCAGGTGAAGCAAGAGTCTCCGTGATTATTCCCTGTTTCAATTATGGGCGATTCCTCCCGGATGCCGTTCGCAGCGTGGTCTCCCAGGAGTTCAACGATCTCGAGGTCATAATCGTCAATGACGGGAGCACTGACGATTCGTTGCAAATCGCCCGGCGACTCATCGCCGCTCACCCGTGCCGCACGATTAGACTGATCGATCAAGCCAACTCCGGTCAGCCCGCCGTCTCCCGCAACGCCGGAATTGCCCGGGCAAGGGGTGAATACGTCATTTGCCTTGACGCCGACGACATGCTCGCTCCCGGCATGATCAAAGAATGCTTCGAAGTTCTCCGGAGCGATCCGTCGGTGTCTATAGTTTACACGGACAGGCGGGATTTCGGAGACGTCGATCAAGTCGTAAGAACACACGCCTACAACTTCGAAAGGCTCAAGTACGCCAATCATCTCTCTTACTGCGCCCTTTTCAGGCGAAAGGTGTGGGAGGATGTCGGCGGGTATCGCACGAACGTAAAAGGCTGCGAAGACTGGGACTTCTGGGTGGCGGCGGGGGCCAGGGGCCATTTCGGACGCTATCTGCCAAAACCCCTTTTCATGTACAGAAGACATGGCACCGGTCTCTATCAGGAGGTGCTGAAGGATTTAAGGGCCAAGTTCTCTCAGATCGTTCTTAACAACAGGAGTTCGTACACGGACGAGGACATCGGGCGAGCATCCGATTACCTCCGCATCATCGCCGCCGGACCCTCCGATTCCCCGCCGATGGTTTCGGTGGTCGTCCCCACCCGCAACAGACCCGAAATGCTGGTCGAAGCCCTCCAAAGCATATTGCATCAGACCTACCGGGATTTCGAAATCATCGTTATAAACGACGGGGGGACCGATGAGGTCGCTGCCATAACGGCCCGTCTAAATTCTTCGGGGAAAATAAGGTACCTCAAACTGCCGGAAAACCTCGAACGCTCGGCGGCAAGGAATGCCGGGATCAGGATTTCCAGGGGCAAGTACATCGCCTATCTCGACGATGACGACATCTTCTATCCGTCCCACCTCGAAACGCATGTAAGGTATCTGTTGAACACCGGTTGCAGTGTTGCTTACAGCGGCTCCTGCATGGCGATTCAGGAGAAGAAAAACGGCCGGTACGTGGTCGGCAAAAAGGGTGTCGTCCCCGCACGGCCTTTCGACAGAAGCCTTCTTTTGGCCGTAAATTTTATTCCGCTCCTATCCATTGTGCACGAAAGAGGCTGCCTTGAAAGGAGCGGCTTTTTCGATGAAGAACTCAGGACCCATGAAGATTGGGATCTCCTGATACGACTTTCCAAACACTTCGACTTCGGCCGAATCGAAAAAGTGACCACCGAATTCAGGCGCCGGCATGACACCTCGACCACCACCAATTCCATGCGGCTGGATTTTTTGCGCACGATGGAACTGGTGCACGAGAGATATCGTGCCCTGTGCGAGAATAACCCGGCTGTTCTGGAGATGCAGAGAAGAGCGATACAGGCGGAGAGGAGAGCGGCCAGGAGGCAATTGAGCCAACTGGGCGCGACTCTTTTGGAGCGCGCGGAGTTCAAAGAAGCCGAGAAGGCGCTCGGGCAGGCTCTGGCCCTTGCTCCGCAAGACCCGGCCCTGCTCTTCAATCTGGGGAAAGTTTACTGCGGGCTCCGCCAATTCCAGGAGGCATTCCTTCACCTGAAGCTTTCGACCCGGATCGACCCGTCCAACCCCGAAGGGTGGTCCCTGCTGTCCCTGGCCGCGACAGAAACGGGGGATACTGTTACTGCCGCTGAGGCCGCCGGCAGGGCAGGTTCCCTCGATATGCTTTAGGAGTGTGAGATCCCGCCGGCCAGAGATCGCCACTTTGCAGCACTGGCGAGATCCCCGTACATTTCGGCGGCCTCGGCGCACACGAGAAGACACTGCGCGTCCACTCCGTTGGACCGCAGACTCCTCGCGCCGTATTCCAAGGCCACCAGGGGCGCTCCAGCGGCAAGAGCGGTTCGCATCTGCGAGTGGACAAGCTGCCGGGAGTCGGGAGATTCCGCAACTGCGCTCCTGAGCGCCTCGATTGCGGCGGCATGCTCGCTTCTCCCCTGCTGAATGCGTGAAATCAGAAAGTAAATCTCCTGCCTGAGCCAGCCGGGGTTAAAGACAAACCCATCGGCGCCGGGCGCAATCGCCAGCGCCTCTTCTGCACTGGTAAGAGCCACATCGGAATTTCCCAACGAATAATAGGACAGCGCCCTCGCATAGGAAAGCACCGGATGTTTTCCGAAAAGAGACTCCGCAATCATGCTGACCCGCAGGGATTTTGCGGGTTCGTCTCTCTCCGCCGATCGAAGTGCGCCGTTTCCCAGCAACTCGTAGGCGAACGCCAACTCTTGGATCTCACAATCGGAGAGCGCGAGAAGCTCTTCCAGGGCGAAAGAGAGGTGGCGGTAGCCCTCGTCGGTTTCCACCCCAAGCAGTTGGGCAAGTTTGTACCTTCTATAGATATCGGAGGGGTCCTCCTCCAGGGCCATCGTAAGCAACCGAAGATTCCTCGCTCCTTTGCTCTCCCCTTTGCTCCTTTTCTGCATGTATCCGTCGTGTTCGACAATAACTCTATCGAGCGTTACGCTGCGCCACCCGGGATTGGCCCTGACAAACTCCTGCAGGGCCGAGGTAACCTGCTCATGGATTCTTCCGCGGTACCGAATACCGGGCAGGCGCCTGAAGAGCTTCGTGCACGGGGTGGTTTCACAATAGCCCCCGTCGTGGTGATCGCGGATCATTACCCGACAGGCAAGAGCGTCCGGGACCCGTAGGGCCTCCAACAGGTCTGGACACGATTCTCTTCTCAGGTAATGATCGGCATCCAGGGAGAGTATCCAGTCGCCGCTCGCCATATCGAGCGCTACATTTCTGGCATGGGAAAAATCGTCTCTCCAGGTGATCTGGGCGACCCTGGATGCATGCCTTTTCGCCAACTCGAGCGTACCGTCCCTCGAACCCGTATCGACGATAATGATTTCATCGACGACTTCTTTAACGGAGTCGAGGCAGCGCTCGAGACAGTCGATTTCGTCTCGTACGATCATGCAGAGTGAAAGGAGTGACTGGCTCATTTCTTGCTCATCCATTCAAGTGTGAAAAGCATTCGGTCGCCCCGGGAAAAGTTCTCCAGCCAGTTGCGATAAGAGCATCCAACTTTCTTATCGTCTGTGGGATGGAAATACTTGAATATTATGTAAGCGATAGCCGCAGAAGAAACTCGTTTGCGTCTTTTCGTATCGGGGGTGTCGAATGGAGCCGAGACACGATTGCCCATCGGCAGCGCGACGTTTGTCGAAAATTTGACGTCAGTACTCTTTTCCAGGGGCTGGCACAGGTCAAGTTTTTGCCTCAACTCAAAAAAAAGAGCGAAGAGGGCACGCTCCCCTGCCCTCCACGCCGCCACACGGCTTATTTGGCGAAGATAAGATGAGAAAAATCAAACTATTGGTCTACCGGGTCAATAAGCACTATTCTTTGTCCGATTTCACTATTTCCAAATCGGAATACCTCCATTTTCCGGACGCCGTGTACAAGCCCACCATTTACCAGGGATTCCTGAACGACGATTATTTCGAAATAGTCGATGATCCCGATGCGGCCGAATTCATACTCTTTCCGTTAGACCTGTACTCCATTATATATAGATGCGGTATTTACGGGGATTATAAATCATTTTTCAATATAAATGATCCGGATGGACACAAGAAAATATTGTCCCTACTGTATAAGCTGCCATATTTTGCAACTCATCAGGAAAAGCACCTGCTATTTAACGGTCACGATTGGGATGGGCCGTATAATGTACGATGTATAGTTGCAGGACCAAGTCTGAGTACATATAGCGGTGTTCGCCATATCACCCTGCCTTTCCTGATAGATGATTTACGATATGGACTGGATAGAACGGACATAAAGTATTTTACCAATTTTGTGGGGTATTACAGCAGCCACCCATTGCGCGGGAAATTGGCACAATCCCTCGTTAGCTATTTAGAATGCAACACGGATCTGCCGATTTATGTGCGTTTCAACGGCACGTTTCATCCCCAGCTTGCTTGCGAGGAACGGATAAAGAGAAGGAACGAGTTTTTGAAAGCAATGGCCGCATCCTTAACGACGCTTTGCCCCCGGGGAACCGGATTCAACTCTGCCCGCTTTTTTGAGACGATGTGCATGGGACGGGTCCCGATTCTGATATCCGACGGCTGTGAATTACCGTCTGCGGGAGAAATCGACTGGGATTCTCTTATCCTCAGGATCGATGAGGGTGAAATCGATAACATCGGCTCGATATTAAGGAAATTTTCGACCAAATTCGACGCACATCAACTCGCGAGAATGGGCATAAAGAACAGGATCGTCTGGGAGACCTACATGCAGCCCTCAATAATCCCTAAACTCTACCATACTGCCCTCTCCAGGTTTCTCGAGGAAGCGGAAAAAAAGAACATCCCAAATGACAACGTCAATCAGTTAAGTCAAGGTATGCATTATTGAGTCGCGCCATGTAAGTGCACTCATTAAAATCATTTAGCACGATCCGTCGGGCCTCCTTCATCCGGGCTTGTACGTCGCCTGCGCCTCCATTTATGAAACATACTATTGCATCTGTCAGATTATCGCTGCCGGGTCCCACCATCATCAGGAGTTTTTCAGCGAACGTTTTTGCGTAACTTGGCAAGAGTATGGAAATGACCGGTTTCTCGCATGCCGCAGCCTCCAGGAAAGTGACTGGAAGAGTGTCTTTTGTGGGGTAATTAATGACTACATCGCTCATGGCATAGATTTCAGGAAGCCGCTCCATAGGAACCTCTTCGATCCATCTCACATTTTGACTAATCCCCAACTCGATCGCCAGGTTACGCAATTCCATTTCATATTTTCGATTTTCCGGATAACTGATCCGATTGTGAATTTTGTAAAGGAGAATCGACTCCCTGTTGAGCCTGGGAATAGCCCTGGAAAAGGCTTCCATTATCTCACGCTGTCTGTAATGGGGAGCCCATGCGCGTGCCGAAAGCATGACTCCGGCTTTCTGTGGCACGTCCAGTTTCCGCCTCCAATCAGCGGCTTCCTTCGTGTACCCGGGTCTGAACAGCTCCCCATTCACTCCCAGGTGGATCAGTTCGGTTCGAATGTTTCTCCCGGCGAGTTCGCGACACCTGGTTTCCATGAAAGGGGCATCGACGACGACCAGATCTGCCGCACTCAATGTCATACTCATCATATGCCTGCGCGTGGTATCAGCGCCGGGTAAGAAATGATCGTTGATATCGGAGCCCCACACAGACAAAACGAGAGGGCGAAGCCCGGCCCTGGCGCATAGAAATGCCCGCTGGTCTACAAAATGCACATGGACAACATCCGGTTTAAACTGTTTTTGAACATCCTGTAGCTGCTTTATTACGTAAGCTTCATGGCCATATCTAATGGGCACGAAACCGTATCCACGATGACCATCAGGAAATGGATTATTTACATCCATGAATAGCACTTCATGTCCCATATTCAAAATCCATAGCAATGGACGAATAGAGTGTGGCGTGAACCATGGAGCTATCATCAATACTTTCATATTTTCGTCTTTGACTGAGTCAATGCTTTTTCAGTGGTTGGTTGTATGCAATATCCGTTATATGCCACCCTCTGGGTTAGCATATTATTTTGATCATACACACTTAAATGCTGCGGTATCAGCCTATCCCTCATTGCCTCAAATTCATCCTGCGCCTTCTGATAATCCATATGTGACCCCAAATCCAACCAATACTCATCATTGGGGTAACCAACAATTTTTTTGCCATCTTCCAACATTTTCCATATCAAATCGGGAAAATCGAGATAGTCTCCCGGCGTAATATAGTTCAGGGCTTCGGGTTCATAGACGTAAATACCCATGCTGACAAGATAATTTAAGGTGGGCTTCTCAAGAAAACTTTTAATTTGGTAAGAGTTATCAAGCTCTATCACCCCCAGATCGATCTTAACAGGCCGATGGTTTAGAGCTATGGTGACCAATCCACCGTGTTCCCTGTGGAATTGGAACAGAGATGCGTAATTCAGGGTAGTAACGATATCGCCGTTCATCACAAGAAAGGATGTATCCAGCCCCGGAACGAGGGCAAGCGAGCCAACCGTGCCCAGCGGCTCCTTTTCCCGCACAAAATGGATTTGAGCGTTGTCAACATTGGGAGAGCCATTTTGAAAATAGGCCTGAATAAGTTCGGCCAGGTAGCCGAGACTTAGAGTGATGTCTTCGAAACCATAGTGAGAGAGTTGCTGAATGACGATATCGAGTATCGGCCTGTCCCCCAGTGGTACAAGGGGCTTAGGGAATACTGTTGTGTAGGGTGCAAGGCGAGTCCCTTTACCACCCGCCAGGATGACTGCCTTCATGTTGCGCTCCTTGTCGGTTCAGGGTTGTACCGGGTAGTCGGTTTTTGATCAATAGCTCCATGCCAAGACGTGCGCTGCTTGGAATGTTGATTATGCGCGCTTCAAGATCCTCAGCCACCGAGAGGTCCGTTCGCGGGCAAGAGGCGTGCATGGGAAGCCGATGTAAAGGAGTCCATGCGGGACGGGCCTGAATTCCTCGCTCGCCGAGGCTCTCAATGATTGCGTCTCTTAGCCGAGGGTCGGCTTTGTCCAGAAGCAGCGTATTCAGCCAATAGTTGCTTTTGCAGCCCCCGGGTTCCGTGAAGAAACACACCCCTTCAGTGGCTGCGAGAGCTTGGGAATAGTGTTTTGCCAAGGCCCTTTTGGCTTCCAGAAAATTCGGCAATTGTTCCAACTGGGCGCATCCCAGTGCAGCGTTGATGTTGGGAATACGATAATTGAACCCGGTCGCATCATGATAGAATGCCCAAGGATGCTGGAGCTTTGCTGTGGCGGTGAGATGTTTGGCCAGACGCGCAATATCGCCGTCATCTGTGAGGATGGCGCCTCCACCTCCTGTGGTAACTATTTTATTGCCGTTGAAGCTGAGGGCGCCTAGTTTTCCCCAAAGTCCAGTATGTCTGCCCTTGTAATAGGAGCCGAGGGATTCGGCTGCATCCTCCACCATGGTCAGGTTGAATCTGGCGCATAGCTCGGATAAATGCTCAAGATCCACCGGATGGCCGAATGTGTGCATGGGAACGACCGCCTTTATCCACCGCCCTGTCTCTTTGTTGATGCACCGTTTCGACCGGACCTCGGAGATGGCTTTCAGATAGTCTTCCAACCTGGCAGGACTGAGCCCCAGTGTGCTGATTTCGCTGTCGGCGAAGTGAGGAACGGCACCGCAATAGGTCACAGCGTTTGCGGTCGCAACAAAGCTCAGAGCCGGCACGATTACCTCGTCGCCTCGCTCCACCCCGGCAAGAAGCAGGCAGGTGTGCAAGGCCGCTGTACCGTTCACGACTGCAATCGCGTGCTTTGCTCCCGTGAATTGAGCAATGGCTTTTTCAAAGCGATCGACATATTGGCCTGCGGATGAAACCCATCCAGAGTCCAGGCACTCTTTAACGCACCTCCACTCATTTCCGATAAACAGGGGTTCGTGGAGGGAGGTTTTTGTAGATCCCGCCGGTACAATCCCCGAAATGATCTCAGAAATGTTTTCCGCAAGGTCGGATCCGATCATACTGTATACCCGGCTTTATACTGGTTCCTATTGGCTGGTTGAGCAAACCACTCGATCGTTTCCGTCAATCCCTTCCTGAGCCCTTCTATCCCTCCGTAACGGGGCGACCATCCGAGAAGGTCCCTCGCCTTTTGATTATCAGCACACAGTCGTTCGACCTCGCTATTCGGTGGGCGAAAGCGCTCTTCACCGGCCTCGATCTGGATATCCTTTCCCATAATCTCCGCGATGATATTCACGGTATCCAGCACTGAGATCTCATGGCCGCTGCCGATATTTATGACTTGGCCGACGGAGCAATCAGCCTCGGCCACCGCGACGAAGCCGGAGACGGTATCTTTCACATAATTGAAATCCCTCGTGGGATAGAGCGCTCCCAGTCGAATGGTATGCTGCTTTGCACTAAGCTGGGTGATAACCGTAGGGATCAATGCTCTTGTCGATTGACGTGGTCCGTAACAGTTGAATGGCCGAATGAGTGCCACGGGTAAGTCGAAGGAGTGAAAAAAAGACATCGCGATATGATCGGCGCCAATTTTGGAGGCGGAATAAGGGGATTGGCCCTGGAGTGGGTGGTCTTCGGTGATCGGAACGAACCGGGCCGAACCATAGACTTCGCTGGTCGAAGTGTGCACGACCTTTGCTACATTTTGCTCACGTGCCGCCTGGACGATGTTTAAAGTGCCTTTGACATTGGTATCGACATAGGCTTGGGGGGAAAGGTAGGAATAGGGAATGGCAATTAGCGCTGCGAGGTGAAACACCAGGTCACATCCTCGCATTGCTTCCCTGACACAATGAAAATCACGTATGTCTCCGGCGAACACCTCGATCGAGGCAACTATGTCCTTGGACGCATGGTCGAGCCAGCCCCAGGAATTAAAGGAATTGTAGAGCACAAAGGCCCGAACGTTATAGCCGAGCCGTACCAGCTCTTCGGTGAGATGGGAGCCAATAAAACCGTCGGCTCCAGTTACAAGGATTTTCTTGTCTTGGAGATTCATTGTGCTCCAAACGTTTCCGGCTTAGTAACCTGAGCGGCCCGCTCTGTCTTTTACGGTAATGGTGCAAGGGACCCCGGCTTGTTGGCGATAGGTGATCCTTTCCTTAAAGTAATTCACCAGGTACTGCTGCCAGTAATGCAGGTCGGCGTTCGAAAGTTCCCTGGTCCGAGTGTAGGTATTGTGATATTCGCAGGAGGAATCGAAATCGATCCCGCCATGAATCCGGTGGTTGTACTGCCGGCTCCCGGGCACCGGGATGTAGATCGTGAAACCCACCACGTCAGGGTCAAGTTCTTCTATGAAGGGAATCCGATTGAGAATAGTCATTTCTGTTTCTTCAGGGGTAAAGCCCAGGATGAAATAGGCTTTTCGAGTGAGGCCCATTTCCCGGGTGATGCGAAAAGCTTCGCGAACCTGATCGGGGGTGTTGGGCTTTCCGGTAAGAGACATCAGGGTCGGATCACTTTCCACCCCCATCCAGACCTCGGTACAACCTGCTCTGACCATTTTTTCGAGAACCTTCCTGGAAGAGGGACGAATGATTGTCGAGGCGACTACATTCATTCCAAAACTGAACTCAATGTCATGAGAAATCTTAAGTTCAGCCATCTTGCGCATCTCTTCGGTAAGAAGAATCTCCGCGTCACACATGAGAACCATGGAGCCTTTCGTCATGGAATATCTGTCCCGCAAGATCTCCATTTCATAGATAATATTCTGCGCGGAGCGCTTGCCATGGAGGGTTTGGCCGTAGCTCCCGGCTGCACAGAAGATACACTTGAACGGACATCCGCGGCGTTGCATTTCCATGGATGTTTTGCGTCCCTCGCCAATTCTGGCCAGCTTCTCGAAGTGTCTATCCACACGAATCAGGTCTCTATCCGGAGGCGGATAGCGATCCAGACCTTTCATTACAGGCATGCGGATCACCCTTTTGGGGTGCGGATCCGAGAGGACCGCCATCCAACCTTCTTCCCCGGGACCCTGAACGAAATAATCCACATCCTTGCCATACATACTCAAGAGTTGCAGTTCAGAAAAACCATTGACAGCATATCCTCCCCAGACGATTTTGACGCGTCTGTTGCCGCTCCTTATCTGTCTGCCCAAGGAAAGTGCATGCTTTATCTGAAAGCTCGTCAGAGAAAAGGCAACGATATCCGCATCCTGACTTCCAGCGACAATCTCTCCATCGCTATCAAACTGGCTGTTAAAGAAATTGTACTGTTCAGGCCTAAAGCCTTGTGTATAAGAGTAGCTCGCCAGATACCCAAGCCCGAGACTTTCCCATCCATGCTCGCTACGGGGTGAAATGAGGACGATTTTTTGGTGGTTCATGGCAACCTCGAGCTATTTTTTTTAGTAGCGTTAACGATTTCCCTCTCTCATCCGTGCTTGCCGGAATAGGTCATATCTCAGCAAGTCGAAGCCCAACAATTCTGAGCCTCTGGTACTTTTCATATTCAATAAATGTGCCACAACAAGCGCCAGGGCTGGGAGAAGGGGAAAAAGGTTCCTTGCTTTTGGCTTCGCAAGAACCGAGGGCCTAAAGCCAGTCCAAGGAGGTCCTGCTCGATAGTCATTTCTTTGACGGAGAGTCTTCCAATTCCCGGTCTGCCGTGGCTCTTCGAGTGCATCACAGAGTCAGATGGCCAATTTTTCGACTCCACCCCGGGGGATCTGATTTCATTCATGTCCGACCCGCACAGGATAGGTGCAGATCGGCAGCGGAACACCTTTTGTCTGTGGCACAGTTATTGAATAATCGTTGATGAACAATGTGAATCGATCTGGATGGACTTCAAAATGGCCATTAGAGAGGTAGAGCGTGAACGCCGCACTGGATCACGGAAACAGGGAACCACAAGTGAAAGTCCCGTTTGTCGACTTAAGGGCCCAGTACCTGTCGATTAAGGAAGAGATAGACGAAGCGATCGATCAGGTCCTGGAGACTACCGCTTTCATCGGTGGGCGATTTGTCAAGTCATTTGAAGAGGCTTTCGCCCACTACTGTGGCGCGTCGTTTTGCGTTGGAGTGGGAAACGGCACCGATGCTCTCTATCTCACCCTGCGAGCGCTCGGGATTGGACAGGGGGACGAGGTCGTAACGGCGGCCAACTCATTTATAGCCACTTCCGAAGCCATAACCATGACGGGGGCCAGAGTTGCTTTCGTGGATTGTGATCCTCACACCTACACCATAGACACCGAAAAACTGGCAAGAGCAATTTCCCCCAAAACCAGGGCGATTGTTCCGGTCCATCTTTATGGGCGGCCCGCCGATATGACCTCCATCATGACAATTGCCAGGCGGCACCGGTTATATGTGATTGAAGACGCCGCCCAGGCACACGGAGCTGAAATCGACGGCCGGCGGGCTGGAACATTGGGAGATGCTGCCTGCTTCAGCTTCTACCCCGGGAAGAACCTGGGGGCCTACGGCGATGGAGGAGCTATCGTGACCAACTGCGAGGGCTTGGCCGAAAAATGCCGAATGCTTGCTAACCATGGGCGAAAAAAAAAGTATGAGCACGACTTCGAGGGAGTCAACAGCCGCCTGGATGGATTGCAGGCAGCGATCCTGTCTGTAAAGCTTCGGCACATCGAGCAGTGGACAGAGAGTAGACGAACTCTGGCCGCACAGTATCGAGACCTTCTGGCCGGCTCCCAGGCGAGGACATCTTTAGAGACGGCCGATGTGCGCCAAACCTATCACCTGTTTGTTGTGCGGGTTGAGAGTCGGGCAAAGATCCAGTCCGGGCTTCGAGACGCCGGGATAATGACCGGGGTCCACTATCCCGTCGCCCTCCCCAATCAACCGGCTTACCGATATCTTGGATATCATCCACAAGATTTTCCTGTATCCACAGCCTATTCAGGGGAGATCCTCAGTCTGCCGATGTACCCCGAGCTGAGCCGCGCCCAGGTGGAGTACGTCTGTAAACACCTGATCACTCTGACTCAAGGAGATCGCAATGATTAGGGTTGCCCAGATTGGAGTTGGGTATTGGGGGCCTAACCTGCTGAGGAGCCTTGTAGCCAATAGCAGGTGTCGAGTGGCCATGGCGGTTGACTGTTCGGAGGAAAGGCGGGCCTTTGTGCAGCGCCTCTATCCTGCCGTACCTGTGGCGAGCAGTCCGGAACAGGTTTTTGACGACGACGCTGTGGACGCCGTGGTCATCTCTACCCCGGTCGCAACCCATTTCGACCTCGCCATGAAGGCACTGCAGACAGGCAAGCATATCTTGGTTGAAAAACCCATGGCGCGCTCAGTAGAAGAGACCGAAAAGATCGGAGAGATGGCCCTCCGGATGAACAGGACGGCAATGGTCGGGCATACTTTCCTGTTCAACGCGGCCGTGCGTTACGTGAAAGAGCTCATCGATGCGGGGGAGATTGGAGAGATACGCTACATCTACAGCCAGCGGGTGAACCTGGGGAGGATTCGCTCGGACGTGGATGCCCTATGGAATTTTGCCCCCCACGATATCAGTATCATTCAATACTGGCTCGGAGACCCGACCCCGGTATCGGTTGTTCGCTGTGGAGCGGATTTCATCCAGCCTGGCATAGACGATGTGGTTTTTCTAAACATATTCTATCCGGGCAAGATAATGGCCAATATTCACGTCAGCTGGCTGGCTCCCCAGCGCTCACGTTGTATGACAGTAGTAGGCACCAAAAAAATGGTCGTCTATGATGATACAGCTGACAATAAAATCGTGATTTATGATAAGGGAATTGACAGGAGAGCTCTTTTAGGCGAACACATGGACTACGATAACGGTCATTTCCCTACTTTCAGTCACCGATCAGGCGATATCCTGCTTCCCCAGATCGATTTTCAAGAACCATTGAAGGTAGAGATAAATCATTTCTTCGATTGCATCGAACACGGCATTCCATGTTTGACAGGCGTAGAACACGCCAGGAAAGTGGTGGAGATTTTGTCGTCATGAACGTACCAAATATCAAACATATAGGCATACAGGATGTTTACTTCGGAGAAAATGTCACTGTTGTCGAACCGGTTAATCTCTATGGATGCCGGATTGGAAACGATTGTTTTATCGGTCCATTTGTTGAAATCCAGAAAGGTGTCGAATTGGGAAACAGATGCCGCATCCAGTCACATGCCTTTATATGTGAGATGGTAACTATTGGAAACGATTGCTTCGTTTCTCATGGGGTGATGTTTGTTAACGATCTGTTTTCGAAAGGGGGACCGGCTCGCGGCCAAAAAAAGCTTTGGAAGCCCACCCGAATAGGAAATCATGTCTCGATAGGTACGAACGCAACAGTTCTTCCCGTCACTATTGCAGACAACGTCGTCATAGGCGCCGGCGCCATCGTAACCAGGGATATCACAACCCCCGGCATTTACGTTGGAAACCCCGCCAGGCTTCTTCGAAAAGTTTGAGACCTGTTCCCGAATGCCTGTCTCAGAGAAGGGACTTTTATTTTGTCCAAGAGATTACAGGAGTCTCTCCCATGGTGAAGAGCCACTTTAGCTCGTTCCCCCGTTTCAGTTTCATCATAATCGCCCTCAACGCTATGCCCTTTCTGGAGTTTGTGGTCAAAGGCATCTACGACTTCGCTCACGAGATAATCGTAGTAGAAGGTGCTGTAGAAAAGTGCATGTTTGCAGCCAATCCGGACGGCAGTTCCAAAGATGGGACGGTTGAATTTATGAAGTCATATCCGGATCTGGCCGGAAAGATACGGTTCATACAGGGGAAATGGCCTGAAAAACTTGATATGGAAAATGCCGGCCTTCAATATGTGACAGGTGATTACGTATGGATAGCCGGCTCCGATGAATTCTATAAAGAGAAGGACCTCTATAGAATCAAATACATGATTCAGAATGACCCTGGAATTACACAGATAAACTTTATACCAGATAATTTTTGGAAGGGATTCGAGTACATCTTTTTATCTTCTCGGTTTTTTGAGGATGAAACTCATTACCGGCGTATTTTCAAGTATCAACCTGGCGCAAGGTTTACAAGCCACAGGCCTCCTGCATTCGTATATCCAGGCTCGAATCTTACTTCCGCGCAGATTCGCCTCGTCGACGGCTTCACTACAAGGCAGCTCGGAATAATATTATATCATTACAGTTATGTACTTCACAGTCAAGTCGATCAAAAAATCAATCTTTACCACAGATATGGTTGGGGTAAAGTATGGAACCTCAACCTCGACGAATGGTACCACAAGTGCTTTCTCGCCTGGCGTCCGGAATCGAGGGCCGAAATCGAAAGCAGGTACCCGGTATGGACAGGGGATAAGAACTCCCTCACAGTCAGGTTTAACGGCACCCATCCGGACGTGATACAACCCTTTATACGACAGTTTGAAAGGCGTGCTACACCTGCCTCCGGATCTGCAGGTGCAATGAATCAAGTCATTCCGTCGAGATGGGGAAATCGCGGGAGAATCAAGCAGGCGCACGGCCGGCCGGCCGCTGCGGTATCCTTTTCCTCCGGGAAGCCCGGGATTGCCGGAATTGACAACAGCTCTGCAGATCTCACGGAAGTAAGCTCCCACTCCCGGTTTGTCGATGAAGTGCAAAAACTATTCGCAAAAATTCGACCCCGAAAAATCATCGAAACGGGTACATACCTCGGAACGGGCACTACAACCATTATAGCTTCCTCCTTGAGGCAATTGGGAATCAGGGATGCAACATTTTACACCATCGAAGTAAACCCTCTGCACTACAGACGGGCAATGGCAAACCTGAAAGCCGGCGGCCTCCTGGGCTACGTTTCACCGCTCAACGGCCTTACGCTTCCCCGGGGCATGCTTCCGACCATGGAAGAAATCGAAGATAAATATGTCCAAAACATCGAAAGTGAGAACATCTTCGTCGACCATGCGGAAGGTGAGCGCGCAGCTTTGTATTACAAGGAAACCAACTTCGACCACGTTCCCGATGATATGCTCGACAACTGTCTCATGAAGTTCGAATATCGACCTGATTTCGTGTTGCTCGATAGCGCCGGACATATAGGCAACATCGAATTCGATTACCTGGTATCCAAATTGAGAGGTCCCTGTCATATAGCTCTCGATGATATTTTTCACGTAAAGCATCATGAGGATTTTCTCATGATGCAGACCGATCCCAGGTTTGAAATAGTTGTCTATTCGGGCGAGAAATTCGGTTTTTGCATCGCAAAATACACTCCTCAAAATCAGGCCGGTACAGCCGAAGTCAAAGATCTCCTGTGGATCAGGACCGATTCTATTGGAGATGCCGTGCTTTCGCTTTCAATGCTGCCGCACATTAAATTGCGATACCCATCCGCAAAGATCAGCGTTTTGTGTCAGGAACATATCGCTGAACTCTACCACCCCTGTTCCTACGTTGATGAGGTCATAACCTTCGATAGACAAAAGATCTATGAGTCTCCAGAGTACAGAGATGCCGTTTCCGCAAAACTGGTCCGGCTGAATGCCGACCTTATGTTAAATTCCGTCTATTCCAGGGATCTTTTGAGCGACTATTTTTCGATCGGAAGCGGAGCCCGAGAACGGATCGGAATGGATGGAGACCTTTCCAACATCTCGGAGAACGCCCGCCAATCCAACAATGGGCACTATACCAACTTGCTTTCAAGCCCGGGCAACTGGAAACCCGAACTTGAGCGACACAAGGATTTCCTGTCAGGACTCTCGATTGAGGCGGAGGGACTAAAGCCCGATATCCCTCTCACTTGCGAAGATATCGACTTTGCCGACCAGTTCTTTGGGAAAAACTCAATCGATCCCCACCACACTATCGCTCTGTTCGCCGGCGCACAGTGCGGCGTCCGGTTGTACGACCTCTACGGAGAGGCCCTTGCCGGGATTTGCCGGGAGGAGGGCTATACGCTCCTGGCCATTGGTTCGCGCGGCGATTACGGGATCAATCAGCAATGTCTGGATACTGCGGGGGTAAGGTCCATAAACCTCTGCGGAACTACCACGCTACGACAGAGCGCGGCACTTTTGAGCAAATGCAGGCTGGCGGTGGGCGCCGAGACGGGGTTGGCGCATATAGCCTGCGCGGTCGGGACGCCAAACGTTATCTTGCTGGGCGGAGGGCACTTCGGCCGCTTCATGCCCTACTCGCCTCTTACCACCATAGCTTGCCTGCCATTGGATTGCTACGGCTGCAACTGGAATTGCAAATACGCCCGACCCCATTGTGTGCGGGACCTGAAACCGCAAATTCTGGCCGAGGCGATACTCAAAGCGCTTCGCGCCCCAGGTCCGAAACCGCGCGTACTGATGCAAGATACATCGCTATGGCCTTCCGAAGCGGGACTGCCCAAGTGGAGGCACCCCGGGGGACTGATCGATCCGGAAAGCATTACAGTCGAACTGACCGGGGGAGCGCCCCGGGGGAGCGAATCGGTGCCGGAGCCCGAGAAGGCTGTTACCCGAAATTTTGCGCCCATAGAGGCAGCCCCTCCCCTCATCACGGCCATCGTCTCCACCTATAACGCCGAGCGGTTCCTGCGCGGATGTCTGGAAGATCTCGAGGCGCAAACCGTTTCCGATAAGGTCGAAATACTCGTTATCGACAGCGGTTCGGAGCAGAACGAGCGGGGAATCGTTGAGGAATTTCGGCAAAAATATCATAACATACGATATGTTCGCACCGAGCGCGAGTCGCTCTATGCAGCGTGGAACCGGGGCATTCGACTGGCGGCAGGCAAATATATCACCAACGCCAACACCGACGACCGCCACAGAAACGATGCTTTCGAAATTCAGCTGAAGACCCTGGAGGAAAATCCCGGCGTTGACCTGGTCTACGGAGACTGCTTCGTTTCAAACAAACTGAACGAGACTTTTTCTGAAAATCAAAAACAGGAGGGCCTGTGCTATCCTGTCTTCTTTGCGCCCGACGTTCTCTTTCGGTATCAATTCGGGCCTCAGCCCATGTGGAGAAAAGGGGTGCACGAGCAGTTGGGCTTCTTTGACGAGCGTTTTCGGGCGGCGGGAGACTATGAGTTCAACATCCGTTTTTGTTTTCAGAAAAAAGCGATGCATATTCCCGAATTCCTGGGCCTCTACTTGAAACACGAAGGAGCGCTCAGTTTCAAGGATTCCACAACGGCCAGGGAGACACGCTGGACAATCGGCCGGTATCGGACAATTGAAAATGTCGAACGATTGTACGTTCAGGAGGGAATCGCGTGCAATTCGGCCGAAGAGCGCTCCCGGGTCCATTTGGATTTCGGCACAAGACTTCTGCAATGCCATGTGCCTGTATCGTGGTTCCATCTCAGGCGCACCCGGCAGGAGATATCCGGTGAATTTACTGCCCATCTCGCCTTTGCAAGCCGCTGCTTTATCAGCTCCTCCCGGTTGGCCCCCGGATGGGTTGCTCCCTACAACAATCTGGCCGTAGATCTGTATCTCATGGACTTACCGGAAAAGGCCACCAGCTTACTGGACAAGGCCTATCGGGATATCCCGCACCCCCATCTGCAATTCAATCGTGAGATTATCTCCGCGGCTAAAGAGGAGGAGTGGAAGTACTCCCGGCTCAAATTCATGGATTCGGGCATTTCGGCCCCTGTCTTCACGACGAGATCCATATAGAGATACGGGGAAAGGCACTATTATGGACAACGTTCCCGCCGGGTCGCGAATTTCCCTTTGCATGATCGTAAGGGATGAAATCGATTGCCTCGGGCGTTGTATCGAGTCCGTTAGAGATATCGTCTCCGAGATAGTCATCGTGGATACCGGCTCGACGGACGGAACTCTCGATCTGGCGAAACGGTATGCGTCAAAGCTAAGACAGATTGCCTGGAACGATGATTTTTCCCACGCCCGCAACATCTCGTTGGATATGGCGGCCGGGGAGTGGATTCTCCAACTGGACGCCGATGAATACCTGAGAGAGGAATCCCGCCCGGAATTGTTGGAGGGCATAAAGAAGCCGGACGTGCTGGCTTACAGTCCGGCGGTACGCAACCACTTCGAGGAAGGCCGCCATGAGATCTTCTATCCTGCCAGAATTTTCCGACGCATCCCAGGGGTGCGATATTCCGGAAAAATCCACGAACAGGTTACCCCGGCCCTTCTCGCGATCCTGAAGTCCGATCCCCGATGGCGTACCGGCACGCTCGAAAAAGTGGTCATCGAGCATCTCGGATACATGCAACAAAGCAAAGAGAACAAAAACAAAAAATCCAGAAACATTTCCCTGCTTACCCGGGCGCTCGCGGAGGATCCTGGCGATCTCTACAGAAGATTTAAACTCGCCCAGGAGCTTGGGAGTGAAACCGAGATCGGCTATCGCCATCTCTCCATGGCCCTGGAGGGGCTTCTGCGTCATTCCGATCGGGAGATTCGGGAGATGGCCTTCGCTCATGAACTGTTGGGAAATGCCGCCCTCAGGCTGGCCGGAAGAAATGAGCCGCAAAAGGCCCTCCGCATCTGCGCCATTGCCGAATCCTTATTTCGCCCTCATCCTGTTCTCTCCTTTGTGAAGGCGCTTTCCAACTACTTATTGCACGATATCGACAATTCCCTTGGCGGCGCAAACGAGGCGCTGGCGATGGCCTGGCCTCCGGGGGCCTTTGTTTGCAGGCCAGACTGGCTGCGAGAAGATATCTACCTTCTGATTTCACGGATACTCCAGGAAAAAGGGGAGTATTCCCGGGCAATCGATACGTTGCGGAGCGCGACAACAGAATCTCCCGCCTCCCGGCGACTGGCTCTGGCCCTGGTACGAAGCGCAATCACTGCGGGGGTGCCGCTTCTGGCGCTCGAAGAGGGCGCAAAATGGATGAAGTCCCATGGCCGGGACGCGGAGTGCCTTCTTTTATGCGCCGAGGCCGCCCAAATGCATGGTGATCGCTCCTGTGCCGCCCGGTGGCGCTCGCTTGCCGCCGAGATCGGCACGAACAGCAAACCAGCCTTTGTCAATTGATTGACGATACCTGACCGAACAGGATCCAAAAATTGAACTCCCCACCAAATAGTCGAGATAATGAGACACTGCTTATCGTCCAGGTCGACGTCCCGCAGGAGGAAAATACGGGAGATTATTACTACAGGGCGTATGCGCCCGGAATCGGGATGGCGCAGTGCGAGAACGTCTACACCCTGAACCTCACCAATATCCACCGAATGAAACACGAACTGATGCGGCGAGCGGACGTGCTCGTTTTGAACAATATCTGCGACGCCGATATTCTTCCTGTCATCCGGGAAAGAAAAAAAGAGGGAAAAATAACCATCTATGAGCTTGGCGACGACTTGGCGGACATGCCTGCCTCCTATTCGTTGAAGGCGTTTTACAGTGACCCCAAAAACCTGCTTTTGATAAAACGGTTGGCCAATTACTGCGACGCCCTCCAGTTCAGCTCTCATGAACTGCAGAGAAAATACGGCTATTTGAACGCTGTTTCGGTGGTATTTCCCAACAACATCCTGGAAATGCCCGCGGAAAGAAACGGGGAGTCCGCGGAAGAACTGATCGTAGGCTGGGGCGGCAGCTTCGGCCATCTCGAGGATATGCAAAAAATCTCCGGTCCGCTCATAGACTGGATATTATCCCGAAAGAACGTACGGCTGCATCTCATGTGCGCCGAGCCCCTTCGAAGGATATTCGACAGGTTGCCGAAAAACCGGCTCAGATGGTTTTTACCCGGCACGCTCAGGGAATATTACAGGTTTGTCTCAACCCTGCACATCGGTCTTGCCCCGCTTGAGGACACTCCTTTCAACCGCTCGAGGTCGGATATCAAATTTCTCGAATACGGTGCGCACGGTGTAGTACCTTTGCTCCAGGCGACCGGCCCCTACCTGGTTTCGGTCCAAGACGGGAAGACCGCGTTCTTATACAATTCAACCAGTGAGCTGATTGGACTGCTCAACAGGCTGGCGGCGGAGCCTTCGCTGAGGATGGAGACGGCACGAGCCGCAAGAAACTATGTCCTGAATCAAAGAGACCAGTTGAAGCAAGGGTATGAAAGGGTGGAGTTCTATCGCGGGCTTTACGCGGCGGGGGGCTGTACCGGACCTTGCGGAAAAGAGGCTGAACAACTCTTCGAGGAATGCTGCAAAATTGACGGCGCGCAACGGTCGGGCAGGAATGTATTCCTTAGCGCCACCCGGTTCGAGTCGCTTTTGACAAACGGGCTTTTGCTCCTCGCAGACAGATCGAGGGCATGGGAGTTGTTCCGGGAGGCCATCCGGATCGCGCCGGAAAACTACATGCCCTATCTTTTCGGCGCCAGCGTATCAAATGATCCGACAGGACTCCTGGAAAAAGCCATACAAATAAATCCTCACACGATCGTGTCCTGGCTGAGCCTGGCTTGGGAGCACGGCCGCAAGACCAACACCGGGGAGGCGATGAAATGTTTCCACAGTGCGGCGAATATTTTCCCGGACTACGAACACCCTTATATCGAATGCGCCAAATATCTCAACTCCATCGGTATGACATCGGAAGGAGCATCCCTTCTCAAGGTTGCTTTGGGGCTTATCCCTGAGGTCATCAGATCCCGTTGACACGCCTTCCGACTATGTCGAACATAGGAAATCCTGTAGCTCCCGAGTTAATTGAATTCACCCATTGCATGCGATGAGAGAGTCGTGCTTTCAATTGCCAAAAATAGTTTTGATGGGCATAATAAATTTTATTGAGGCTCCCTGGAAAGGAGAGGCTATGCAGGGATTTCGTGAAGAATATCTGGTGGACGACCAAGGAAAACGTAAGGCGGTTGTGGTGCCGATTTCAGCTTGGGAGGAGATTGTCGAAGCCCTTGAAGAATTGGATGATATACGAGCATACGAGGAAGCCAGGAAAGAACCCTCAGAGATAATCGGTTTCGAACAGGCCGTCTCCGAAATTGATGAAGGTGTTGGCGAGTGAAGTTTGAGCTTTTCATACAGAGGAAAGCCCAAAAACAATTGGCAAATATCTCTCAGCCGAACCGAGACCGCATTATTGCAGCTATCCGCTCTCTTTCTGATGCCCCGAGGCCGTTTGGGTCCAGGAAATTAAGCGGCAGAGACGCCTGGCGAATTCGCGTCGGCGATTACAGGGTCATTTACGAAATCAATGATGATGCTCTAGTGGTTCTAGTAGTCTCTATCGGCCATCGGCGTGATATTTATCTCAGGTGAAAAGTTACGCCTTTAGGGGATATCTGCGGTTCTCGTTATGTCAGCTCAATCGAAAAAAGGCGACCCTTGCGGGCCGCCTCGTGGAACCGGGAATGGATCAAAAGAATTAGCTGAGGAGCCTGAGTATCTGCTGCGGCTGGCTGTTGGCCTGGGCGAGCATCGCCATTGACGACTGCTGCAGAATCTGGTTTTTGGTCATATTGCTGACTTCGGAGGCCATGTCCACGTCTTCGATGGCGGAAGCCGAAGCGGTGTAGTTCTGGATACTCGTGGTCAGGTTGCTCATCGTGTACTGCAGACGGTTCTGGAGTCCGCCGACATCACCCATGTAGGCATTGATGGAAGTAAGGGCTTTGTCGATAGCGTCCATGGCCGATTGAGCGTTCGCTTGGTTGTCGATCCCAACGGTAGCATTACTTCCGAGGTCCGGATCTCCAGTGTAGCCCAAACCAAGCGATACAGCGGTCGCGCTTGTCAGAGATACGCCAAACTGATCGTTCGTGCTGT
>JBMFWU010000010.1:0-40051 GCA_049964955.1 Syntrophobacteraceae bacterium
AGGCATGCTTGCCCGAAGCCGGAGTCATCACGATTTGCCCCCACTCATTCGTTTCAATCTTATAGGGCAGGTCTTTCAAACTTGGATCTTCGACCACTTGACGCCATTCCATCCGAGTCCCCTTTCCAAAACTCCTGGTGACAAAAAAGCGATCCCGGCGCGTGCTCTCACCATTGGACGGCGCCCACCGCGGCTTCGCTCAGCCACTCGGAAATATCGAGGCTGGCGTGACCCGATCCGCCGTAGCCCCTTCATGAACGGGGTCTTAGGGGGCAAGGTAACTCCGTTCCAAATTCCGTTTTACACCTTACAACTATACGATCTCTTTGTTGAGTTGGCCAATTATTTTGCGCCGGCCGCTTTGGCCCTTCGACAGTCCCGCCGGTCCACCAGTTTCCCGCCCACAGTATTCAACGAGAAGTTGGTGCGGTGAAGGTTCTTCTTCTTGCTCGGACTCGACAGCAGGCCGAGGCGTGGTCAGGTATCGTGAATCTTGAACCTTTGAAACGACGCAACCATTTGGAAGCATGGTGGCGAAACGGTAAATAGACGCCAGATACTCAAAATGCTGCCCGCCGCCACTGCCGCCGGCGCCTTTCTGGCTATTTCGGGAGGCACGTTAGCCGCCGAGATTTCCGCAATGTCACAGGAAGCGCAACGCGACATGACGCCGGAACAGGCGTTTGGCGAGATACAAAAAGGCAACGAGCGATTCCTGAGCGGCAAGATGCTCCGGCGCAACCTGGTCGAGTATCGTTTTGGGCTTAGGCGACTCCTTATTCCTTTCCACTTCCCGGTTCCCGCAGGTGGAACGGGGTTGCCTGTTCGAACTGATGGGCGATGCGAAGAACCAGTTCCTCCCGGAAGTGGGGGCCGAGGATCTGGAGGCCGATGGGCAGGTTTTGCGAGGTAAACCCGCATGGCACGGAGATGCCGGGGATTCCGGCAAGGCTTGCCGGGAGGGTGAAGACGTCGCTCAGATACATTTGCAGCGGATCGTCTGATTTTTCTCCGAGCTTGAAGGCCGGTATGGGAGAGACGGGCGCGAGGATGGCGTCACATTTTTCGAAGGCTTCGAGAAAGTCGCGCCGGATAAGAGTTCGCACCTGGGAGGCCTTTCTATAGTAAGCGTCATAGTAGCCGGCAGACAGTACGTAGGTACCGAGCATGATGCGCCGTTTAACCTCCGCGCCAAACCCTTCCGAGCGGCTTTTTCGATACATTTCGAGTAGATCTGTGGCGTTTTGCGTCCGGTGTCCGTACTTTACCCCGTCATAGCGGGCCAGGTTCGAGGAGGCTTCCGCCGGGGCGATGATATAATAGACCGCGATGCCGTACTCGGTATGGGGCAGGGAGATGTCGACGATTTGGGCGCCAAGGCTTTTGCATGTGGCGATTGCATCGCGAACGGCGGCCTCCACTTCGGGGTGGGTCCCCTCGATGAAGTATTCGCGGGGAATTCCAAGGCGAAGTCCCGCAATCGATTGGTTGAGCGCGGCTCGATAGTCGGGGACGGGAAGATCGACCGAAGTGGAATCTGCGGGGTCGTAGCCGGCGAGGGTTTGGAGCATGAGGGCAGCGTCTTCGACGTCCCTGGTCATGGGTCCTATCTGGTCGAGGGAGGAGGCGAAGGCGACGAGGCCGAAGCGCGAAACGCGGCCGTAGGTGGGTTTTAGGCCCACAACGCCGCAAAAGGAGGCCGGCTGGCGAATCGAGCCCCCGGTATCGGTTCCGAGGGCCGCGGCGCAAAGACCTGCGGCAACGGCTGCGGCCGACCCTCCGCTCGAGCCTCCCGGCACCCGGTCGGTATCCCAGGGGTTACGGGTCTTCACAAAGGCCGAATTCTCCGTCGAAGAACCCATGGCGAACTCATCACAGTTGGTTTTTCCGAGGAAAATGGCGCCTGCCTGCTTGAGCTTTCGGGCAACCGTTGCATTGTAGGGCGAAACAAACCCTTGAAGAATGCGCGACCCGCAGGTCGTGAGGGTGTCGCGGACGCAGATGACATCTTTTAAGGCGATCGGCACTCCGACAAGCGGCGAGGCCGAATAGTCACGAGGGCCGGAGTCGAGGGCGCGTGCTTCTTCGATGGCTTTTTCTTCAAACGTGGCAAGGTAGGCGTTAAGGCCCGGATCTATGGCGCGAATCCGTTCCATGAATGCTGAGACCGTTTCGACCGCGCCGATTTGACCGGTTTGCAACAGGTCGTGTATCCTGTGAATCGGAAGAGAGTGGATTTGCATCGGAAAAATCGCCTTTTCAGCTAAAGGACTCTGGGGACCACGAAATTTACGCCGTCGTTTCCGGGAGCGTTCGCAAGCGAGTCTTTACGATCCAAAGACGGCTCGACCAGGTCGGGGCGGAACACGTTTCGAAGCTCGGTTGCATGCGTGGTGGGTTCGATGCCCCGGGTGTCGAGTTCGTTGAGCTTATCGACGTATTGGAGGATACCGTTCATCTGGCCGGTCATGAGTTCCTGTTCGGCCTCGGAGAGTTCGAGGCGCGCAAGAGAAGCCACGTGGCGAACCTCATCCCTGGTAATCTTGGAGTCCATAGCATTTCCTCTTGTGGAAAATTTAATCCGACAGGAAGTTTTCCATCGTCCGGCAGTCTTTAAAGGCGGCCAGGACTTCGGGCAAGCCCTGAAGGCGGGTCTTTTGCACTAGTTCGTACGTCAGCGCATGCACCCGTTTTTCTTCTGCGTCCCGTTCGGCCGCGGTGGAATCGAACCGCTGCAGAAATTTTGCAAACCGCACGACATGAATGAGCTCATGAGTGACGATATAGGCCGCAAGGGGAAAGAGCTCAATGCCCTCGTCACGCTCGACGGCCCTGCGGATCACATGGTCCTGAATGCAGATTTTAAAAAAGTCACCGGGTTCGCTGCCGCGCGTCTTATCCCCGAAACGCCGCACATACCGCCTGATTTGGGCGAAGGCGAGGTCGGTGATCTCCTCTTCATCGAGGCTGCCAAGACTTTGAATGTCGTAGCGATACCGCTTCCACTCGGAAGTCGAGAGTTTGTAATAGTCGCTTATGAGTTCCTCCGAGACTTCGATGGCCTGCGCAAGGACGGTAATCTTTTCAGTCTCGAATGGCAATCGTGTCATGCCAGCCTGCGTCTCCGCTAAGATGAAATCCCAATGCCGGAACCCTCCGGTTTCTCCTCTATGTACAGGACTTCCATGATCAATTCAACTGGTTCCGAGTATTTTACAGGATTTACAGGATGGGGATTTACAGGATCGAGATTTTTCGAAAGGATTGGATCTCCGGCAAGGATTTGCTTTTTCATCCTGTCAATCCTGTAATCCTGTCCGCGTCTTTCGCCTTTTCCGCCGGGAGGGACAAAAACTTTTGACAGGATTACAGGATTTACAGGATGGGGATTTTTCGAAAGGATTGGATCTCCGGCAAGGATTTGCTTACCATCATGTCAATCCCGTAATCCTGTCCGAGTCTTTCGCTTTTCCCGCCGGGAGGGACAAAAACCTTGGACAGGATTACAGGATTGGGATTTTTCGCAAATCCTGTCCAAAGCTTGCGGTATTGCGGACGAAAAGGCTCGCATCTTCTACCCGGAGAGGCGCCACAGGCCTAGGACCGAATTTGTTTGACAACCCCTTTCCACTTTGATTTAAGAGAAGAGATGGGGGTGGTTGCGCGAACTTTCTCAAACTGGTCCGCCTCCCGAATCGCTGGGGATCACCGGCATTTTCGCCACGGGTCCGCAGGCTTTTCCCCTCAATGCCCGGAGGATTTTTCCGGGGTAGGCGCAGGGGATTTCATAAATTCCCCGTTTTCGGTTTCTCGTTGTATAATGTGATGATTTTTTCGAGTTCTTAGACTTTCAAAAACTGGCCGTTTGCCGACGTCCCTTCGGGAACCGGTTTCCGAGGGCTGTAGGCTTTGAGGAGGTAGCGGAATGGGAAAAGAAATTGTTTCCGAATCGGCGCTCGAGCGAGTGGAGAAAGAACACGCCGAGTGGCTGGAGGAATACAGGAAGGCCCTTAAGAAGGTCCCCGAAAGGCTTGCACGGTTTTCCACGGTTTCCGACCTGGAAATAAAGCCGCTCTACACGCCCCAAGATATCCAGGAGAGGGATTTTTTTGAAGAAATAGGTTTTCCCGGCAAATACCCCTATACCCGGGGTGTTCAAAGCACGATGTACCGGGCGCGCCACTGGACCATGCGCATGTTTGCCGGAATGGGCACTGCCGATGACACCAACAAGCGGTTCCACTATCTGATCAATCACGGGGAGACCGGTCTTAGCACCGCTTTCGATTTTCCGACCCTCATGGGCTACGATACGGATTCGCCTCTTGCGCGAGGCGAGTGCGGCAAGTGCGGCGTTGCCATCGATACGCTCGAAGACATGGGCAGGCTCTTCGCCAATATAAACCTGGAGCAAATCACGGCGTCGATGACGATCAACCCGCCCGCTTCGATCCTGTGGGCGATGTACATCGCCAATGCGGAAAAAGAGGGCTATTCGCGCAAAAAACTTGGCGGGACGATTCAAAACGACTGCCTGAAGGAGTTCATAGCCCAGAAGACGCTCATGCTGCCCCCCGAGCCGAGTCTGCGCCTGGTGACCGACACGGTGGAGTTTGGGACCCGCGAGGTCCCCCGGTGGAACACCATCAGCATAAGCGGCTATCACATCCGGGAGGCGGGTTCGACGGCTGTCCAGGAGCTTGCCTTCACCATCTATGACGGGATCACCTACGTAGAGGAAGCGATCAAAAGAGGTCTGAAGGTAGACGAATTTGCCGGCCGGCTCTCCTTTTTCTGGAATTCCCACATAGATTTCTTTGAGGAAATCGCCAAGATGCGCGCGAGCAGGCGCTTGTGGGCAAGGATCATGAAGGAGCGCTTCGGGGCTAAGGACCCGAGATCGATGCTTTTGCGCTTCCACACGCAAACGGCGGGCTGCTCGCTTACCTCCCAGGAACCGTACAACAACGTGGTCCGCACGACCCTCGAAGCCCTGGCCGCCGTGATGGGCGGCACGCAGTCTCTGCACACCAATTCGCTCGACGAGGTTTACATGATCCCGAGCGAGCAGGCGGCGCTCATCGCCCTGCGGACTCAGCAGATAATTGCCGAGGAATCGGGGGTTACGAACGTGATCGATCCGCTGGGGGGCTCCTATTTTGTCGAAGCTCTTACCAACAAAATGGAAGAGGAAGCCCTGGCCTATATCCGTAAGCTCGATGAACTTGGCGGGATGGTTGCGGCCATCGAGCGCGACTATCCGCAGATGGAGATCGCCGACGCGGCCTTTCAGTTCCAGAAGCAAATCGAGGCTGGGGAGAAGACCGTAATCGGGGTGAACAAATATGATTCGGACCGCCCCGACCTGGAATTCGTTCTCAAGATAGACGACGAGATCGAACGGTTGCAGATCGAGCGCACCGAGCGTTTCAAGGAAAAGCGAGACAAGGCCGGATTCGGCAAGGCTATGGATGAACTTCGGCGCAGATGCGAAGGGCCTCCGTGCTGGGAAAACAACGTCATGCCGGCCCTTATCGAAGCGGTGCGGGCGGGGGCTACCGAACAGGAGTGTTGCGATCTCTACCGGGACGTCTTTGGAGTCTACACGGACCCGGGGACATTTTAAGACAAAGGAGGCTGGTTTCCATGGTAAGTGCGAGGAAGCTTCGTATATTGGTTGCCAAACCGGGGCTTGACGGTCACGACCGGGGCGCCCGAGTAGTGGCGCGCGCCTTTCGTGACGCGGGCTTCGAGGTGATCTACACGGGATGTCATCAAACGCCGGAGCAGATCGTGAGCACAGCGCTCCAGGAAGATGTCGACCTCATCGGGTTGAGCATCCTTTCGGGCGCGCACAGATACTCCTTTCCGCGAGTGCTAGAGCTTTTACGGGAAAACAATGCCGAGGACATCTCGGTAATCGGGGGAGGCATATTCCCTCTCGAGGATATCCCCATGCTCAAAGAGGCGGGCATAAAGGAGCTCTTCGAACCGGGGGCAAAGCTTGGCGACATCATCGAATGGGTGGAAAAGAATATACGGCCGCACGAAGAAAGCGGTTCTACCCGACTATAGGATCGATGGAAGTTTTACTGCCTGATTTTTTCGGCCACGCGGCGGAGGGTTCCGCCCAAGGAACTGATTCATGGATATCATCCAGCAGATAGTTTCAGGCGATGTCAGAACCATCGCTCGCATCCTCCGGGATATCGACGATGAACTGCCTTCTTCGAGAGACATTTTAAAAGAGCTCTATCCTCACACGGGGAAAGCGCACATTATCGGATTTACGGGTTCCCCGGGGGTCGGCAAGAGTACGGTAGTCGACCAGATCACTACCGTTTGCCGCAAGGAATCCAAGACGGTGGGCATTTTGGCCGTCGATCCGACGAGCCCATTTACCGGGGGCGCCATATTGGGCGACCGCATCCGCATGCAGCGCCATTTTCTCGATCCCGGCGTATTCATCCGCAGTCTTGCGACTCGGGGACACTTCGGGGGGTTGTCCAAATCGGCAAACGACATGGTAAACGTTTTGGACGCAGCGGGTAAGGACGTTATCCTGGTCGAAACGGTCGGGGTGGGGCAGGACGAGGTGGAAATCGCAAACAACGCCCACACGACCATACTCGTAACCATCCCCGGAATGGGCGACGACGTGCAGGCGATCAAAGCGGGCATCATGGAGATCGGCGACATATTCGTGGTGAACAAAGCCGACCGCGAAGGCAGCCGCAAGACGGTGCGCGAACTGATGAACCTGATAGAAATCGGCCTCAGGAGGCGAAACGGCGAGGACTGGGAGCCACAGATCGTGGAAACCGAAGCCGCAAAGGGGCGCGGGATCGACAAGCTCTACGAGACGATCGAGAAGCACCGGGCCTACCTTCAGGCCACCGGCTCGCAGAAGTGGCGCGGGGCCGTGGAAAAGCGCACCAGGATACAGCTTTTGGGGGCGCTACGGGACCGTGCGTTCAAGGCGGTCCTGGAAAAAATCGAGCAGCGGGGCGAGTCGATCGATGAGATGGTACGAAGGATCGTCGACCGGGAATCGGATCCCTACACCGTTGTTCAGCAAATTGTAGACAAGGGGTTGAGCTGAAAAGCATCCCGAAATCCCCGTTTCAGTCGGCGACTTGACCGTATCTCCCCCCTTTGAAAAAGGGGGGCGGGGGGGATTTCTTAAAAGCATCCCACAGTTTGTAAATAAATAGAATCCCGGGGAAATAATTAAAAAGCCGGCGGCCTTTTTTTAAGGACCGCCGGTTTTGTTTCAATCGGTGTACGAACCGGGCGAAGATGATCTCCCCCCCCCTCTGCCAAGCCATGCTTGTACCGCCGTCCATCATCCGTGTTCATCCGAGTCCATCCGTGTCACCTGTTCTTTAAAAGCCCTCAGACACGGATGAACACGGATGGACACGGATAATGCCAAATCGATTCGGAGTTTACCCCACTTTTCGGTTTTTAACCCAGGCACTGTCCGTCTGCCCAAGCTGCCGCGCCATTTGCACAGCAATTGCCATCCGTATCTATCCCAAGTCCATCCGTGTCACACAGCAAAAAAAACCGGCGGCCTCTTTCGAGGACCGCCGGTTTCACGTTCCGGTCAGGCGGGGTTGATCCCGCTACCCGTTCTTACTTGGTCAAAAGAGGCACGATCAGCAGCGCGACAATGTTGATGACCTTGATCATCGGGTTGATTGCCGGGCCGGCGGTGTCTTTGTAGGGGTCGCCTACTGTGTCGCCGGTAACAGCCGACTTGTGGGCGTCCGAACCTTTTCCACCGTACATACCGTCTTCGATGAACTTCTTGGCGTTGTCCCATGCGCCGCCCCCGCTGGTCATGGCGATGGCCTGGAAAAGACCCGTGACGATGGCGCCGATCAGAACGCCGCCGAGGGCCTCTTTCCCAAGCAGGAAACCGACCAGGATGGGAGCGGCAACCGGAATAAGGGCAGGAACCATCATTTCCTTGATCGCGCCCTTGGTCACGATATCGACGCACTTGCCGTATTCGGGCTTGGCGGTGCCTTCCATAATGCCGGGGATATCACGGAACTGACGGCGAACTTCCTCGACGACACTGCCTGCTGCCTTGCCAACGGCTTCCATCAGAAGCGAACCGAAGAAGTAGGGCAGTAGGCCGCCTATGAACAGACCTATGATAACCTTGGGGCTGGACAGGTCGAACGTCATGCCGGGGACCGACCGGGAGTATTCGGCAAAGAGCACCAGGGCGGCAAGAGCTGCCGAGCCGATGGCGTAACCCTTTGTAACGGCCTTGGTGGTGTTGCCGACTGCATCGAGGGGATCGGTGATCGCCCGGACGCTTTCGGGAAGCTCGGCCATTTCGGCGATGCCGCCCGCGTTATCGGTAATCGGGCCGTAAGAGTCGATGGCAACGACGATGCCGGTCATCGACAGCATGGCGACCGCGGAAAGAGCGATGGCAAAAAGACCGCCGCCCGGATTGCCGGCAAAGCCGCCGCCGAGGTGATAGGCCCAGCCGATGGCGCCGCAGATTACAAGAGCCGGGGCTGCGGTGGACTTCATGCTGACCGCAAGACCCGCGATGACGTTGGTGCCGTGGCCGGTGACGCTGGCTGCGGCAATGTGCTTAACAGGATTGAAGCTCTTGGAGGTGAAATACTCGGTGATCATAACGATCAAACCAGTCAAGGCCAGCCCGATGAGCGCCGTGGTGAAAACGCTCATGGCGGTGAACCCGCCGGTTTTGAGACCAGGGATGGCCAGGAACCACTTGGAAGCAAAATAGAAGGCGCCGGCGGCCAGAATACCGGAGACCGCAAGGCCTTTGTAGAGAGCGCCCATGATGTATTCGTTCTTGCCAAGGCGCACGAAGTAGGTGCCGATGATCGAGGCTATGATGGAGATGCCGCCGATCAGAAGGGGAAATTCCACCCAGGGGCTGTCGGCGCCGAAAACCGTTTTGGCCAGAAGCATTGCGGCCACCAGCGTTACGGTGTAGGTTTCGTAGAGGTCGGCAGCCATGCCGGCGCAGTCGCCGACGTTGTCGCCGACGTTATCGGCGATGACCGCTGCGTTTCTCGGATCGTCTTCGGGGATGCCTGCTTCGACTTTTCCGACCAGGTCGGCGCCGACGTCAGCAGCCTTGGTGTAAATGCCGCCCGCGATACGAGCGAAAACGCTCATGAGCGAGCATCCAAAACCCAGGCCGATCAGGGCGCGGAAAACCTGCTCGGGGGGAGCCATCGTCTTAGCGACCACATAATAGCCGGTAATGCCGAGAAGGCCCAGGCCAACAACCATGATACCGGTAACCGAGCCGCCCTTGAAGGCTACGGTCAAGGCCTTCTGCAGACCGCTTTTGGCAGCTTCGGTGGTCCGTACGTTTGCCTTAACCGATACCATCATGCCAACGTAGCCGGCAAGAGCCGAACCGCAGGCGCCGATAACGAAACCGATTGCAGTCCAGATCCCGAGATAGGAAAGAATAGCTGTTAGGATCACGGCGACAACCGCGACGGTTTTATACTCTCTGTTTAGAAATGCCGTCGCGCCTTCGCGGATGGCCTCTGAGATGGCCTGCATTTTCTCGGAACCGGCGCTTTGCTTGCTGACCCACGCTGCGGTTACCAGCGCATAGAGGACGCCGAGACCACCGCATGCGAGGGCAAACATGGCGATCATACTAGCTTTCATTTAGACCTCCTTGTAAGTTGTGATTTAAGAGAACGTGAAATGATGACGAACTTGAGAGACAAGGCGCCCCTCGAACTACAATTGATTTTTTAGCTCCTCCTTCCAGCAATATTATCTTACCGGACCGCCAAACCCGGGTCCGAAACAGGCGTAAACTGAAATAAAACAACCACAACGCGCGGGTTCGTTCCGTCTCGTTCCGGCAGGCTGTTGTAGATCGGACCGGATCTAAACTGATTAGTCTGGGGGGCGCGGAGATGAGGCGGATTCAGGCTAACCCTCATGTAAACATATCTATCCAATAGCTTGATTAGTATGGCCTGAGTACAAATGAATCGCTAGTGCAAGAGCTTACCATGCGGGCGACAAAACTAATGGAAGCACGTCCCCTTGTCAAGCAAAAGTGATAAATTGCGCAAAAAAGAAAACCCCGCTCAGATCCTCCATTCCGCGCCGGGTTCGGGCAAAAATATTTCGAGATCCGGGACCGCGCCGACCATTCGCAAAATGTCGCCGCGCCGCAGCTTTCTTTCGTCTCGGTCGACGTGGACCAGGGCGAGACGGCGGACCTTGGCCCTTCGGGCGAATTCTATCGCTCGTAAAACCGTTGCATGCCCGGGGGGCTCCCCGTCGATACGAAATGCCTCGTGAATGGCGAGGTCTGCCCCGCGCGCCAGCGAAACGGTCTCTTCTGTGGGCATCCCGTCGCCGCTGTAGAAGACCGATTTGGAGCCTTTTTCCACGCGAACGGCCAAATCTTTTCGAGAGTGGCCGTTTAGCGCAAACTGCCAGAAAACGCCCGCCTCCAGCAGCGTCTGGCCGGGTTCGACCTCCACAAAACGCAGTTCATATTCGATTTTTTGCGCAAGAGAGGGGTAGGCCAGCCCGAGGGTCTGCGTCACGATTTCTTTCGTACCCTGCTGGCCGATCAGCAGCAGGGGCCTTTTGCGGTTTGCCTGCCGAAATCTTGCGAGCAGGGCGGGAAGACCGAAGAAATGGTCGCCGTGAAAATGGGATATCCAGATCGCCTCGAGCCGGTCGGGCTCCGGGCAGTTTTTCCAAAAGGAGGAGGGGGCGGTAAAGCCGCAGTCAAAAAGGATGAAATTTTCGTCCGCGCCTTCCCCGGTACCCACCAGAATGGAGGTGTTGGGGAGTTCCTCGTCGAATGCCTCGCCCACGCCGATGAATTTTACCCGCATTGTAAAAAAGCCCCTGCGATCATAATTTGTAATACAATACATCATGCTTTACTTTATTGCATTCGAATACCCGCTACGGGGCGCGTTGGAAAATGGAGCGGCAGGTTCGCGGCCTCCGCATGGAATAGACAAACTGGAGAGAGTTCATGGCGGCAAAAGATAAATTCGAATTGATTTTTGAGAGGCAAGTCGGTGAAATCAAAAGCTCGGCGCGGTTCTACAGACACATTGCGACGGGCGCCGAACTCCTTTCCATGGTTAACGAGGATGACAACAAGGTGTTTGGCGTCTGTTTTCGCACGCCTCCATCGGACTCGACCGGGGTGGCCCACATTCTCGAACACTCGGTATTGTGCGGTTCCCGGAAATACCCGGTGAAGGAGCCTTTCGTCGAACTGGTCAAAGGCTCGCTAAAGACCTTCCTGAACGCCTTCACCTACCCCGACAAGACCTGCTATCCGGTCGCGAGCCAGAACGTCCAGGATTTCTACAATCTCGTCGACGTCTACCTTGACGCGGTTTTCTACCCGCGCCTTACCCCCTTTGTGCTCCAGCAGGAGGGGTGGCACTACGAGATGAGCGGCCCCGGGGACGCGCTCGGGATAAAAGGGGTGGTCTACAACGAGATGAAGGGCGTCTATTCTTCCCCGGACAGCATGCTCCTCGAGCTTTCCCAGCAGTCCCTTTTTCCCGATATCACCTACGGGCTGGACTCGGGGGGCGACCCGAAGGTAATCCCCACGCTTACCTTCGAGCAGTTTAAATCCTTTTACCAGACCTTCTATCATCCTTCGAACGCCAGGATCTTTTTCTACGGCAATGACGACCCGGACCGCAGGCTGGAAATACTCGAGGAGTACCTCAAGGATTTTACGCGGGCAGAGATAACGTCCACGGTAGCCTTGCAGAGGCCCGGGACCGTGCCGCAAAGAGTTGTGCGCTCCTTTGGCGTGAGCGGCGAAGAGGCCTCGACCGGCGGCCTCAAAGGCATGCTGACGGTCAACTGGCTTCTTCCCGAGGCCTCGAATAAAGACATCAATCTCGCCTTTCAGGTGCTGGAGTACGCCCTGATCGGGATGCCGGGCTCGCCTCTTCGAAGGGCCCTCATAGAATCCCGGCTCGGCGAAGACCTGGCCGGGACAGGCCTGGAGACCGAGCTGCGCCAGCTTTACTTTTCCACGGGGCTCAAGGGAATACTCGCCGAAAACGCGGAGAAGGTGGAAAAACTCATCTTCGACACTCTTTCAGACCTTGCCCGAAACGGCATCGATCCTGGCTCGGTGGAAGCGGCGGTGAATACCATCGAGTTCCGGCTCCGCGAAAACAACTTCGGGAGCTTCCCTCGGGGGCTGGCCGTGATGCTGCGCTGCCTTTCCACCTGGCTCCATGATGCGGACCCGGTTTCCCCGGCGGCCTTCGAGTCCTCTCTTGCGAGATTGAAGGAAAAGTTGAAAGCGGGCGGTTTTCTTGAAGGCCTCATCCGGGAGCATTTCCTCGAAAATCAGCACCGGAGCGTCGTTTTGCTGCGGCCCGAGCCCGGGTTGGCGGAAAGGGAAAACGAAGAGGAGGCGAAAAGGCTCGAGACAATCAAACAGTCGTTTTCCCCCGAGGATATCCAACGGGTAATCGAAAACGGACAAACACTTGAAAGGCTTCAATCCGCCCCCGATTCCTCGGAAGCCCTGGCAGCCATCCCGGTCCTGAAAGTCTCGGATCTCGACAGGCAAAGCAGGACGATTCCCGCTGAGACCTGGCCGCTCGACGGGGTGCGCGGCTTCTATCACGATCTTTTTACGGGCGGCATAACCTATCTCGAACTCGGGTTCGACCTGCGGGTGCTGCCCGGCGAATATCTGCCCTACGCTCCCATCTTCGGGCGCCTTCTGCTCGAGATGGGGACCCGGTTCAACGATTTCGCCGCACTTTCCCAAAGAATAAGCCGCAAAACGGGGGGGATTCACCCGCAGTTGTTCACCTCAAACGTCATAGGAGACACCGCGCCCGCCACATGGCTCTTTCTCAGGGCCAAGAGCATGACCGGACAGACCGGCGAACTCGCAGACATCCTGTCCGAAGTGCTGGGCGCAGTAAAGCTCGACGACAGGGAGCGGTTCCGGCAAATCGTGCTGGAAGAAAAGGCAAGGCAGGAGAGAAAAATCGTTCCGAGCGGGCACCAGGTGATCAATCAGCGTATCCGCGCCCATTTCAGCCTGGCCGACTGGGTCAAGGAGCTGACCGACGGGGTGAGCTACTTTCTTTTCCTGGGAAAGCTTGCCGAAAGAATCGAGAAAGACTGGGCGGCTGTTCTCTCTGACCTGGAAAAGGTGAGAGGGTTGCTCGTGAACCGTTCGGCTGCTGTCATAAATCTTACTGCGGATCGAAAAGATCTCCAGACGATCGAGGCGCCCCTGCGCAGCATGCTCGCCTCTCTTCCCGATCGTGCGGCAGAGGTTGCGACATGGAACCCCGCGCTTTTTCCCGAATTTGAGGGGATCATCGTCCCCTCGCAGGTAAACTACGTGGGAAAAGGAGCCAATCTCTACCGGGCAGGCTACGAAGCCCACGGGTCGAGCCGGGTGATTTCCGGGTATCTGCGCAGCACCTGGCTGTGGGAAAAAGTGCGGGTCCAGGGTGGGGCCTATGGGGGATTCTGCCTGTTCGACCGGATATCGGGGGTTTTCACCTTTATATCCTACCGCGATCCCAACCTGATGAAGACTCTGGAAAACTTCGACGGCACGGCCCGGTTTCTGCGCGAGGCCGATATCCCCCAATCCGAGGTGGGAAAGGCGATCGTTGGCGCCATCGGAGAGATCGATTCCTACATGCTTCCGGATATGAAGGGCTACGTTTCGATGCTCCGTACGTTTACAGGGGAGACGGAGGAAATCCGCCAGAAACTGCGCGAACAGGTCCTCTCCACTACCGCAGAGGATTTCAGGGCATTTGCCGACGTTCTGGAGGCAGTAAACAGGGATGGAATCGTCAAGGTGCTGGGTTCGCAGACGGCCATCGAAGCGGCCCTGGCCGAGCGGCCCGGCTTTTTGAACACTTTCAGGCTCCTGTGAGCGGCTGGCGGCGGCTGGCGCCGCAGCCGGATGGCCCGGCCCGGAGCGGCGGCTGGCGCCGCGGCCCGATGGCCTGGCCCTGAGCGCTGCCGTTCACGCTTTCTGTTATAGCTTCTCTTTTCTGAAAGGGGCGCGGCTCAATCGCCCCCCTTTTGCAAAGGGGGGCCGGGGGGATTTGCCTGCCAGTGCATGAGCGATGGCCTTGCACCCGTGCGTGATTACTTTAAAAGAAGGTGGAAATCCGCCCAAAGCAACGGCAGGAAATTTCAGGAGAAAAAACAAATGGCAACGACAAAATCGTTTATTGTAACGGCGGTTCTGGCGGCGGCGCTGCTTGCGGTTGGGGCTTCGCCTCCAAAATATTTCGATCCCCCGAGCCCCTGTCTCATGGTCCCCGGGACGCATCAGGGGCAGGGAAATAATGCGGAAAAGGGCGACGTGCCAAAAAGCTGCGTAGCGTGAGTGATCGCGGCGTAATCCGGCGCTGTCAGGCCGGCTCGTCCTCGCCCTTGCCGCCGATTATGCCGTTTAGCTCATTAATGAGGCTTTCCTGAGATTTGGAACATTTCGGGCACGAGCGCAGATGATCCAGAAATACTGTGATGTTCCATCCTTCGTAAGTCTTTATCCCTAAATCCATGGGGTCTTTCCCACAAAGGAGATGCATTTTTCGACTCCTTTCGGTGATTTTCCTGGTCTATATAGCATATATCCCGTTGTGAAATAAAAAAATTGTGCGTGAAGGCAGCCGGGGGGGGGGCTGCTGGAGAAGATCGTGCGGTCGGCGGTCGGGAGCGGTGGAGAGAAAACAGTGGCCACTGCTGGGGAAGGGCCTTTCCTCTGATCACTCTTCACTCCTGATACGAATTCGCTATCACACATTAAAATAACTATAGTATAGTCCTCCCCCAAAACAGCTCGTTAAGGAGGGGGCCGAGATGAGAAAAACAGAACTCCGAGATCATCTTGAAGAGGCGAAAATTCGGAAGGAGATGCAAGAGTGCGAGACCAGGGAGCAGTTCCAACGGTGGCAAGCCATCTATCTTGTAGGAAAAGGCTTGCGCACTGAGCAAGTGGCAGACTACACCGGTGTCACCAAGGGCACGATTTATCAGTGGGTTTTTCAATATAATCATGACGGACCGGAATCATTTCAGTTGAAAGGCCGGGGCGGAAGGCGATTTGGTCTCATGTCTTTTGACGAAGAATCCATGTTTTTGGAAAATTTAAGAGCAGAAGCTGAAAAGGGAGAAATAGTCGGGGCATTCTGGCTTCGCGAAAGACTGGAAAAGAAGCTGGGGCATAAAGTATCAAAGGACTATCTTTACGATCTTTTGCATCGGCATGATTGGCGGAAGGTTGTGCCTCGGCCAAGGCATCCCGACGCTGACGTCGAAAAACAAGATGAATTTAAAAAAAACTCCCGGAACTGGTGGCAACCGCCGCCGAGAGCTTCTCGCCGCAGGACACCAGGCCACTGAAGGTGTTTTTTCAAGACGAGGCGAGATTCGGTAGGATTTCCGACCTTTTCAGTTGCTGGGCGCCAGAGGGTATGAGACCGGTCATTCAGGCGCAGATCATAAGGCAGTATACCCATGTCTTCGGTGCTGTGTGTCCCAACGATGGTGAATCGTTTTCGTTGATTTTGCCCTACGCAGACAGTGAGGCAATGGAAATGTTTTTAGCTGAGTTATCCAAACAGTACGACCAGTATCGGTTGGTCTTGGTGATGGATCAGGCGTCCTGGCATCGGACGCCGAATCTTTTAAAATTTGAAAACATCCGGATTATCTATCAGCCGCCGCACTCTCCCGAACTGAACCCTGCAGAACATCTATGGGAACACATCCGGGAGAAATTCCTCAGAAATGCTTACTGGACTTCAATGGAGCTTCTCGAAGCTGCACTCGAAGCGGCGTTGATCGAAGTCGAAAAATCGAAAAGCACCATTCAAAGCCTGGTGGGGTTCCATTGGGCTATTATTTAATGTCTGATGGCGAAATGGTATGACTCTTCACGGAAGTACTGTTTCACCGTATTGGCTTTTACTGTTCTCTGCCTATTTATCTCTACGCCGAGAAAAGTTAGATAATTGTTAACCTTGGCGTATTGGGTTGAAGCTAATGGAGTTTTTCGCTGGAGAAAGAATATGACGCCGGTCTTGATCGTAGAAGATAATCCTGTGTTGCGCATCACTCTAAAGAGTGTGCTGAAGTCTCAATTCCCGTCGCTCGAAGTAGGGGAGGCGTGCAGCGGCGCGCAAGCCCTGTCGGAATTCCGGAAAAAGGCCCCTTTTCTCATCTTCATGGATATCCGGCTGCCGGATAAAAGCGGATTGGAAATCACCCGGCAAATCAAGGAGAGTAACCCGAAAACCGAGATCATCATCCTCACGAGCCATGACATGCCCGAATACCGGGAAGCGGCCCTGCACAGCGGGGCGAATCATTTCATGACCAAGGGAAACGTGAAGATAGGAGAAATCACCTCCCTGGTAGCCTCGGCAATGAATCGGTGAATCGAAAATCGGTGAATCGGTGAATCGGGCTGACCATTTTTGCTTTTCCCATTCACCTATTCACCGATTCACCCACTCACCTAAGTTTTTACCTTGCTTCCACCACGAAACATTTCAGATATCTTGTCTCGGGCATGGCCAGAAGGACCGGGTGGTCGAGCGACTGGCCCCCGGAGACGAGCAGTCGCAGCTTCTTTCCCGCCGCTTGCCCGGCGGAGACGATCGCCTCGCTGAAAAGCTCTTCGCTCATGTGGTAGGAACACGAGGAGGTGATGAGGATTCCTCCCGGTTTTAACGCCAGGAGCGCCCTGCGGTTTATGTCGGCATATCCTTTCCTTGCTTCCGATACGGCCGACCTGGTCTTGGCGAAGGCGGGCGGGTCGAGCACGATCACGTCGAAAGAACCCCTGGGGATCCGTTTGAGATACTCGAAGACATTGGCTGCAACAAACGAGGCGCGGTCCGCAAAGCCGTTTAATGCAGCGTTTGTGGTCGCCTGCGCCACGGCATCGGAGGACTGATCGACGCCTGTAGCCTCCAGCGCCCCGGCTGCGAGAGCGGAGAGGCCCCATGCGCCGTTGTAGCTGAACAGGTCGAGAACTTTTTTCCCCTCCATCCAGCGCCTGGATGCGTTCCTGTTGTCCCTCTGGTCCAGGTACATCCCCGTTTTTTGCCCTCCCAGCGGGTCGACCAGATAGCGAATTCCGTCGAGGAGAACCGGGACAGGACCGGGGAGGTTTCCCGCGGCGAGTCCTTTTGCGGGCTGGAGGCCCTCGAGGGCGCGCGCAGGGGAGTCATTTCGAAAAACCAGTGCCGAGGGCTTGAAAAGATCCAGCAGCAATTCGCCGATCAGCTCCTCGCGCCCGGCCATGCCGAGCGTTGTGATCTGGCAGACCAGAACATCGCCGTAGCGGTCCACCACCAGGCCCGGAAGAGAGTCCGATTCGCCGAAGACAAGCCGGCAGGTCTCTTCGCCCGGGTAGAGGTACCGACGAAGATCGGCCGCGTTTCGCAGCGCCTGGCGGAAAAAATCCTCATCGGGTTTTTCCCCGGGCTGGCACACGATGCGAACGGCTATGAGGGAGGAGGGGTTTATATAGCCTACCCCCAGGGGGGCGCCTTTGGCCGAGACCACCTCGACCCAGCTCCCCGGCTCAAAGTCATGGAGCGCATCGGCCGCCTCATTGCTGAATACCCACCGGTGCCCTTTCAGGATGCGGCGCTCGCGGCCGGGGTGGAGGGTAAGGGTCCTCATGATTTTACTCCGAATAGTGCGGCAACAAAAAAAGCGCTCCCAAGCCGGGAGCGCTCGTTGTCCCGGTGATGTGCGCTTCTTATTGTTCCGACCCGGCTTTCAGGGAGTCGAGGAGAATGTAGTAATCCTCATAGGTATCGGCAGAACTTTCGATCAATTCATAGAGATCGTCCAAGTCCATGTTCACTACGGCGTCCTTGTCGGGAGATTCCTCCTTGAGCTCGATCCATGTCCAGTCGAGAAGCATTTCCTCGAGATCGTTATACCCTTCTTCGCGTTTATCCAGGATGCCGTCGCGAAGTTTTTGCCCCACTTTTTTCAGGGCTGCCCTGACGAACTCTTTCATCTCCATCGATTAGCCTCCTCTATATATGAACGGCCTGTTTTCCGAACAGGAAAGCAAGCAATTGAAAAGCCTAAAAAAATGCGCTCAGGCCGGACAAAATAGCGTATTAGCGCGATGCGTTCAACCTTATAATTCATCTCCCCTGCGGTCCGCAAAATCAGCGCACAACTCTTTTCTTGTTCAAACCATACCCGGTCAATATAATGATTCACCCTGCACAAAACAGGGAAGCTCGGGGAAAACTTTTCATTTCACACGATTCAACTTCGGGGACGGGGGAAGATTTTTATGTCCGACAAGCAGCAGTATGTGGTCGATTCAATAAGCGCCGGCAACTCGTGGCGCCTTTTCAAGATACTGGCCGAGTTCGTCGAAGGGTTCGAAACCCTGGACAGCCTGTATCCGGCGGTTTCCATTTTTGGGTCGGCCCGGGTGCGGCCTGGCGATGAGGCCTATGAAACCACCTACCAGATAGCGAAAAAACTGGCCACCCATGGTTATCATATCATAACCGGGGGAGGGCCCGGGGTGATGGAGGCCGGAAACAAGGGCGCAAAGGAGGGAGGGGCCAAATCGGTGGGGCTCAACATCGTGCTCCCTCTGGAACAGTCCCCTAACCCTTTTTCCACCTTGAAGCTGGACTTTCAGTATTTTTTCGTCCGCAAGGTGATGTTTGTGAAATATGCCCAGGCCTACATAGGAATGCCCGGGGGGTTCGGAACGCTCGACGAGATGTTCGAGGCGCTCACTCTCATCCAAACCCGCAGAATCAAACCTTTTCCGGTGATTCTTGTAGGGTCGGGTTACTGGGGAGGACTGATCGACTGGATTCGCGGGACCCTTATTGACGGGAAGTTCATCTCGCCGGAGGACATCGACCTGGTTACCCTCCTGGACGATCCCGACGAGGTGGTGCGCACGATAAAAAAGTATGTGATCATCTAACCCTGAGACATCCACAGCGGAGGTTTTCAGAAAATGCCGATCTACGAATACCTGTGCCGAAAGTGCAACCGAAAATCAGAGATCATAACCTTCAGCGTCTCCGAGGAGGCTTCCGTGGCCTGTCGGCACTGCGGGAGCGCGGAGGTCCACCGGGTCCCCTCCCGGGTGCGGGTGCGCATGTCCGAGGAGACGCGCATGGAGCGTCTGGCCGATCCCTCCCGCCTCTCCGGACTCGATGAAAACGATCCGAAAAGCATGGCGAAATGGATGAAGTCCATGAGTCGGGAGATGGGCGACGAATTGGGCGATGACTTCGACGTCGATGCGATGATGGACGAGGCGATGGCGGAAAAGGACGGCCCGGAGGGCGGTGGCGCGACAGGTCTGGATCCGGGTGTCGGCGGCTTTGATGAATGATTCGCAATTCAGATGGCGTGCCGGCGGAGACCAAAAAGGTCGGGAACTGGTCGAGGCCGTATCCGGGTATCTCGGAATGTCACAAGAGGATGCGGCCGGCCTGGTCGACTTCGGTTCGGTGCAGGTGCGGGGCAGGATGGAGCGCGATCCGTCGTTCAGGCTTTGCGGGGGGGAGGAGATTTTTGTCGCCTATCCTTCCCGCGGAATTTCCAGGTCCTACGAAATCGATCCCTCCCGGGTGATTTTTCGCGACCCATATTTACTCGCCTACGATAAGGAAGTCGGAATTGCCAGCCAGCAGGTCCCCTTCGATGCCTACAACAACGTGTTTGCCGCCCTGCTTCGCTTTCTCGGGGCCGAAGAGAAAAAAGAGTTCTACGGCGCCCTGCACCACAGGCTGGACAGGGAAACGAGCGGGGTACTTCTCTTTGCGATCGCCCGGAAAGCCAACGAGCCTCTGGCCAGGGCGTTCCGGGAAAGAAAAGTGAAAAAAGAGTACCTGGCGTGGGTGGAGGGCTATCCGCAAAGCGATTCCTGGACCGAGGAGCGGGAGATCGGAAAAGTTGCGGGCAAATACTGCGCGGTAGACAGGGGTAAAGGCAAACCCGCCCGGACCTCTTTTACGGTGCTTGGCCGAAAGGAGGGCCGCTCCCTTGTTTATGCCGTCCCCGAGACGGGCCGGACCCACCAGATAAGAATCCACCTCGCCCTGGCGCACCACCCGGTTGCGGGCGACCGCGCCTACGGCGCAAAACCCGACAGGCGCCTGTACCTGCACGCCCGAAGACTTGCTTTAAACCATCCCGTTTCCGGAAAACTCTTATGCCTGGAGGCCCCGCTCCCTCCCGATTGGCCGGTTGCGCCGGACCAAAAAGTTGGCTGGTAAAAGCTGAAAAGAGACCGTCTAGTAGTGTAGGGCAATAGTTGGAAAGGAGAAACCCGAAATGGAAACAAGTGAATTGTTCCCCCAATTTCCCGCACACATCGACATTGCGGTTGCATGACAAACCGAGTCATGCCGCTCAGCCTTCTTAAATGCCTCCCGTAAAGACGCTCTTCGGGTTTCTCCTTTTCTCGATTCAGCCAAACATAAACATTTTCTGTTAAGATTTTGTGTCATTTTGACGATAACTCCGTTGTAGCAGTTACAATGTGAGAGCGTGCGCATCTGCAGAACAACGGCGCATTTTCACACCGGGCTAAGGATTTATCGTAACAACATGAATGGAAAATTTACAATGATGGGTAGATACAAATTATCGACAAAGGTATTCTCAATCGGAGTAATAATTACAGCGTGCATATCACTGGTGTTTCTCCATGTATATCCAAAAGTTAAGCAGGGATTTATGCAGGAGAAATATCAGGATATCGAAAATACGGTTGAAACATGTTGGAACATAGCAAACTATTACCAAAAGCAGGTGGAAGAGAAAAAGATCGCATTGCAAGAGGGAAAGCGGCTGGCTATCGATGAGATTAAATCAATTCGATATGGAAAAGAGAATTATTTCTGGATAAACGACATGCACCCGCGCATGATCATGCATCCCATAGACAGTGCGCTGGACGGAAAAGATCTTTCCAATATCAGAGATGCAAACGGCAAGGCGTTATTCGTGGCAATGGTAAATGCGGTGAAAAAAGACGGGGCGGGATTTGTGAGCTATGACTGGCCCAAACCCGGAAGCACCAAACCGGTTCCCAAGATATCCTATGTCAAGGAATTGCCCCAGTGGGGCTGGATTATCGGTTCGGGACTCTATCTGGACAGTGTGGATGCGCAACTGGACACCATTTTATACGCGATTATCCTTGCCGTCTCCCTGGTTACCTTGGGTGGTCTTGTGTTGGCTTATCTCATGTCGCGCTCGATTTCACGACCGATCATCAATGTCATGGAGGAATTGAACGATGCGGCAAACCAGGTTGGAGCCGGTGCCTCGGAGCTATCCTCCACAAGTGAGTCGCTGGCCGATGGAGCGTCCCGAAGTGCTGCGAGCATAGAGGAAACCTCCTCCGCCATGGAGGAAATCTCATCGATGATCCAGCGCAATGCCGAAAACGCGGGGCAGGCCGACACCATGATGCGAAGTGCCGGCGAGGTAAGGGCTGCAGTCAGCGGGGCCATGGCGGATTTGACACGATCCATGGAGGAGATTTCCGGCTCGAGTCGGGAAACAGCCAAAATCATAAAGACGATTGACGAAATCGCCTTTCAAACCAATCTGCTTGCCTTGAACGCCGCGGTGGAAGCGGCGCGGGCCGGTGAGGCGGGCGCCGGATTCGCCATCGTTGCCCAAGAGGTTCGAAACCTTGCCGTTCGCGCGGCGGATGCGGCCAAAAGCACGGCCGGACTGATCGAAGGAACGGTCAGTAAGGTCAATATAGGTTCGGAGGTCGTCGGCAGAACGAATCACGGGTTCGTAGAAATGGCCGAAGGGGCTCACAGAATTGCCGAGTTGCTGGCTGAGATCGCAACCGCTTCGCAGGAACAGTCTCAGGGAATCGGCCAAATCAATGGGGCCATCTCCCGAATGGATGGTGTCATTCAACAAAATGCCGCCATTGCGGAAGAATCGGCCGCGACTTCCAGGGAGATGAGTTCTCAGGCGGGGCGAATGAACCAGTCGATAGAAAAGCTGGCTCGTATGGTCTACGGGGATGTCGGCAGGAAGTAGGCCGGCCGCCCTGGCGATACGGTCACGGAGCCGGCCGCCGCGAATGACAGTGCCTACAGGCTTGGCCACCCGGACGCGGCGCCGGCCGCCGCCTCGGCTTGAAGGCTCTCCTGCTCGCCTTCGAGCAGCGGGTAGATGCAGGTTTCTCCCGTATAATTGCCGACGATCATCTCCTTTGCGTTTATCTCCCGGATCATATTGGGAAGCAGGGCCATTTTTCCGCGCCCTCCGGGCAAATCGATGACGAAGTGGGGCATGGCCAGCCCGGAGATGCGGTTTCGAAGCATGCGAAGGACCTTGAGGCCGGTGCTTAGCGGCGTGCGAAAGTGGGCGGTGCCCGCGGTAAGATCCATCTGCATCAGGTAGTAGGGCCGCACACGGATAGAGAGCAGTTTGTGAAAGAGTTCGGCAAGAATGGTGTGCGAATCGTTTACGCCACGCAGCAAGACGGTCTGGCTGGCGAGGGGAATGCCCGCGTTTGCGAGGATCGCGCAGGCCTGTGCGGATTCGACCGTGACCTCCACGGGATGGTTGAAGTGGATATTTACATACAACGGGTGGAACCCGGAAAGCATTTGCGCGAGTCCGGGGGTGATTGCGGAGGGCAGGGCGCACGGAACGCGGCTCCCAATTCTTATTATCTGTACATGCTCTATTTCCCGCAGCCGTCGTAAAATTTCATAGAGACGCTCTTGGGGAAGCAGCAAAGGGTCGCCCCCCGACAGGAGCACGTCCACGATTTCTTTTCTTTCGGCGATGTAGTCCAGGGCAGGTTTTAAATCCTGCGGTTCCTCGCCTCGCCCCCACCTTCTTTTACGGGTGCAAAACCGGCAATTGAGAGCGCACTGGTTGCTAACGAGCCACAAGACCCGGTTGGGATACCTGTGGACCAGGTTGGGCGCAGGCGAAAGCGCTTCTTCTGCGAGCGGGTCCTCAAAACCCGAAAAATCGGACATCTCGAGGGGGTCGGGGACTACCTGGCGCCACACGCCATCGCCGCTTTCCCGGATAAGACCTTCGAAGTAGGCGTTGAGCCCGAACGGATAGCGGCGAGCAACAGGGGCGAGAGGAGCCGGGTCGATTTTCCATTTGCGTGCGAACTCGTCTAACGAAAGCATGGATTCTCCAGAGAAAAGCAGTGAAGAGATCAATTAGTGTCAATTGGGAAATCCGACCTGAGGTGCGGACCAAACCATATCCCCCCTTTTTCAAAGGGGGCAGGGGGGATTTCAAAGGAGTATGCATTCGATTTATTTATAAAATCCCCCTAAATCCCCCTTTTCCAAAGGGGGAGTTAGGTTCGAATCACCCGACGGGTGCCGGGGGTTCCGAGAATTAATTGTAAACATGAGGGACGCCAAAGGTAAAGCAGGAAGCGAGAAATACGGAAGCGGGAAGCAAGAAGCGGGAAGCGGGAAGCGGGAAATGCGGGAAGCAGGAATAAAAAACCCTCTTCCCGCTTCGCGCTTCCCCTTTTTTTCTTCCCGCTCCCCGCTCCCCGCTTCTTGCTTCCGTTTTTCTCGCTTCCCGCTCCCGCTCTTTCGATGTAGAGTGGCGGGGTCTTGAAATGGAAAAGGTCTAAAGAGTTGAAACAAAGCAACTGGATCGCAAGTTACGGCAACCGACGGGTCTTATGCCTCGTGGGGCTGGGGTTTTCCTCCGGGCTCCCTTTGGCGCTCACGGCTTCGACGCTTCAGGCATGGCTCGTCACCGAAAAAGTCAATCTGGGTGTGATAGGGCTGTTTTCCCTGGTGGGGTTGCCCTATGCCCTCAAGGTTTTCTGGTCGCCCTTCCTGGACAGGTACACCCCGCCGTGGCTGGGGCGAAGGCGCGGCTGGATCGTCCTGATTCAGGCGCTCCTTTCTGTTTCGATCTTTTTTCTGGGCCGCTGCTCGCCGGTTTCTTTCCCTCTGCTTGTGGCTTTCATGGCCATGGTCACCGCTTTTTTAAGCGCCAGCCAGGACATCGTGATCGACGCCTACCGCACGGATGTTTTGCGGGAAGGCGAACTGGGGCCGGGGGCTGCTGCGGGGGCGGTCGGCTACAGGTGCGCGATGCTGGTCTCGGGCGCGCTCGCCCTCATTTTGTCCGATCACATGGCGTGGCGTCATGTCTATTGCCTTATGGCCGGGGTGATGCTCTTTTGCTCGGTCTTTACACTGGTCGCCCCCGAACCCGAAGAACGGGTGGTATCTCCCAAAAGCCTCAAGGAGGCCGTATGGGGTCCGCTCCTGAGCTACTTCAAACGCTCTGGGGCCGTCGAGATGCTGCTTTTCATCCTGATCTACAAACTGGGAAACGTCATGGCCGGGACAATGACGATGCCCTTTTTGCTGAGTATCGGTTTCAGCCGCTCGGATGTCGGGATGGTGAACAAGGTCTTCGGTCTTCTCAGTACGATCGTGGGGACCCTTGTGGGGGGAACCATTATCTCGGAAATCGGCATAAACCGCTCGCTGTGGGTGTTCGGGTTTGCGCAGGCTTTTTCCAATTTTTCGTTCGCGGTCCTTTCGCTCATCGGCAAGAGCCTGCCTGCGCTGGTTGTTGCGATTGGCATCGAGAACCTGTGCGGCGGAATGGGGGATGCGGCATTCATCGCCTTTTTGATGAGCCTTTGCGACAAGCGTTTCACGGCCACGCAGTATGCGCTTCTGACAAGCTTCATGGCGGTGGGTAGAGTGGTAGCCGGGGCCCCGATGGGGGCCGCGGCGCAGGCGCTGGGATGGCCCGTCTATTTTTCGCTGAGCGTTTTTGCCGCCGTGCCGGGGCTTTTGCTGCTCACCCGGTTCGCGCCCTGGAACGGTGGGGGAAAGGCAGCGGTTCCCAACGCCGGATAGCTTGCGCCCATGCGGGCATGGATTCCCGGGCACCCCGCCCGCCCGCAAAGCAGGCGGGCAACCCGGCGGCGGCGCTAGCCGCAAAAAAGCTTGGTTTTTGAGGCTTATTTTTGTTAGTCTCTTCCGATTTACATTCTTCGTTATTGGGGAAGATTACTATATCGTGATTGGCTGGCTTAGAAGCAGAAAAGAAAATAACTCGGAAAATCTGCGCGGGGACCGGTACGGGTATTCCCTCAATCGGAAACCCCTGTTCCCCCTGCAGAAATGGTTCGAGCGGATAGTGCGTCATGTGAGCGTGCCCGAGGACCGTCAGGAGTCGCTGCGGCAACTCTCCGACAGGGCGAGTATCGTCTACACCATCCGGGAGCCCTCGCAGATCGACTTTATCTACATCAGTATGCGATTTCAGCAGTTGGGGCTGCCCTCGCCCCGGTTTTTGTTCGACCAGCATCCCTATGCCTGGCAACCTCGATGGTATGCGATAAAGACCATCGTTTCTCATTTCATTCACCTGCTGCGACAGGGGGGGGTCCCCGACCCCTATGCGGGGGGCTACTATGGGGAGAATATACGGGAAGGGCGTACGGGGCTCTTTTCCCTGGTGGGAAAACGGGGCTATTACCGCAGCACGGTTCATGTGGGAAACGATCCGCTCGAACACCTGATCGAGATCCAGAAGTCGTGCGATCGGCCGATTTATATCGTTCCGGTCGTGCTCCTCTACAACCGGCGACCCGAGGGACGCCACCGATGGGGGGGGCTGGATTTATTTCTGGGCCACAGGAGACAGTTTGGCGTCGTGCGCAAGCTGATTTCCTTTATTCGGGGGAATCCGTATGCGGTGATCGAGACCGGAGAGCCGTTAAATGTTGCTGAAATTGTGCCCGAACTCTCCGAAGACCAGTGGCAGAGACGCAAGCAGATTTTCGAACTGCGCCGTTCGCTCATCGATTCGGTAGATGAAATCAAGCGGGCGGTGGTTGGCCCCACAATTAAGAGCAAGCTTGAGATGAAGGAGATAATTCTCCACCATCCAAGGCTTGAGGCCATGATGGAGAGGCGTGCCCGGACCGGCTCCCAGGAAATCTGGAAAGTACGTATGGAGGCCGACGGTTTCCTCGAAGAAATCGCCGCCAACTACTCGGTGGCGTTCATCCAGATAGCCTCCAAGATATTCCACTGGTTTTTAAACAACCTGTTCGACGGAGTCGAACTCGACTATGAAAGCCTGCAGAAGGTGAAGCGTTCGGCGCGCAACAACACGCTGGTCTATATCCCCAGCCACAAGAGTCACCTGGACTACCTTCTGCTCTCGCATCTGCTCTATTCGAACAACCTCTACGCACCGTTTATCGCCGCGGGGAAAAACCTGGCGTTCTGGCCGCTTGGCTCCATTTTCCGCAGGGGAGGGGCCTTTTTTATCCGGCGCACCTTCAATGTGAAATTTTACGCCGAGGTCTTCGGACTCTACGTCAAGACCATGGTGCAGCTGGGCCACAATATCGAGTTTTTCATCGAAGGAGGCAGGAGTCGAACGGGAAAGCTCGTTTTGCCCAAGCTCGGACTCCTGGCCATTTTGCTCCAGGCGGTGGAGGAGGGTTTTTGCGAGGACCTGGTCTTTGTGCCCACCGCCATCTGCTATGACCGTATTCCGGAGGCGGAATCGTATCTGAAGGAAATCACGGGGGAGGCCAAGCAGGAGGAAAACCTCGGGCAGTTGGTGAAAGTGCGCCGCGTGATGCGCAAGCGATACGGTCGGGCCTACGTCAAGTTTGGCGAACCCATTTCCCTGCAACGCTACCTGGAGCGCCACAATCACCACCTCGGCAAAATGGCGCCCAAGGAGCGGCACGCGATGTATCGCAATTTCGCCTACCGGATCATAAATTCGATCAACGAGGAATCGGTGGTGACCCCGTTCGCTCTGGCCGCCGCCGCCTTGCTGGCGGTGCCCCATCGCGGGGTATCCAAGGCCGAGTTCATGGAGATCTCGCAGACCTTTTACGATTTTCTGGCCGCTCGTGGGGTGGGACTTTCCAAGACGATGAAAAATCTTGGACCGAGCCTCCAGGATTCGCTCCGCACCATGGAGCGCGGCAAGCTCATCGGCAAGCTCAAGGATGAAGACGACGAACTCGAAGAAGAGGTCTTTACCCTCGAGGACAGCAAAAGACTGGCCCTCGAGTATTACAAGAACAACATCATTCACTTTCTGCTCCCCGCGGCCTACGTGGCGACCTCGATCCTCGCCCAGCAGACGTTTCGGTTCAGTGTCAGCCAGACGCTCGAAGATGTGGTCTTCATGAAGAACTTCTTTAAATTCGAATTCGTCTACGATAACGAATTGAGCGACGAAAAGCTCGTAGACGATGTGCTTCAGGCCTTTGAGGCTCTGGGGTTTCTTACAAGGATCGCAGAAGGGGACCAGCCTTTCATTCTGGCTCACAGGGGCCAGGGGGCCTGTCATGCATTTCACGGGCTGCTTAGAAATTATTTCGAAGGCTACTGGCTCGTCTTGCGCGGGGTGCGCTATCTGCAGAAAAACGGCTTTTCGGAGAAAGATTTCATCAAGAAAATCCTGAGCCTGGGCCAGAAGGCCCTGAAGCTGGGGCTTGTCGAAAGACCCGAATGCGTCTCGAAGATCATCTTCGACAACGCTTTGAAATTGTATGTAGAAAAGAACATAATCGTGCGAACGAAGGCCGTGGGTGCAGAGAAGGAAAAGGAAGAACAGTTGCGCCCCGGACCGGAAAGCCGCGCTTCTCTGCAGCTTTACAGCAAACAGGTAAGCCGGTTTTTACGCTCACCCCATTTCGCCCTGCAATGAGGGCGGCCACAAGGCGCGCCGCGATAGATCCAAACCCGCGGACGGCAGATAACGAGGAGGCAATTGCGATGGAGATTTCCGTTCACTTGCAGGAGCCGTCAAAGAGGCGTCCCAGACCTGCAGACGACAAGCTGGTTTTCGGACGAGTTTTCAGCGACCACATGTTCCTGGTTGATTTCAAGGAAGGCAAGCAGTGGCAGGATGGTCGGATCGTTCCTTACGGCCCGCTCAGCCTGGACCCTGCGGCCATGGTGCTCCACTACGGACAGGGGATTTTCGAGGGACTCAAGGCCTACCGGTGGGCAAACGGAGAGATCTGGCTGTTCCGGCCCGAGCAGAACTGTGCGCGTTTCAACCGTTCGGCCCAAAGAATGTGCATGCCCGAAATCGACCCGGCTTTTCATCTGCGGGCCATCGAGCAACTGGTGACGGTGGATAAGGACTGGGTGCCGCACAGCGTTGGGTCTTCGCTCTACATAAGGCCGACCATGATCGCTGTTGAACCGCACCTGGGGGTGCGCCCCGCCTGCGACTATCTTTGCTACACGATCACCGGGCCGGTGGGGGCCTACTACGCCGAAGGGTTTAATCCCGTAAAGATCTACGTCTCCGAAGGATACGTCCGGACCGTGCGCGGCGGGGTGGGCGAGGCCAAGACGATGGCAAACTATGCCTCGAGCCTTTATGCGGCCGAGGTTGCCAAAAAGAAGGGCTATACCCAGGTGCTGTGGCTCGATGGCGTGGAGAACCGCTATGTGGAGGAAGTGGGTACGAGCAATATTTTCTTTCGGATCGGCGACGAACTCGTCACCCCGCCTCTTGGCGGCTCGATTTTGCCCGGAATTACGCGAGATTCTGTGATACAGCTTGCAAAACATTGGGGCATCAAGGTTCGCGAACGGCGGATCGCCATCGACGAGGTCATTGAATCGATCGGCTCCGGTGCAGTGCAGGAGATCTTCGCCTCCGGGACAGCGGCGGTCATCTCCCCGGTTGGCGAGATTGCCTACAAGGAGAAGAGCTACCGAATCGCCGACGGACGCGTGGGCGAGTGGGCGCTCAAGCTCTACGAAGAGATCCTCGGGATTCAGTACGGAGAAAAAGAAGACCCGTTCGGGTGGATGCGGCGCGTGGACGCCGGGAGGTAGCACAGTGCTTTTGGTTGCGATTTACGGATCTCCGCGGAAAAACGGCAATACCGATCTCATGACGGACAGCTTCCTCGAGGGGGCTCTCTCGGAGAATAACGTCGAGCTGGAGAAGATCTATATCAGGGACCTCGCCATCTCTGGGTGCGTGGCCTGCGGCTATTGCGACAAGCACGGGGTTTGCGCGCAGAAAGATGATATGCAGGGCGCATACCCTCTTCTGGAAAAGGCCGAAAGGATCGTTATCGCAAGCCCCATTTATTTCTACGGCATAAGCGGGCAGGCCAAACTGTTCGTCGACCGCAGCCAGGCCCTGTTTATGCGAAAGCTTACGAAAAGAGCCGAGGGCCACCCGGTGGCTTCTCCGGGTGTCAGGAAAGGATTTTTCCTGTGTGCCGGCGCGACCAGAGGCAAGCGGCTCTTCGATTGCCCCGTTTTGACGGCACGCTACTTTTTCGATGCCATCGATGTGGACTACGCAGGAGAGCTCTGCTTTCGGGAGTTGGACGAAAAAGGGGCCGTGCTCAGCCACCCCTCGGCCCTCGAAGAGTGCCGAAAGCAGGGGGCGGCCTTCGTGCGATAGAAAAAAAAGGGGCCGGTGAAAACCGGCCCCAGGATAGACTGAAATGATTTGGCGCCTGCCTTTTAGGCCTTTCTTACGCTTACCGCCTGCGGGCCTTTTTGCCCCTTTTCAATCTCAAATATCACTTCCTGGCCTTCGTTCAGGGTCTTGAACCCATTCCCCTCAATGGCGCTGAAATGGACAAAGATGTCCGGTCCGTCAGCTACTTCGATAAAGCCATACCCTTTTTGTTCGTTGAACCACTTTACTCGACCTTCCGCCATTACAAAATTCCTTTCCCCTAATTGATAGTCCCAGCCAGGCGCGCTATTGGAGCACTTGCGGAAGCGTCTTTTCAGGCGATAGACTGCGATTCGCGACAAACCCCAAATGCCGACCCAAGTACCTTAATCGGATTATTGTAGTTGATTTGAAACTGAAAGGCAACAAAAAAGCTCATTGCGAGGAGGAGTCTTGGGCGGTTCGCCCTGAGTTGTGGAAAAAATCTTCGCTTCTTTTGACTTTCTTGTCGATCTCCCCGATCAGGGTGTCCATATCGTATCCCAAGTCCGGTATGTACCTTCTCAGCCGCCGCTCAAAGGCGACTAAAACGTTGAACTCGTCATCGACAAGCATGATGACTCCAAGCCGTTGCCGAGCGGCAGCTTAATGACGAATGTGGTGCCCTGGCCCGCTCGAAGATGCCTTTTGCGAAATCATCCATAGTCATAAATCGACACATTTTGACTTTTTGATTAAAGGTTCAGGCGAGAAAAAAAGAAAAAAAGTCAGGACCAAATTGTCCTCGGAGAGCGCAAAAGCCGGCAAAGAGGAAAGGGGATGGGGGGGATTGCGGATTGCTCTCTTACAGGGTGCGGGGTTGCGGGGGAGACTCAGAAATTGAGGCCCCAACCTGAAATGGCTTGGCCCTGATTTCTTTTGTCCGCCCCCGCAGGAAGGGTTATTTTTCGCGGATGACGTGCTCCCGGTTCTGCATGTAGGCGTTTCGCATGGCGACGTAGGGATCGAGGGAGGCCTTTTTCAACGCCTCGTAATTGTCGATATTGTCTGAAGCCTTGCCGACATATTTTACAAAACTGGGGGGAATGGTGACCCAGAACGGTCCCGGGACCCAGAAAAGGGGGTCCATGACCGAATCGGCCGCATAGCCCACAAGGTCTCTCGGGTCCGAGGGGCCAAGGGCCGGGACCACAAGGTAGGGCCCGGGCTGAAAGCCCCAGATGCCAAGGGTCTGGCCGAAATCGGCGTCGTGCATCTCGATTCCGCAGGCATTGTGAGCCACATCGAACATGCCCCCGACACCGACGGTCGAATTTATGACAAAGCGTGTCATTTCGTTGCCGGCCCTGTGAGGCTTTCCCTGCAGGACGAAATTTACGAAGTAGGAGGGTTCTTCAAGGTTTTGAAACCCGTTGCGGAAAACCTTGCGCACCGGTTCGGGCAACTTCCTGTAGACCCTGGTTATGGGTTGAACGACATCGGAAAAAAGGCGGTCGTTAAAGTTGAAGACCTTCCGGTTGGTGCGTTCGTAAGGATCGTAGACCTGTTGCTGAGTCAGGCTCGGCTGGAGGCCGACGGATTGCTCGTGATTGGTGAAGACCTGAGCGCCGGCCGGGACAGAAGAGCACAATAGGGCAAAAAACAGGGGGAAAAAAAACGCCGCGGCATAGCAGGGGAACTTTCGCATTCGAATTGCCTCCTCGTTCCGTACGTGAATACAGTTTGCTTATATTAATGTGGCGATGATTTAGTGCAAGCAAATTTTGTGCTTCGAGGGTGTGTTTTCGTGCAATCTTCGAAAAGGCCCTCTTTTATGATTCTGGATTGCACGGAATTCGTGGTGTAATATATTTAATAGGTTCCGTCAGTCGCAACCCGGTAGGGAGCAAGTTGGCGGCTGAGACCGGAAATGGGGTGCAGACTGTGAGCAGACGCTGTCTCGGAAAGAGGGAAAATGGCCGGTAACCAGCAAAAAGACCCTTTTGCCAAATGGATTAACCGTTTCAGGGGCCCCTCAAACGGTGGAGATCGCAGGCCGGACCAGAGAAAGGTCCATTTTTCCATCTGGTATTTCATCCTGGCAGTACTCGTGATCTTCTGGTTTCAGAGTGTTTTGTCGGAGCAGCAGACCAACCGGGTACCCTATTCGCAGTTCAAGGAGTTGATAAAAAGCGGGAAGGTGGCTTCGGTGGTCGTCGGCCCTGACCTGGTCACTGCCACCTTGAAAAATAGCGACAACAAACAACCGGACAAGATCGTGAGCGCCGTACGTGTCGAGGACCCGGGGCTCGTAAATGAGCTGGAGGCGCATGGAATAAAATACAAAGGCTCTACGGGGGACAAATGGGTAGGCACCCTGCTGGGCTGGGTGGTGCCGCTGGCGATCTTTTTCTTTGTGTGGAGTTTTCTGATGCGACGCATGGGAAGTGGGCCTCAGGGGGTGCTTTCCGTAGGCAAGGCGAAGGTGAAGATTTACGCGGAAAAAGAGATCGGCGTAACCTTCGACGATGTAGCGGGAATAGACGAGGCGAAGGCCGAGTTGGAAGAGGTGGTCGATTTTCTGAAAGACCCCGGCAAATTCGAGAAGCTGGGAGGAAAGATTCCCAAGGGAGTTCTGCTGGTGGGGGCGCCGGGGACGGGCAAGACGCTTCTTGCGCGTGCGGTGGCCGGGGAGGCGGGAGTGCCCTTTTTCAGCATGAGCGGTTCGGAATTTGTGGAGATGTTTGTAGGGGTGGGCGCTGCGCGCGTGCGCGACCTTTTCGGTCAGGCCAAAGAGCATGCTCCGTGCATCATTTTCGTCGACGAACTGGACGCTTTGGGAAAGGCGCGCGGCCTCAACCCGATCGGCGGCCATGACGAGAGGGAGCAGACGCTCAATCAGCTCCTGGTCGAAATGGACGGCTTCGACCCGAGGGCCGGAGTAATCATCATGGCCGCAACGAACCGCCCGGAAATTCTGGACCCGGCGCTCTTGCGCGCCGGCCGTTTCGATCGGCATGTAGCCATCGACAAGCCGGACATCCGGGGCAGGGAAGCCATTTTGAACGTACACGCCCAGCAGGTAAAACTCGGCCCGGACGTGGATTTAAAGAAAATCGCCGCGATGACCCCCGGATTTGTGGGGGCCGATCTGGCCAATCTCATCAACGAAGCGGCCCTCATTGCAGCCCGGCGCAACCGGGAAGATGTCACCATGTCCGAGTTCCAGGAGGCTGCCGACAGGATCATCGGCGGACTGGAAAAAAGAAACAGGGCCATGAACCCCAAGGAAAAGGAAATCGTGGCCTATCATGAATCGGGTCACGCCCTGGTGGCGATGAGTCTCAAAAACACGGACCCGGTGAGTAAAATCTCGATCATTCCGCGCGGTATCGCAGCCCTTGGCTACACGCAGCAGCTTCCAACCGAAGACAGATATCTCATGACGCGCGGGGAGCTTCTTGCCAGGCTCAAGGTGCTTCTGGGCGGCAGGGTTTCCGAGGAGATCGTTTTCGGAGACATTTCCACAGGCGCCCAAAACGATCTGCAGCGCGCAACCGATATCGCGCGGCGCATGATCATGGAATACGGGATGAGCGAAAAGCTCGGCCCCTTGACCTACGTGCGGGAATCGCGTTCGGCGCACCTCGATCTTGGTTTTGGCGGGCGGGAGAGGGATTTTAGTGAAAAAACCGCCCAACAGATCGATGAAGAAATGGTGGGGATGATCGAAAAGACCCATCAGGCGGTGTACAAAATCCTGACCGAACAGAGGGAAATGTTAGAAAAGCTTGCGAGGGTTTTGCTCGAAAAGGAAACCATTGACGGCGTGGAGCTGAAAAAGTTTCAGGACGAGGTGAGGGCAAAAGTTGACGGGGATGGATCGATTCTCGGGGCCGAGCAGAACGCAACGAGCCCGCCAATCTCGACTTGACATCACGGCTTTTTGCGGTATATAAATCACTTTTTCGTGTGGTTGAAGAAGCCAGCGCCGTTAATCAAGCCGTGAATGCTAAGGAGATAGGGATTGGCAAACCATAAGTCAGCGATCAAGAGGGCAAGGCAGAGCGAGGAGCAGCGAGTGAGAAACCGCTCCTGCAAGACCAGAATGAAGACCGTTATACGGGGCCTGGATGAGGCCGTGGCCGGCAAAGCTCCCGAGAAGGCCGCCGAAGAGTTGAAAAAGGCCGTTTCGGTGATTGCCGTAGCCGCCTCCAAGGGTGTTATTCACAAGAATACGGCTTCGCGGAAAATATCGCGCCTGACTCGCAGGGTCAACGCTCTGTAGCCGCTGGAGTTGCACCGGCACGGGTAAGGTCCAACACCAGGTCTTCGAGCAGCAGTTCGGGGGAAATGCCCGTGCTTTTCATCGCGATATCGGTCCGGCCGACGGCTTCGATCACCTTGTAGAGATAGGCGTCCGAGAAGCGGCCGGCCTGCTCCTTTGCCTTTTTCACCACGAAGGGGTGTGCTCCGACCCGGCCGGCGAGTTGGGATTCGGGTATGCCCTGCCGTAGTCCGTCTTTTACCTGCCAAACGATTCGAATCTGCCAGGCAAGCGTTGAGAGTATCTTGAGGGGATTTTCGCCGGAGGCGAGCAGGCTTCGCAGGGACACGAGGGCCTTGTCCGCCTGCCGCCCTTTGATCTGATCGAGCAGATCGAAGGCGGAAAAAGTTCTGTGGGAGCCGGCGGCTTCCAGAACGTCTTCGGCTTCGATGCGGTCTCTTTCTCCCGCAAAGGTGCAGATCTTTTCCAGTTCCGAAGCGAGGGTCTGAAAATCGGCACCGCAGGTTTCCACCAGGAGGTAGGCAGCCCTGCTGGAAAGGGTCTTGCCCATCTGTTTGGCTCGCTCTATGAGCCAGCGCGGAGCGTCCCTCTCGGCCGGAGCCTTAAAGACGATAACCTTACCTTTGGCTTCGACCGCCTTCGCGAGCCCTTCGATGGTTTTCCTGCCGGAGGCCGTCATAACGAGGCAGGCCGAGGCGGGGAGGCGCGGCACAAAAGCCTCGAGGGTCGAAAGAGCGGGTTTGCCCCATGCCTCCACATTTTCGACCAGGACAATGCGTTGCCCGCCGAACATGGGAATGACGGCAAGCCGGGCGATTAGCTCGGAAGGGTCGATTTCCTTTGCCTGCAGGCGCTCCCCGTTGAGACGCCCGCCGCTCTTTGCGGAAAGAAGAGTCGAGAGCAGCCTGTCCCAGGCTTCCCGCATGAGGAAGGCGGCCGGCCCGATGAAAAGATAGACCGGGTCGATTTTTTCGCCGCGTAAGCCTTTCAGGAAATTTTCAGCGTCCATCAGAAGTTGCTCAGGAATCTGTCGTGAACGCGCCTGGCCGTTTCCCTGGCTATATAGAGGACCGCGTTCTGCCTGTTTTCAAAACCGGTCAAAGGCTGGGGCTGCAGCGGATTGTCGTCAATCTGGTAGACTTTGTAGTAAGTGAAATTGGGGTCCTGCCAGATTACCTTGTGCGTCCTCGTATCCACGCAACGGATGCTTACGACTATGTAGAGCCTGTTTTCCACCGCAATTCGTTCGGAAACGGTAGGAACGGGGTTGTGGCCGACCGGGGCGGCGAAGATGCGTTTGATCGTGCCCTGGAAAACGGCCTGCGCCTGGTTTTCCGGCACCACTTTCATGTCGCCTTTTCTCATGAACTGCTGCCTGAGGGCGCCGGCGAAAATCGCCCCGGCATTGGGCTCGGAGGTGTCGTTTTTGAACACCGGGATGGATATGCAGGTGAGGCCGGGTTCGGGCCCCTGTCCCTGGCCGGAAAACTGGTAGCCGCACGAAGAAAGCGAGACCAGCGCGAGGAAGGCCACAACAAAGAGGAGCGGGAAGCGGGAAGCGGGAAGCGGGAAGCGCATCCGAAGGCTTTTCGCGGTTTCCCGGAGTCCCGCGCGTGCGTGAAGCGCTCTTCTCAGTGTCTCTGGAACATCTCGTACAGTCATGGCCGACACTCCGCGGTGTTCAGTTTAGATTAGTGTCCGGCAACCCGATTCAAGGTGCGGACCGGATTCCCCCCTTTTGCAAAGGGGGGCAGGGGGGATTTGAAAGGAGTGCGCAGCAGCCAGAGTGGCTAAATTCCTTAAATCCCCCTAAATCCCCCTTTTTCAAAGGGGGACTTTGGTTCGAATCACCCGACGCGTTCCCGGGTTTCCCAATGGACATTAGATTACTATATTTATCAACTTCTTCGGCACCACGACCACTTTTCGCGGTTGCTTTTCCCCGAGAAAATCTTTGAGCTTGGGGTCATTAAGAGCAATCTCTTCGATTTGCCTGTCGGTTGCATCTGCCGGGACGCTTATCCTGCTTCGAAGTTTGCCGTTTACCTGGACGACGATGAGCATTTCCTCGGCCTGTAATGCCCGGTCGTCCCACGTGGGCCACGGAGTGTCGAGGAGGAGTTTCTCATGGCCCAGGGCCTGCCAGAGTTCTTCGCAAATGTGGGGCACCATGGGGGACGACAGGATTACCACGGCTTCGGCGGCTTCTTTTGCGACCGGCCACAGTAACGGGTCGCCCTGGCTGCTTTCGAGGACCTGGTAGATCAGGTTCACCAGTTCCATGATCGCGGCGATGGCCGTATTGAAATGAAACCTGTCGGCGATATCCTCGGTGACTTTTTTTATCGTCTGGTGGGTCTTGCGCCGAAGAGCCGCAAGGTCTGCGGAAAGCTCGGCGCGCTCGGAGAGGGGAGCGGCGGATTGCATCGCCTCGAGGTTTTCGGAAACGAGCCTCCATATCCGGGACAAAAACCGGAAAGAGCCTTCCACTCCCTGGTCGCTCCAGTCGAGGTCTTTTTCGGGCGGGGAGGCGAAAAGGCAGAAAAGGCGCACGGTATCCGCACCGTAGGTCCTGATCAGGACATCGGGGTCTACGACGTTTCCCTTGGACTTGCTCATCTTGAAGCCGTCTTTTATCACCATTCCCTGTGTGAGAAGGTTTTGGAACGGTTCATCGACTTCGAGATACCCCAGGTCCCGAAGGACCTTTACAAAGAACCTCGAATAGAGCAGGTGAAGTACGGCATGCTCTATACCGCCGATGTACTGATTGACGGGCATCCAGTAATTGACGCGACTCTTGTCGAGGGGGCCCTTGTCGAAGTCCGGGCAGGCGTAGCGTGCAAAATACCAGGAGGATTCGACGAAGGTGTCCATCGTGTCGGTTTCCCGCCTGGCCCTGCCCCCGCATTTCGGACATGTGGTCGAATAGAAAGGCTCGTGAACGGGTAGAGGCGAGCCGCCGTTTTCCAAGAGTTCGACATCAAGGGGGAGTGCCACCGGCAGGTCCTTTTCGGGAACCGGCACGACCCCGCATGTTTCGCAGTAGACGATCGGGATCGGTGCGCCCCAGTATCTCTGCCGCGAGATGCCCCAGTCGCGAAGGCGGTGCTGCACGGTGAGTTCGGCAAGCCCTTTTTTGGCCAGCGACTCGGTTATGGCGATCCGTGCGGCCTCCGAATCCATTCCGGAAAACTCGCCCGAGGCGACCAGTGTCCCGTCTTCTTCCAGGGCGTGGGTGAGGTCCCGGGATAGGGGCGTCTCTGCGGCCCCCGAGGGCTTTACAACCACATCGATTGGCAGGTCGTATTTAGTGGCGAACTCGAAATCGCGCTGGTCGTGGGCCGGGACCCCCATGACCGCGCCCGTGCCGTAGGCCATGAGGACGAAGTTGGCGACATAGACGGGGATTTTTTTCCCGGTGACCGGGTTGATACAGAAGCCGCCGGTGAAAACCCCCTCTTTTTCGAGCAGGCCCGCTTCGCGCTCATTTCGCTTGGACTGCTTGGCCCGTTCCACAAATTCGACTACGGCCGCCTCCTGGGGCGTTCCGCGGCACAGCCCGGGTACCAGCGGATGCTCCGGGGCAAGGCTGAGAAATGTTGCGCCAAAAAGCGTATCGGCCCGCGTCGTGAAGACCCGAATGGTTTCCTCGCCCGATTCGAGCGGAAAGCGGAGCATGCTCCCGGTGCTTCTGCCTATCCAGTTTTGCTGCATCACCAGCACCCGATCGGGCCAGCCGGGAAGCTTCTGTGTATTTTCCAACAGTTCGTCGACATAGTGGGTGATCTTGTAAAACCACTGCTCCATCTCTTTTTGTACGACCGGCGTATCGCAGCGCCAGCAGACGCCGGCTTCGACCTGTTCGTTTGCCAGTACCGTCTGGCACTTCGAACACCAGTTGACATAGGAGCTTTTCCGGTAGGCCAGGCCCGACTCGTACATTTTGAGAAAAAAGAGCTGCTCCCACCTGTAGTAGCTCGGGTCGCACGTTGCGATCTCACGCGACCAGTCGTAGGAAAACCCCAGCTGTTTCAGCTGGTTTTTCATGTAGTCGATATTGTCGTAAGTCCACTTTGCCGGATGGGTCCCGGCTTTTATCGCGGCGTTTTCAGCAGGCATCCCGAAGGCGTCCCATCCCATCGGGTGGAGCACGTTGTAGCCGCGCATGCGCATGAATCGGGCGACGACATCTCCGATGGTGTAGTTGCGCACATGGCCCATGTGGATGCGCCCGGAAGGATAGGGAAACATTTCCAGCAGGTAGTATTTTTCCCTGCCCGTGTCTTCACCAACCTGGAAGATACTGGAGTTTTCCCAGTACTTTTGCCATTTTTGCTCAATCGATTTGGGCGAATATTTTTGTTCCATGGCTCCTCACGAAATCCTGCCACCGGGCGCGACCTTCGCCTCCGGAACGATCAGTTTGAGGTCATTTCCGTCACGCACGGCCAGGATCATCCCGTGCGACTCGATTCCCATAAGTTTTGCCGGCTTGAGGTTGGCCACGAGCACAACCTGCTTCCCGATAAGTTCGGCAGGCGAATGCGTCTTGGCGATTCCCGCCACGATCTGCCTCTTTTCGCCGATATCGACTACGAGCTTCATCAGCTTTTCGGACTGGGTTACTTTTTCGGCGCTGAGAACCAGTCCCACGCGTAGATCGACCTGGCGGAAAAAATCTATATCGATAAGAGGCGAGCCCGGCTCTTCGACTTTCTTTGCGGTCTCGGCCTTCTTTGGGGCCGGCGCCGGTTTTTCGGCCTTCTTGCCCTCCGTTTCCACCCGGGGGAAAAGGGATTCTCCCTTGACTACCTTTTTGCCCTCCGCCAAAGTTCCCCATACCGCATCGCGGTCGAGCCTCAACTCCGAGGGGTTTTTCTCGATCCCCAGCCGCTCGAGCATCCGGGAGGAGGTCTCGGGCATGAACGGGGAGATGAGAACGGCGACGATTGCGTTTACTTCCAGAAGGGTCCTCATCACGGCCTTTAGCCGCGGGAGAAGCCCCTCGTCTTTGGCCAGGTTCCAGGGGGCCACCGAATCGATGTACTTATTGGCCGCGCCGATGCATTCCCATATCGCGGCAAGGGCCTTGTGAAACCCGAGGGCAGGCATCTCCTCGCGGAATACGCGCAGCGCATTTTCCGCCTTTCCCTGCATGTCCCGATCCCTTTCGTCGGGTACGGAGGCAAACGGGGGGATATTTCCCTCAAAATAGCGTTCGGTCATGGCGAGGGTGCGGCTGAAAAGATTTCCGAGGTCGTTTGCCAGGTCTGCGTTTATGCGCGCTACGAGCGCTTCCCGGCTGAAGTTGGCGTCGAGCCCGAAGACCATTTCGCGTAAAAGAAAATAGCGAAAGGCGTCGAGCCCGTAGACGGGAGCAAGATCCAGCGGACGCACCACCGTACCGTGGCTCTTGCTCATCTTGCCTTCCTCGGTCTTCCAGTAGCCGTGGACGTTCAAATGTTGGTACATGGGAATCCCGGCAGCCTTGAGCATGGTGGGCCAGTAGATTCCGTGGGGCTTGAGGATGTCTTTGGCGACCAGGTGCTGGGCAACGGGCCAGAAATCCCCGTAAAGTTCTCCGTCGGGGTATCCCAGGGCCGAGACATAGTTAAGCAGAGCATCGAACCAGACGTAGGTGACATACTTATTGTCGAAGGGCAGCGGAATGCCCCAGTCGAGCCGCTCGGCCGGCCGGGAGATGCAAAGGTCTTCGAGAGGTTCCCGCAGAAACGAGAGCACCTCGTTTCGGTACCTTTCGGGGCGGATGCAGTCCGGGTGAGACTTGAGGTGGTCGATGAGCCAATCCTGGTATTTGCTCATCTTGAAAAAGTAGTTGGACTCCTCGCGCTCGACGGGGACCGTGTCATGATCGGGGCATTTGCCGTCGACCAGTTCTCGCTCCATGTAGAAGCGTTCGCACCCGACGCAGTAGAGTCCCTTGTACGTGCTGAAATAGATTTCTCCGGCGTCGTAGACCTTCTGCAACACGTACTGGACGGTCTTGACATGTTCGGGATCGGTGGTCCGGATGAATTTGTCGTTTTGAACACCGAGTTTGGGCCAGATTTCGCGGAAAAGCCCGCTTATCCTGTCGGCATATTCCTTGGGGGCAATTCCCGAGGCCCGGGCGGCCTGGGCGATTTTATCCCCGTGCTCATCGGTCCCGGTGAGAAAAAAGGTCGTACGCCCCGTCATCTTCTGGAAGCGGTTCATTACGTCGGCGACGATAGTGGTATAGGCATGGCCAATGTGCGGTTCGGCATT
>JBMFWU010000010.1:40151-53807 GCA_049964955.1 Syntrophobacteraceae bacterium
TCATACTGCAGGCAGCACATGAGCCTGCCGCAGGCGCCCGATATTTTTGCGGGATTGAGGCTCAGGTTTTGTTCCTTGGCCATTTTTATGGAGACTGCGTGGAAATTTTTTAAAAACGTGGCACAGCAAAGCGGCCTGCCGCAGCCTCCCAGACCGCCCACCATTTTCGCCTGGTTTCTGATCCCGATCTGGCGCAATTCGACCCTGGTGCGCAACCGCCTGACCAGGTCCTTCAGGAGCTCCCGAAAATCGACCCTGCCCTCGGCCGTAAAGTAGAAAATGATCTTGGCGCCATCGAAGAAATACTCCACGTCGACCAAGTTCATCGGCAGGCCGTGAGCCGCAATTTTTTCCATGCAAAAGCTTTTGGCCTCGGCCTCGATCTGCGCGTTTTCGGCAAGCTTGCGGATTTCCTCCTCGGTAGCCATTCGCTCGACTTTTTTGATTTCCCGGGGATGAAGAGTCGCATTGCGCGGGCAGGGAGGTTCGACCACCACTCCGAGCCCGACCCCCTGTTCGGTCTTTACAATCACACAATCGCCCTTGAGAGGAGAGAGTTCGCCGGGATCAAAGTGATAGAGCCTGCCCCCTTTTCGAAAACGAATTCCAATTACCTTTTCCATAGAGAAAATCCTTTATGGCCAGGCAGACGCCCTCCAGGGTCATCTGCAGGTTTGCATTGACTTTCAAACCCTGCATGGCCAACTCCACCCTTTTATATAAAGTGAATAGACGCTCAACGGGGACCGCCCTGGCCGCTTCCGTGGTCCTGACGTTTTCGACGAACGTCAGTCGTCCGGTGTCTCCAAGGAGCCGCAACACGATGAGGTCTCTTACCCATAGCCTGATGAACTCCAGGTCCTGTTCCGCGGTTTCCCGGCCCTTGGCCCATTCGGCGATCATCGGGAAGAAGTCGAGGATGGAGATTGTCTCCAGGCTCTCCAGTCTCTCGATGACCTTTTTCCAGCCCGCTGTCTGCTCCTGCCCGGAAAACCACCGCGCTTTCTCGAGGCTTCCCTCCGCCAGGCGGGCAATCGCTGCAGCCCGCTCGGGCGAAACCCCCTCTTCACGCTGGAGGCGCTCTGCGACCATCGAGTCTTCAAGCGGCTGAAAACGCACCTGACAGCACCGCGAGACAATCGTCGGCAAGATCATCTGCGACTCGGCGGCAAGCAGAATGAACAGATTCGCCTCGGGTGGTTCCTCCAATATCTTTAGCATGGCGTTGGCCGTTGCCTCCAGCATCTTTTGCGCGTCCTGAATTATAACCACGCGAAATTTGCCTTCAAACGGGCGAAAGCGGAAACGCTTGACCAGTTCGCGGACCTGCTCCAGTTTGATGAACGCGCCATCGCTCGTGATGCGGACGACATCGGGATGGAGCCCCTCATCGAGTTTGCGGCACGACCCGCACGTCCCGCACGCATCATGGTCAAGTGGCGCGAGGCAATTGAGGGCCCTTGCGAACTCGACGGCCGTTGCGAGCTTGCCCGAACCGCTCATGCCGGAAAAAAGAAAGGCATGCGGAACGGTCTCATTTTTGAGTACCCGCTTGAGAAAGCCAACGGCCCTTTGCTGGCCGGAAATGGTGGAAAGCGCCATCTTTCCCGATTTTCCCGTCTACTCTTTGGCCTCTTCGGCGCCATTGTCCTCGTGAGGAAACCCGCGGAAAAAATGCCTGCCGAAAATGGTTTCAAAGCCCGTCCAACAACCCTTATCCCCGCTTGCGGCGGCAAGAATCCGGTCTATGGAGTTCATCTTGGCGTCCAGGTCATCGGCCAGGTGCAGGGCAAAGGCTTCCCTGCTGGCCGGCAGGCGCACGGCCCCGAACTGCGCCTCCCCGTGATGGCTCAAAATGAGATGCTTTACCAGAAGAGAGGCCTGGGCGGGAAAGCCCTCCAGGCGGCCGATCACCTCCTCGATCAACCGGGTCCCGAGCACCATGTGTCCCACCAGACGCCCTGCGTCGGAATAGTCTATGTGTGTTTCGTAGACGAACTCTTCGATTTTTCCGATGTCGTGGAAAAAAGCGCCCGCCATCAGCTGATTGCGATCGAGACTCGGATAATGGTTGCAGATCCTGTAGGCAAGCGTCATGACTGAAACGGTATGTTCGAGAAGGCCCCCGATATAGGCGTGGTGCATGGATTTGGCCGCAGGGGCGATTTTAAACCGGGTCATGATCCCCGGGTCGGCAAGGACCGCTTCGCATAGCCTGCGAAAGGGCCCATCGCCCATGCCCGCTACCAGTTTTTCCAGTCTTTCGAGAAGGACCTCCCGGTCCTGGGGGCACACGGGCAGAAAATCGGCCGGATCAAAGGCGCCCGGAGGAACAGGCATGATTTCGGAGATGTTTAGCTGAATCTTATCCTTGTAGAGTTCGGTTCTTGCGCGCAGGTAGACGATCTCCCCGGTCTGAAAAAGCGCGGAGGCCTCCTGGGCTTTTTCCCACATCTTGGCGGAGACTTCACCCGTTTTGTCTGCAAGCTTCAAATCGAGGTACGGGTTGCCGTTGCGTGCGGTTTTGAGCTGCTTTTCCGAGGCCGCAAAAAGGGAAGCTATTTCGCTATTGGGCTGTAGTTCCGAGATGAACGTCTTGGGCACCGGCCACCTGCCTTGTTTTAACAAAAATGAACCGAAGTCGTATCCGCGCGGAAACGAAGCGTTGTAAAAGAGCTATGTTAGTATATTCCGGGTTTTGAGTCAAACAATGCCGCTGTGCTACTCGACCTCGATTTTCGTCGCCTTCTTTGCCTCCGTGCAGTTCTTCTTTTGTTCCAGCGAAGAGATTTGCCGGTCTATGAGCGACCGGAACGCCTGGAGCATTTCGATGCGGGCGTTGTACATGTGGGTGTAAAAGGCCCCGTGTTTTTCCCGGGCGCTCCTTACGGTGTTCAGTAACGAGCAGAACAAGCAGTTGCTCTCCTCGCGGCGCACTTCGTCGTTGCGGATGGATTCACTCATGGTTTCCTCCAAAATCGATTACGAGATAGTCATCGATCAGCCGGGCCTTCCCGGGTTCGAGCGAAACGAAGGCCCGGGGCAAAATAAGGTTTTTTTTGAAGTTTCCCATGCGCACGATGAGTTCTTCGCCGATCTTGGAGAGTTCCACTTCGCCTTTTTCCAAAAACGGCAGGTGTATCTTTGCGGTGTGGCGGCCGTTTTCACCGCTGAACTCACAGGTGCGCCGGCTGTAGAAAATATCGGCCGGATTTTTCTCTTGATAGAGTTCGCGTCCGAGGTTTGCCAGGGCGTCAAGGCCGAGAATCTCCGAGCTGTAGAAAGGAATCGGAAACAGGGGGACCGGATGAAAAAAGGAGCGGGCAAGCTCCATGTATTCCTTCTGGGACTTTTGCCACGCGCGGGTGAAACTGTCCGAGCCCTCCTCGGGGAAAACGCGGTTGATGATCACCCCGTCGATGGAGAGTTGGTGGAGAGAAAAGAACATGAAGGCGCGCTGGGTTTCGCGCAGAACCATTTTTTCGAGGTTTGTGACCAGGCGGACCGAGGTGATTTCGGGGTCGGTAAGGAGGCTGTCGACCCCATGGAGCCGCTGGAAGAGCCGTTCGATGGAGGCAAAGTATTCGTCTTCGGGAAGTGGTATGTCCGAGACCCGTTTGGCCACCGGCCGCATGTAGCGCACAAGTTTTCTTTCCACGCGGAAAACCTTCTTCATATACCACTCAAGTGTTTTGGGAAGGCTTACGAAGCGGATCGATTCGGCGGTCGGAGCGCAATCGAGCACGATCAGGTCGTAGGTATTCTCTTTTGCATACTGGTTGACGTAGAGAAGGGCAGCGATCTCTTCCATGCCCGGAAGGATCGCCAGTTCTTCGGCCAGCACGTCCTCTATGCCCGAGGCGCTAAGCAGTACGGAAATATACTTGTGAACCTCGCCCCAATATTTCGAGATTTCCTCGTGGACGTCGAGTTCCTGAATGGAAAGTCCCGGCTCGATTGCGATGGGGGCGCCCCGGTTTTTATCCATGAGCGTCCGGTCGAGGTCGAAGGCATCCGAGAGGCTGTGGGCCGGGTCAAGAGACATAACCAGGGTGTTGATCCCCCTTCGGGATGCCGCGACCCCGGTTGCTGCCGCAACACTTGTTTTTCCCACTCCGCCCTTCCCGGCATAAAGCAAAATTCGCATACCATGAAGCTCCCTTCAGGAAAACTTTATTTAATTCTAACAAATTGAGGGCGCAACCGTAAAGCGATCCCGCAGATCGAGCTGCAAAAGAGACAATTGACAATACATTTCGCCCGCCTATATTGTGACGGAAAACAAAAGGGAGGACCCATGAAAGAACCTACGATGAACGACCTGATCGATACGATCAAAAAGCAGGTCGACTTCTCCAGGGTGGGCATGATCGCCTGCCACAACGGGGTGGCGCGCGGGACCTCGCGTGCCGGGCAACCGGTCGAATACCTCGATATCGATGTGGATACCGGGACCTGGGAGAAAATCCTTGAGCAGATGCGGGCCCAGCCGGGCATTGCCGCCCTGGAGGCCTATCTTTTTACCGGAAGACGCCTGGTTGGCGACGACGTGATGTTTATCGCCGTTGCAGGCGACATACGGGAAAATGTCCTGCCGGTCCTGGAGACGACCTTGAACCGGTTAAAGAAGGAAGCGGTTAAAAAACAAGAGAAGCTGCTATGAGCTCGTGAAAAAAAACATTTGGGAATCACAGGCCGATAATATTGACAATTTTTCAATTGGCTGCTATTGAAAGGTTCCGGAAACAGCCGGTCCGCTTAGAATAGCGAAATACCTCCTTCTGGCTTCTGTTTTTTCGAGCATCCTTCTGTCGATTTTCGCCAAAGCAGGACAAAAAACCAATACCCTCAAATCACACCAATTTCAGGAGGTTCCATGTCCACTAAGATCTCCGTTCAGCCGAGCTGGACAAAAGGCGCACACTGCGACAATCAGGGCTACCTCGAGATGTACGAGAAATCCGTGAAGGACCCGGAAGGCTTTTGGGCTGAGCAGGCCAAAACGATCGACTGGTTCTCCCCTTGGGATAAGGTCAAAGATGGGGGCTTTACCGGCGACATCCGTGTAAAGTGGTTTTCGGGTGGAAAACTCAACGTTAGCTATAACTGCCTGGATCGGCACCTGGCCACTCGGGGAAACCAGACAGCGATCATCTGGGAGGGCGACGATCCGTCGGTGAGCAAGAAACTCACCTATTCGGAACTGCACGCGGAGGTTTGTAAGTTTGCAAACGTTCTGAAGTCTCTGGGCGCCAAAAGAGGGGATCGCATCACGATCTATCTGCCGATGATTCCGCAGCTTGCGATCGCGATGCTCGCCTGCACCCGGATCGGCGTGATCCACTCGATCGTGTTTGCCGGCTTTTCTCCCGATTCGCTGGCAGGGCGCATCGATGACTGCAAGGGTAAGATCGTCATCACCGCAGATGAGGGCCTGCGGGGTGGGAAAAAGGTCCCGCTCAAGGAAAACACCGATGAAGCCATCAAAAAGTGTCCCTTTGTGGAAAAAGTGGTCATGGTCAAGCACACCGGTGGAAACGTAAACGTTGTGCCGGGCCGGGATGTCGACTGGGACGAACTGATGAGCAAGGCTTCGACGGATTGTCCTCCCGAGCACATGGATGCGGAAGACCCGCTCTACATCCTCTACACCTCGGGTTCGACGGGCAAGCCCAAGGGCGTTTTGCACACGACCGGCGGCTATCTCGTCTATGTCGCGGTTACCCATAAGTATATTTTCGACTACCGGGAAGGCGAGGTCTACTGGTGTACGGCCGATATCGGCTGGGTCACCGGGCACAGCTACATCGTCTACGGGCCGCTCGCCAACGGCGCAACCACCCTGATGTTCGAGGGCATTCCCAACTATCCCGACTTTTCGAGGTTCTGGGATGTGGTCGATAAGCACAATGTAAATATTTTCTACACCGCCCCCACCGCCATCCGCGCCCTGATGCGACAGGGTGAGGCGCCGGTGAAGAAGGCGTCCAGAAAGAGCATCCGGCTTCTGGGCACCGTTGGGGAGCCGATCAACCCCGAAGTGTGGCTCTGGTACTACGATGTAGTGGGCGACAAGAGATGCCCCATAGTCGATACCTGGTGGCAGACCGAAACGGGCGGCGTACTGATCACGCCGCTTCCAGGCGCCACGGACCTCAAACCCGGCTCGGCGACCAGGCCGTTTTTCGGAGTGCAGCCTGCGATTATCACCCCTGAGGGATCGATTATCGAGGGGCCCGGCGAGGGGTATCTGGTCATCAAGGACTCGTGGCCGGGAATGCTGCGGACCGTTTACGGCGATCACGACCGTTTCAAGCAGACCTACTTTTCCAACTACCCGGGCTACTACTTCACCGGAGACGGGGCGAGACGGGACGAAGACGGCTATTACTGGATCACCGGGCGCGTTGACGACGTTATAAACGTTTCGGGTCACCGCCTGGGAACGGCCGAAGTCGAAAGCGCCCTGGTGGCCCATCAGTCCGTGGCCGAAGCGGCCGTAGTGGGCTCCCCGCATGATCTCAAGGGGCAGGGCATCTATGCCTTCGTAACGCTCAAGGCCGGTGTGGAACCAACCGACGAGCTCCGCAAGGAGTTGGTGCAGTGGGTGCGAAAAGAAATCGGCCCGATTGCTTCCCCCGACTTTATCCAGTGGGCCCCCGGACTCCCCAAGACGCGCTCGGGCAAGATCATGCGGCGCATCTTGAGGAAAATCGCGGCAAACGAGATCGAAAATCTCGGCGATACCTCTACGCTTGCCGAACCGGCCGTAGTGGACGACTTGCTGAAAAACCGCCAGTCCGCAGCAGCCCCGGTAAAGTCTGCCTGATTTAAGAGCGGAAGCGGGAAATACAGAAGCGGGAAGCGGGAAGCAGGAAGCTAAAGAGCGGAAGCGGGAAGCAAGAAGCAGGAATAAAAAACCTCTTCCCGCTCCGCCTCTCCGCCCTTCCCGCTTTTTCTTCCTGTTTCTTTTTTTTTACTTCCCGCTCCCCGCTTCCCGCTTCCCGCTCCCCGCTTCTCGCTTCCTGCTTCCCGCTCCCCGCTTCCGTTTCTTCCCTTCCCGCTTCCGTTTCCTTTGACTTTTTGCTAAATTCCCGTTAAACGAAAGAATATTCGGCCTGAAAGAATTTCGGACCACAAGTCGAGAAAGGGCGCTGGGGAGTTTGCCGATGACCTTTAACCCGTTCAACATGCTCATACTTTTTGTTATTCTTCTCATACCGATTGTCCCTACGCTCTGGGCCATAGTGGATGTGCCGAGACGGCGGTTTTCCAGGACAAGGTGGAAGGTGATCTGGTTTGCGCTGGTCGCCACCTTGCCCGTTTTCGGCGCGATCCTCTATTTTGCCGTGGCCCGGCGCCACACCGAGCCGCTTTGATCCCTGCGGGGCTGGCCCTAATTCGGAAAATGGAAAAGGATTGAACGAACAATGCTCGATTTTGTCAGAAGACACTCGCGGTCTTGGGGAATAAAAGTACTTCTCATTGCGCTGATCATCGTGTTTATCGGATGGGGCGGATACCTCTATCAAACCCGCCATGCAACCGACATTGCGGTGGTGGGAGACCATTATATAACGCAGAGCGAATATCAAAAAGAATATGAAAATATGGTGGAAATGGTCCGTAAGCAGTTCGGCGGTACCGTGCCACAGAAGCTTATGGACGCGCTCGACATCAAAAGGCAGGCCCTCGATGCTCTTGTCCGTCAATACCTGGTTCTGCGGGGGGCAAGAGAGCTTGGTCTGCAGGCGACGCCCGAGCAGGTGCGAGCCGCCATCGCCGGAATACCCGCCTTTCAGAGCAACGGAAAATTCAATCTTGAGCGGTACCGAGCCGTTTTGTACCAGAATCGGATGACCCCGGAGATATTCGAAAAGGAGATGGGCGACGAGATCACGGCGACCAATGTCCAGGCGTTCATAACGGGCCAGGCGGTCGTTAGCCGTGAGGAAATAGAGTCCTACTATCATTTCAACAATGACCGGATACAGCTGGCCTATATGCTTTTCGACCCCTATTCCTTCGAAAAAGGGGTACCCGTCGACCAGTCCGCCCTAAAGGCCTATTACAAAAAGCACCAGAATAACTATATGGAACCGGAGAAGCGCGAAATCGCCTACGTCGCCTTCAACACGAAAGAGCTTGCGAACAGCATCAACCCGACTGAAAGCGAGATAAAACGCTATTACAAAGACAACGAGGCGGATTTCATGCAGCAAAAAGAGGTGCGCGCCCAACGCATTCTCTTGCGGTTAAAGCCTGACGCTTCCAAGGCCGAAGTGCAGAAGGCCAATGCGCAGGCGGAAAAGATCCTGGGGGAGGCGAAAAAAGGACAGGATTTTTCCACCCTTGCCAAGAAGTATTCTCAGGATCAGGCCACGGCCAAAAACGGCGGAGAGCTGGGGTTTTTTTCCTACAAACAGAAAGATCCGGCATTTGCCAAGGCGGCCTTTGCCCTCAAGCCCGGAGAGATAAGCGGGATTGTGCGCACTCCTTCGGGTCTTAACATCATCAAGGTCGAGGAAGAAAAGAAGGCAGGCGTCTTGCCGCTGGAGCAGGTAAAAGACCGGGTCGTAAAGGAACTCCAACGCCAGGGAGCAGGCGACCTTGCCTACAAGCAGGCGCAGGACCTTCGAGATCTCGCCTATGCCAGGAAGGACTTGGGCAAGGCGGCCCTTGAGCTGAAGATGAAGGCCTCTGCCCCGGTGTGGATAACCCTTTCGGAAAAGGAGGCCCAGGGCAGCCCCTTTGACCGCTCGGTCCGGGAAAAGCTCTTCGGGCTGGGGCAGGGGGACATAAGCGACATGCTGAAGATTCCCGGCGGCTATGCAGTGGCGCAGGTGCAAGCGATACAAAAGCCTGCGCCGGCGCCTCTGGAAAAAGTTAAAGACAGGGTCACAAATGATTTCCGCATGGCCGAAGCAAGAAAACTCGCCCTCAAGCAGGCTTCTGCAACGCTGCAAAAGGCAAAGGCGCAAAAAAACCTTGCGGCCGCGGCAAAGACCGACAAGATCGATTTCATGCAGAGCGAGTACTTCTCGCGGCAGGATGCGAGCAAGTACATGCCGCTGCTAAAGGGGGAGAGCCTCGAAAGCGTCTTCAAGCTTCGTGAATCCCGGCCGTTTCCGGAGAAGCCGTTGGAATACGGGACCAACTATATGATCTGCCAGCTGATGGGCAAAAAGCCGGCAGGCGCGCCCACCAGCAAGCAGGAAGAACAAATTTCGGCTACCATCCTGCAGCAGAAACAGGCCGCAGTGTGGAGGACCTGGCTTGGCGAGATAGCCAAAAAGACCAAGGTTGAATATTTGCGGAAAATCTAGCCGTCCAGCACGCAGTTGTCTATGAGGCGGGTCTTTCCCACCCACACGGCCAGGGCCAGAAGGGTGGGGCCTTCCACGGTCTGAACTTCTTCGATGGTGTCGGGGTCGCAAAGCTTGGCGTAGTCGACCCTGGCGCCACCTCCGGCGGTAAGGCAGTCGTTTACCGTCTTCAAAATTGCCGCTCCACTCACTTCGCCCGAACCGACCAGCTCGCGGGCAAGCTGCAGGGAGCGGCTGAGCCGCAGGGCCACGGGCCGCTCATCGGCGCGCAGATATGCATTGCGGCTGCTCATGGCAAGTCCGTCCTTTTCGCGCACAATCGGATGGCCCACGATTTCAATGTCCATATTCAAATCTCTCACCATCTGCCGCACGGCTACAAGCTGCTGGAAGTCCTTTTGGCCGAATACGGCGACATGGGGTTTTACCGCATGGAACAATTTGCTCACCACCGTGGCGACGCCGCGAAAGAAAATCGGGCGGCTTGCGCCGCAAAGGTTTTGCGTTACTCGGGTGACCTCGACAAAAGTCTGGAACCCCTCGGGATACATCTCGTCGATAGTCGGGACAAACGCTGCGTCCGTTCCGATTTCGGCGGCAAGCTCAATATCCCTGCCCGGGTCTCGCGGATAACTTTCGAAGTCCTCGGTGGGCGCAAATTGCGTGGGATTGACGAAAATCGTGATCACGCACTTTGTCCCGAGCTTTCGCGCGGTGCGTAAAAGGCTGAGGTGGCCTTCGTGCAAAAAACCCATCGTGGGGACAACCGCTATCTTCTCCCGGCCGGAGCGCCAGGTGTCGGCCAGCTGTTGCATCTCGCCGACTTTTTCAATGATACGCATCGTAACTACTCCTCTCTCGCCAAGACGTTAACTTGTCTAATTTATCAGAATACCTTAAAGTGATACAGGGTAGAAATTCGTAAACTTTGACGTGAATGGATGATTCGAACCGCCGGCATATGATGAAACCGATCCGGATAGCGATCTGCATAGCTGTGAGCCTGCTTGCGTGTTATGCGCAAAACTTCGGCCTGAAATTTTTCCGTCTCCAGCCCGGGGTGTCCGCCCCCATTACTTTTCGGGCATACCGCCCTTTTGATTTCGACCAGGCGAAGGCTTTCGGCGGCAGGCGCAACCTTGCTCTTTCTCAGTATGTGCCGCTCTACATTTTTTCGGCCGCAGAGGAGAAGTCCGGCAGGCAGCAGATGGCGAATCTGCTCGCCGCAATATCTCCCTCCGCCAAGGGGAGCCCTATGGACGCCAGCGAGCTTTGCACCTTCGTGCAGAAGGAATTCGGCGAAAATCTCACCCCGGCCGATGGTTCCCGGCTTCTTGCCTATCCGGGACTTCAAAATTTGCTCGAAGGCATGCTGGCCATCGAAGACTCTCTTCTACAGGACAGGATTTTAAAGGAGCCGGGGCCCCTTAAGGGCAAGGAAACCGCCGAGGTGCGCTACCCCGCGCCTATGGGCACGGTGGCCTATCCCGCCGCCCGGTTTCTCACGATCAAACAGGCTCGTGAGCAGCTTCGAAAACAAGCCGAAAAAATTTTCTGGCAGGTCGACAAACAGGTGCTCGACCCGATAATTGCGATCGCCTCCGCAAGTCTGGCTCCCAACCTGATATACGATCAAAAGGAAAATGAACGACGGATCGAAGAAATCGTCCAGCGCTACCCGTCCACTGTGATCCACTACGATGCCGGGCAGGTCCTCGTGCCTGTGCGCAAGACCCTTACGGAAGCAGATGTGCTGCTTCTTGGCGTAAACCGCCAGGCGCAGCGAAAAGATTTCCTCCTGAGCATATCCTGGGTGGCCATGGCGCTGATCATCCTCCTGGTCTTCCATGACGAGGCACTCTCCAGGGTTGGTCGAATGCGCAGGGGGGAAGCCCCGTCGTATGCCATTCACTTCTCGACCCTCATCGTATCGATACTGATTTTTGAAGCCCTGCTGCTTCTCACTCCCTGGCCGCTCTATTTTCTTCCCATCGGATTCGTCCCTCTCACTCTGCTCCTTCTCGGCCAAAGACCGGTTTCCGTTGCCTCTACGACCGTTATGGCCGCAATTGTGGCGGCCTTTATGTCCGGGCGTAACATAGAGTGCCTGGTCTTTTTTTTGGTCGGCGGCATGGCCGCGCTGCTTACCTGCAGGACAATACGAAAAAGGAGCCAACTCCTTGTTCCGGCCGCAGCGGCGGGCGCCTTGTGCGGCCTTATCGCCCTTTCTTTCAGTCTGGACGGGGAGGGGCTTGTCCAGGCTTTTCACGGCCGGTTGAATGGTTCTGCCTTGATGCTCGCTCTCCCTGGCCTTTCGTCCATGCATGATGTGGGATGGGCGGTGGCCGGCGGGTTGGTTGCGGCGCCGCTTGCCGCAGCGGTCCTGCCTTTTTTCGAATCTTTTCTGCGCACCAGTTCCACCTTCAAAATCGGGGCATGGACGAATCTGGAACACCCCATTTTGAAAGACCTGCTGAACCGAGCCCCCGGGACCTATCAACACACCATGTCCGTGGCCAGTCTCGCCCAGGCTGCCGGGGAGGCCATCGGGGCGAACGTGCCGCTCTTACGGGCCGGAGTCTACTTTCATGACATCGGGAAAATGGCGACTCCCGGCTACTTTACGGAAAACCAGGGGAACGGCGTAAATCCGCATGACGAACTGGAAGCCGTCGAGTCGGCCAAGATCATTATCGCGCATGTCACCAACGGCCTGCGCATTGGGAGGAAGGCGAAACTGCCTCCAAAAATCCTCGATTTTATTCCGCAGCATCACGGGACGATGATTCTGGAATATTTCTGGGGCAAGGCCAGGCATGGCGATCCGGATCTCCATCCGGAGGAAAAGGAGTTTCGCTACGCCGGGCCTAAACCGCAAAGCAGGGAGGCCGCCATCCTCATGATCGTCGATGCGGTCGAAGCCGCTTCGCGGACCCTGCCGGAGCCCGGTCGGGCTGCAGTCGAAGCGATCGTTCGCTATATTATCGAAAAACGGTTGGATGACGGGCAATTCGACGAGTGCGATCTGACGACCGAGGAACTCGGACGGGTGAGGGTTGCACTGGTGGACGCCGTTTCGGCGGCGTTTCACAGCCGCGTGTCCTATCCGTGGCAGGAGGAGGCTGGCGGCGATGTTTCTCCCGCCTCCGTCAAAAAATAGATGATTTGCGTTTTCTGTTACGCCCGATGCGGGCTGATTGCGGGGATTTTATGAGTTTCAGAACGTATGCGGAAATAAACCTGGATAACCTTGCCCACAATTTCAGGAACATCAGGGCAAAGGTGGGAGCGGCCGGGGTCATTCCCGTGATCAAGGCGGACGCTTACGGGCATGGCGCAGTGGTTGTGGCAAGGCGGCTCGTCCGGGAAGGGGCTTCGATGTTTGCGGTCGCCCGGTTCGAAGAAGCAATGGAGCTGAGGCAGAGCGGAATCGCGCAGCAAATCCTGGTGTTCGGCAGACTTTTTCCCGACCAGATCCCGGAGGCGGTGAAGGCGGGTCTCAGCATCACCGTTTTCGGTCCGGAGGATATTGAGTGGATCGAAAAGGGCTGCGCGGGCCTCTCCGGTGTACCCGTCCGGGTCCATTGCAAGCTCGATTCGGGGATGGGGAGAGTGGGGGAGCTGTGGCACAGGGCCGCCGACCTGTTCGACCGGCTCTGTGGATCGAGCGCCTGCGCCTGGGAGGGGCTCTATACCCATTTTTCGACGGCCGACGAGAAGGATAAAACTTACGCCAATCTGCAGCTTGCAAGGTTTGGCGAGGCGATTTCTGCCCTTTCCAAAGCAGGGGCAAGGCCCAAAATGATCCATATGGCGGCAAGCGGGGCAATTCTGGATATCCCGCAGAGCTATTTCGACGCCGTGCGGCCCGGTATACTGCTATACGGCCATTATCCCTCCAGGGAGACAAACGGGTCTATTGCGCCGAGACAGGTGATGTCGTTAAAAACCTATGTTGCGCACCTGCGCGAAATGCCCGGCGGCTCTCCGGTAAGTTACGGCAGGAGATGGACCACACCGGGGGAAACCAGAGTCGCCGTCCTTCCGATCGGGTATGCCGACGGCCTCAGCCGCAGATTGACCAACAACGGGGAAGTGCTCATCGGGGAGAAGCTCTATCCCATCGTGGGAACGGTCACCATGGACTGTATCATGGTGGAGGTCGGCGAGGGGCCTGTTGCGGTGGGAGATGAGGCGCTCCTGTGGGGGGAGACGGCCCGGGGGAATATCCAGGTTCTCGATGTGGCCGAAAGAATAGGCACGATCCCCTACGAGCTTACCTGCGCGGTTTCCCGGCGCGTGCCGCGCGTGTATGTGGAAAACGATTGAT
>JBMFWU010000010.1:53907-55273 GCA_049964955.1 Syntrophobacteraceae bacterium
CGATATCGATGTGTTTGGGGAAATCTTCAAACACATCGCTTCTTTCCAACTCTCCCTCAGGGTTTAAAAAGCGCATATTCCCGTTCTCATCGCAAAGCCAAAGTTCTTTTGCGCCTGCTTCGAAATAGAGAAGCTTTTTTTCTTCCATTTCGGCTGCAAAGTTGGATGTCGATTGCACTTCAACGACCACCTCGGGAGATTCCGGAAAAAGCAGAATGCGGGCGCCGTGCTTTTGAAGAAATGGAGCGCTTGCCCAAACGATATCGGCGACTTTAACGCCTTTAGAAGTCTGAATGGGGCATTCCATCAAGGTCCTGCCGCCTTTCTCAAGGCTTTTGAGCAACCCGCCGATCTCGGACTGATACAATCGATGCGTGCCCGAAATCGGCGTCATCAGGATCTTTCCCCATTCGTTGGTCTCGATCTTGAAGGGAAGGCCTCGTAAGTCCGGGTGCTCGACTATTTCACGCCATTCCATGTGCTTCTCCTTCGTGCATGCGGCTTTCCTAAATTCCCTCCTCCTCGCTCAGATAATAGTCCAGGCCGAAATGGGTTATCTGCTCCTCTCCCATGAGGTAGCGCAGGGTGTTTTTGAGCTTCATCGACTGGATGGAAAGGTCGTGTTCGGGATAGAGGCCCTCTTTTACCATCGGGCTTTTGAAATAGAAGGAGAGCCATTCCTGGATGCCGCTCATTCCGGCCCTTTGCGCGAGGTCCATGAAGAGGACCAGGTCGAGGATAAGAGGGGCGGCCAGGATGCTGTCGCGGCACTGGAAATCGACTTTTATCTGCATCGGATATCCCAGCCATCCGAAGATGTCGATGCAGTCCCAGCCCTCCTTGTTGTCTCCCCTGGGAGGATAGTAGTTGATGGTCACCTTGTGATAATAGTTTTTGTAGAGGGTGGGGTAGAGATGAGGTTGCAAAAGGTATTCGAGAACGGAAAGCTTGCTCTCCTCCTTTGTCTTGAACGATTCGGCATCGTCTAAGACCAGTCCGTCGCGGTTCCCCAGGATATTGGTCGAATACCAGCCTTCCAGGCCGAGCAGTCGGGATTTGAGGCCCGGGGCGAGAATGGTCTTCATGAGCGTCTGCCCGGTCTTGAAATCCTTGCCCGTTATGGGCGCCTTCACGGTCTCGGCCAGTTCGAGCATCGCAGGAATATCGATCGTCAGGTTGGGGGCGCCGTTTATGAACGGCAGACCGCTTTCCAGGGCGGCCAGGGCATAGAGCATGCTCGGGGGAATGGTCGGGTCGTTCGCATCGACGGCCTGGCGCAGAGCTTCGATCGACTGGTGGATTTCCCCGGGTTTCAGGTGCACCTCCGTGCTTCCGCACCAGATCACGACGCATCTTTCCACACCGT